>DWWG01000141.1 GCA_019119875.1 Candidatus Dietzia intestinigallinarum | reverse complement strand
GGTGGTTGGGCATTGCGGCACTGTTGGTAGGGCAATAGGGTCGATCACATGGCGGCTACCAAGACTGATTCACGTTCACAAACCGCACGCGCGAGGGCTCGTCAGGCGATGGCCGACGAGCTGGAGCGGGCGCGCAAGCGCGAGGCCAAGCTGGTCGCGGTGTTCTCGGCGATCGACGCCCGCGATGACGCGCAGATCGCCCTCGGTCAGGCGCTGGTCGAGCTTCGGGACCTGGGCGTGGCGCAGGCTGACCTGGCGGAGATGACCGGCCTGTCCGCCCGTGAGGTCGGGGCGGCGATCCGCGCCGCGAAGGACAACACCCCGGTCACCGACGACACGGTCAACGATGCCGACGGCGGTGACACGCCAGCGGCGGATCAGACCTCGGCGGACACCAACGGTGAGCAGCAGCACTGAGCCTTCCTCGGGCCGGTGGTTCGAGGACATCCCGCTGCCGGGAATGGGCGCCCGCCCCCGGCCCCGGCCTGCCGCGAGGCGGTCCAGGCCGTACGACTCGACACTGCCGCCGACCGAGGCGGCGATTGCCGCGTTTTACTCCCGTATCGTGCGCGCCCCGGGCAACGGGTGCCACATCTGGACCGGCGCCATCTCCGACGGGTACGGACGGAACCGAGCGAAGTTACATCTGGTCGACTATTCGACCTCATTGTGAACCCGCTGGACGCCCATTGAAACGCGCTTTCCAATCAGACCAGCGTCGCTGGACCTCCACTTTAGCCATTGCATTAAACGACTCGATGTTGCATCGTATGCAACATGGTTGTGAGGGGTGAACTCCCCGGTTCCGCACGCCAAGTCCTGCCGGACGGCGTGACATTCCTCGACGCCAAACCCGCCGTGCTCGAGGCGATGCTCGACGGGTGGGCGATGCAACAGCGGGCCCGATTTCTCAAGGCTAAGACGATCGAAGTACGTATCGCTTTGATCCGACGCTTCGCCGTGTTCACGAACGAGTACCCGTGGGCTTGGGCATGCGCGGACGTCGAAGCGTTCATCTCCGACCGCCGTCAAGCAGAGCAGCCGATCGCGATGTCCACGGCACGGATGTACGAGATCACCATCCGGATGTTCCTTACCTACATCACCGATCCCCGGTACGGCTGGATCGGAACGTGCGAGCAGCTCTTTGACGCGGTGCCGCAGCAAATCCTGCACGAGTGGAACACCATCGTTCACACCACCGACTACGAAGGCGCCCCCGGCCGCCGGCCACTGACCTACGACGAAGTGCAGGCCCTGTTCGATGCCGCCGACGGACGAGCCGAAGCGATCCCAGGCACCGGGCGCAAGGGCGCTCTGACCGCGCAACGCGACGCCGCACTTTTGAAGACGATCTACGCGTTCGGACTCCGTCGCCAGGAAGCGTGGGGCCTGGATATAACCGACCTACGGCACAACCCCACCACGCCGGGCTACCGCGACTGTGGCGCTGTGTTCGTCCGGTTCGGCAAAGCCAGCAGGGGAGGGGCGGCTAAACGTCGCACCGTGCTGACCGTCCCGGAAATGGACTGGATCGTGCCGGTCCTGGAGCACTGGCGAAACGAAATCCGGCCACTGCTGGGATGCCGATCCCATCCAGCCTTGTGGGTCACCGAACGCTCGGACCGCATCTCCATGCGCCGCATCAATGACGCGTTCACCATTGCCCGCGACGCAGCCGGCCTGGACCCGGTGCTGGACCTGCACTGCCTGCGCCACTCCTACGTCACCCACTTGGTGGAGTTCGACTACCCCGAACGGTTCGTCTCCACTCAGGTCGGGCACTCCTACGCCGCGACCACCGCCATCTACACCGGCGTGTCCGACGAGTACCGCAACCGCTTGCTGCGCCGATCCTTGAGCCGCCACCCCGACCTGTGGGAGAGCCCGTGAACAAGAAGATGAGCTACACCTGGCACCTGCGCACCCTGATGGCCGAACGTGGGCACTTCGCCACCAGCGACCTTGTACCGCTACTGGCCGAACGCGGTGTCCACCTGTCCCGCGAACAGGTCTACCGCCTTGTCACCACCACCCCGCAACGCCTCAGCTTGGACGTGCTCGCGGCACTGTGCGACATCCTCGACGTCGACACCTCCGACCTCATCGAGATCACCGCCGCCGACGTCTCGGTTACCAAACCCACCGGCACCGCCGACGCCGGCCACCCGCCGCCCGTGCGACGCACCACGATCCGCCGACCCACAGGCTCATGACCGACCCCACGACCGGCCTGGCGGCCGTGCTCGCCTTCCTCCATCCCGACCACCCCAAGGCGGCACATCGCGCCGCGATCACCGCCGCGGAACTGTTACCGGACGAGCTCCAATACGTGCTCGACTACGTGCGCCGCCACCCCGAAGCAGTGCGCACTCGCCCAGATGGCGTACCGCCCGGGCTACACCGGGTACTCGACCAGGTCGCTGCGCTTCCGACCGAAGTGATCGCCCCGCCACAGTGCTCAGGTTGTGGCAAGCAGCGTCGCCTGCGCTATCGCGCACCGAGCGGGGGACGTTTGTGCCTGTCCTGCTACAACGCCTCCCGGCGAACCCCGTGCCGGCGATGCGGAACCCTGGCGGTACCCGCCGCCCGCGAAGACGACGGCGTGCTCTGCGCTCAATGCCGACGCGCGGACCCCGATCGCCGACCACCATGCTCACGCTGCCAACGGCACCGCCCGGTCGCCTACCGCATCGACGGACAACCCCTCTGCCAGGCCTGCGGGCCCAAAAAGCTGTACACCTGCAGCGACTGCGGACGCCCCGATCAACCGGCCCACGCCATCACCGACACCGGACCGCTCTGCCCTCGTTGTTACCACCGCAGCCGCCCCCGCACCTGCCACCACTGCACGCGATCTACGCCTCATGCCCGCCGCGACCCCGACCTCCCCGGCACGTGGATCTGCTACCGCTGCTACACCCCACCGATCGCCGAGTGCACCATCTGTGGCCAAACGAAACCCTGCGACAGGGGAGTGCCCACCGGGCGACCGATCTGCTCATCATGCCGATCTAAACAACGACCCCACCGGCAGGCCAGGCCCGCCACCAAAGAGCGCTGCACGGTATGCGGTCTCACCCGATCAGTGCGCATCACCCTGCCGCTCGGGCCCGTGTGCGATCCCTGCTGCCACCAGCTGCGCGAGAACCCCATCACCTGCACCTCCTGCGGTCACCAACGCCCCCAGGCCGGACGCGACGCCCACGGCCACCCGCTCTGCGGCCCGTGCTCAGGCGAGCACAGGAACTGGTACTGCCGCTCCTGCGGAACCATCGACCTCCTGGTCACCGCCACCGACTGCCTCGGCTGCCGCAACACCGCCCAAGTCGACCACGCCCTGCAGTGCACCCATCCGCACCTACGCGCCCAAACCGACTCCATCCGAGACCTGCTACTCAAGACCTACCCACCGAGACGCACCGCGTTACTGCTCGCCAGCCGACACAGTTGGTTCATCCTGCTCACCACCCTCATCGCCGAGGATGAACCCCTGACCCACGAGAGCCTGGACCGCACGCCTCCAAACACCCGCACCCACCACCTTCGGCGACTACTAATAGCCCTGGAGGTTCTGCCCCCACGAGAGGACATCGTCGACGGACTCAACCTATGGATCGACGCACTGCTGGCCGACCAACCCCCACAAATCGCCGTCGTACTCCAGCCCTACGCCACCTGGCACGTCACCCACCGACTGCGCCGCGCCCGCGGTAACAGTCCCTCCGCAGGCAAATACGCGCGAACCCGCATCCGATGCGCCGCCGACTTCCTGCACTGGCTCCAGGACCGCGGCACCGACCTGGCCCAGGCAACCCAGTACGACGTCGATTCCTGGCTCGATGAAGGCGCGACCACCCGTCGCCGGGTCCGCGACTTCCTGACCTGGACCGCTGGACGCGGGCTCACCACAGACCTCCACGTGCCGTGGCTAGGCACCGAGGGTCTTCCCGGGCACGTCCTCGACGAAGACACCCGGTGGCAGCTCCTGCGCCGGTGCCTCACCGACCCCTCCCTCGACCTGCGCATGCGTGTCGCCGGCGCACTGGTCCTACTGTTTGGGCAAAACCTCATCCGAATCGCAGCACTAAGCACCGAGGACATCACCACCGCAGGCGACGACACCTACCTGACACTTCGCGACCACCCGGTCCTGCTGCCACCCGTCCTGGCCACCCTCGTCACCGACCTCGCAGAACAACCGGCACCCATCGACGATCCCCGCCCAACAGGTGCCCCTATCTGGATCTTCCCCGGCCGCAACGCAGCCCATCTCGACCCCAGCCGCCTAGCCCGCCTGCTCAACCGCGATCTTGAGCTCGACGCCCGCGCCGCCCGCGGCGGCGCGCTGCTGGCCCTGGCCGCGGACCTGCCCGCCTCTGTCCTGGCCGACTTACTCGGCCTGTCTATCGCCGCCGCCCTGCGCTGGAGCGCCCTGGCAGCCCGCGACCAGGGCATCTATCTCGCCGCACGCCTCGACGATGACAACGCCAATGTCGGAGTCGACACCTATCCTGAGCCCACTCGGTAACAGCTCCCCGACACCCCTCGAGGCCACCATGACCGCCGCCCTGTTCCCTCTACCCTCTGGAACCGACACCCAGCAGCTCTCTCTGCTCGGTGACCCGCGCCCTGTGCGCACCCCGGCCACGTTGTGGCGGGTTTGGCTCGCAGACCCCGCGACCCGGCAGCGGTTCGAGGCCAAGCGCTACCGCCGCGGCCCAGACCAATGCTGGCCCTGGATCGGCGCGATCTCCTCCACCGGCCACGGCTCCTTCCGCGCCGCCAGCCTGCCCGGGCTCTCCCGCCGCGGCACCGTCCCGGCACACCTGTACGCCTACCAACTCGAACACGGCATCATCGAACGACTTGGCTGGAGCGCCCTGACCGACCCCATCCTGTGCCACCGCTGCGACTTCGCCGGCTGCACCAACCCCCACCACCTACGCCTGGGCACCGCCACCGATAACCGCACCGAGTACCTCGCACGACGACACAGCCATAGCAGCCCCCTGGCCGACACCCGCGGCACCGCCGGCCTCTCCCGCGCCATCGCCGCCGCAATACGCACCGCCCTCACCGCAGATGACCCTGCGCACATTATCGACCAATGCATCAACGACGCCATCGCTGCGGGCCGCCCCCTATCACTGTGGTGACCAACACCAAACGCCCCCGGCTCGGGGTTGAAGTGACCGATGGCCGCGGCCACTGCGCCAGCAACCGTCAGTGGAACACCTGTGGTTGTGGCGGGACGGCCTCGCGAACGCCAGCCACGGTGTCGGTTGCCACGCAGCGGGCGGTGACAGCATGGGCAGGGTCTAGCTGTTGCGGGGCAGGACGTTGATGACTGGAGTGTTCCCGCTAAAGTGGCCACTGAAATTAAGCAGCGAGTTCGTATATGTCTCTGAATCCTAGTTCAAACTCGACCGGTGTCAAATAGCCCAGTGTGGAATGCCGCCTCACCCTATTGTAGTA
>DWWG01000140.1 GCA_019119875.1 Candidatus Dietzia intestinigallinarum | reverse complement strand
CAAAACCGAAGGCATCTGGGCCTACTACCGAAACACCGAAGGCGACTACATATGGATCCACGGACCACACCACCCCGACCACAACCCCGGGACCCACATCACCAGCACACCCAACGGACCACTTGCACACTTCGCCGCACCACGACACCCACACCGCAGCCGCCTACAACAAGAAGCAGCCGAAACCGGCCACACCGGCAACGGACTAGCCAGATCACAACGCCGCCCACACCAGAGGCAACGCCGACACACCAAAAAACGCCACCTCAGGGCGCAAGCCGAACAACGACTCCAAAAACGAGGGGTCAGTTAAGACCCGCGTAGGAGTGCAGACCCGAGACCACCATGTTGATGAAGAACAGGTTGAAGACGTGCACCGAGAACGCCGCGATATTGATCCACGCCGCCTTCTTGGGACCCCACCCCGTCGTCGCCCGGGCGTGCAGATAGACCGCGTACAGCACCCAGGTGATGAACGAGACGGTCTCCTTGGGATCCCAGCCCCAGAAGCGCCCCCACGCGCTCTCTGCCCACACGGCGCCGAGGAGGATACCCACACCGAAGATCGGGAACCCGATCACGGTCACGCGATAGGCCAGCCGGTCCAGGGTCTCGGCCGTCGGCAGCGGCCGCGCCAACCACGCTCCCCAGCCGGACTCCTGTCCCTGTGGCTGCCACACGCGGATCAGGTACATGATCGACACCACGCCCGGGATGAACAGGATGCCCGAGCCCAGCACGATGATCGACACGTGGATCGGCAGCCAGTACGAACGCAGCGCAGGCACCACGGGGGCCGCCTCCGAGTACAGGTGCGTCCCGCCGAAGAACATCAACACCAAAACGGGCAGCAGCACGTACGGCCACGCCGCCTGCATGGCGGGCTTACGCAGAAACACCAGACCGGCGCCCACACCGAGAACCGTGGTCCCGAGGATGTACTCGTACATGTTGCCGAGCGGGAACCGGCTGGTGGCGACTCCGCGCAGGACCCAAGCCGCGACAGCGAACGCCAAGCCGAGCACGACGAACAGCTGTGTGATCCGGGCCCACCGGGGGTTACCGGAGGCGGCGCGTGCATCGTCGGCTGCTGCGGTCTCCGTGAGCGAGGTCGACTCGGTCAGCCCGGTTCCACCGGCCGTCACGAGCTCCTTCTCGGACACCTTGGCCACCCGGAATCCCGCGTAGTAGATCAGCGACGCGATCAATGCCAGCACGTAGATGCCGAATGAGGTACGGAACGCCAGGTCCGAGTATGTCGACAGGGTCTCGTTCACAGGCAGCCCCTGCGCGAGAATCAAGGTGTTCACCGGGTGTCGTCCTTCCGCACGTCGTCACCGGCCGCGCCGGGACTGGTTGAAGTGTGTCCCGACTCAGCCCCACCGGGCAAGACGGGTGTGACAGTCGATTCCGCCGCGAGCGTGTCCCGGAGCTGATCGAACTCCGAGCCCCAGCCCGATCGGTCCGTCCGGGCCAGGCCGCCCAGGTCGACGCGGGTGACGTCGTCGTCGTCGACACTCACCCTCGCCCAGATCCGCCGGCGCCGCACCATCAGGCTCAACACCAGCCCGCCCATCATCACCACGGCGAACACTCCCACCCAGATCTGCGTGGGATCCTCCGAGACCTGGATGTTGATGAACTCCTCGGCGCCGTCGAACCGGACCTCGGTGCCGTCGGCCAGCGTCGTGGACTCGCCCGGCCTCAGATTGACGCGGGCCTCGCGGTTGAGCAGACCCGACTCGATGAGGTCCGGCTCCAGCGCGAAGACCGACTGCGGGCGGCCCGTGTCCAGGCCCGTGTCGCCGCGATAGACGTCGATCGCCACCGCCGGATCGTCCATCCGCGGGAAGCGCGAACTGAGCAGGGTGCCGTCGAACTGCGCGGTCGGCGCGAAGAGTCCCTGCACCGCGATCTGCTGCTCACGCCGCTCGTACAGGTCCGGGTACATGCCCGCCGGCGGATCGAACCGCATGATCCCCGAGGACAGGAAAGCCAGCAGGTCGGTCGGCTGCCAGTGCTGGGTGTCCGTCCGGGTCTCACCGTTGGGGTACGTCACCGTGAAAGTGGGCGCGAAGCCGTGCCCCTGCAGGTAGACGCGCGTCGAACCGATTCGCAGCGGGTGGTTGACCCGCATCTCGTACGGCTCCCACGTGTCGGGATCCGTGGTGGTGACGTCCTCGCTGTACCGGATGTTGGACGTGAACATCTCGGCCTGTCCGTTGGGCAGGTAGTCGGCGCGGAAATCCTCGACCTTGATGCAGAACTGCTCGAGGTCCGTGCCGTCGACCAGCAACCCGGCGCGGAACGAGTCGTAGGCGCTCGGGGTGGTGTTGCAGAACGCCGGCGAGTCCTCGTTGGCGATGAGCACCCGCATGCCTTCGGCGTACACGAACTTGCCGGCCGCGAACATGATGAGCAGTGCGAGCAGCCCGAAATGGAAGACGATGTTGCCGACCTCGCGCGTGTAGCCACGCTCGGAGGACAGCTCGATGGTGCCGGCGACGCGGCCGTCGCCGTCGTTGCGACGCACCCGCCACCCGCGCAGCGCGCGCTGCACCCGGTCCGCCGCCTGCTCCGGTGTGGCGGTGGTGCGGTACGCGGCGTGATGCGGCAGTCGGCTCAGGTTCCGTGGTGCCAGCGGGGGCGGCGTCCGCAATTGCCTGACCAGCTCGATCGAGCGCGGCGTCAGGCAGCCGACCAGCGAGACGAACAGCAGCACGTAGATGGCGGTGAACCACCAGCTGGAGAACACGTCGAACAGCTGCAGTTTGTCGTAGAGCTCACCGAGCCAGCCGTTCTCCTCGATGTACTCGATGACGTTGCCCTCATTGAGGCTGCGCTGCGGAAGGAGGGCACCGGGCACGGCGGCGACAGCCAGCAGGAACAGCAGGATCAGGGCCGTGCGCATCGCGGTGAGTGTGCGCCATGCGTTGCGGAAGAAGGCGGTGACGGCGGCTGTTCTGGGCATGGGGTCCATCTGCGGGTCGCGGTGCGCCGGGGCGTGGCTCGGCGCCGGTCGATCCCAGGCTAGTCGGGGCAACCTGAGCGAAACCTGGCAGGGTACAACGGCTCACGGATCCCCACGGGCCCGTGCGGGAGCACCCCGCCCACTGCCCCGTTCCGGGATGGGATAGTGTTCTTGTTCGCGAGGCCGAGGGCGTGCAGACGCCCCGGGATCGATGCGGATGTGGCGCAGCTGGTAGCGCATCACCTTGCCAAGGTGAGGGTCGCGGGTTCGAATCCCGTCATCCGCTCCACGAGATGTCACTCATGTGGGCCGCCGGCGGGACGTCGCGGTACCGACATCGCACGAAGTCCGGCGATTCGGTGGCCGGCCGTCTGCTCCTCCGTCTCTGTTGGACCGGCACCAACCCCCGATTCGGTGGACGGGGGTGGGTTGCCGAGGAGTGGGGGTGTGACTTTGACGGGGTGGCCGATGATGTCGGTGGTGTTGGTGGCGTTGGTGAGGTAGCCGGCTGGGGTGTGGCCGCGTCGGCGGGTGTCCTTCCCGGCCCCGGCGGCGCCCATCATTCCCATGGGCATGGCGCCTGGTCGGCCCGGGGTGGAACCGCCGGTCAACGACGACGACGGTGCCGTCCCGCCAGCGCCGGCGGGTGCACCGGTGACGTTTCCTGCGCCTGCCCCCGGAACACCAGAGGATGGGCCGCCGACTCCCGGTCCGGCCGAGAGACCACGACCGGCCAGGGTTCCGGCCCCGCCCATCCGTGCGGCTCCGGCTCCGGCACCGGTGGCCCCGCCGCCCCCGACGAGCCCGGCTGCGCTGCCCACCCCACGGTCCCGTCCGCCAGTCGTACTGCTGCGGGCTCCGGCAAGACCGCGTACTCCGCCGATGCCGGTGCCTGCGGCACCTGCCCGCTGGCCAGGGGCACCGTGTACAGGGGCCAGTGGCGCACCGGCTGCAGTGGTGGCCGCGTTCACCGGACCGCCCGTCGTTCCGGCCGTGCCCGAGGCGGCGCCCGGCCCGGTGGCCTGATCGGTGCGCGCCGGTGAGGCCAGCAGCGCCTGCTCGGTGGCGGCGTCGGTCGGTGCGGCGGATCCGCCGCCAGCGCCCGACACGGTCCCGCCGGGCACGTCGGGCGTGGTCGGCCTGTCGGGGGTGTCGATGCCGGCGGCGGTCAGCGCCGCGGCCGGCGGGGCGGCCGCGCCCGCGGTGTGGGCCAGACCGTCGATGTTCCAG
>DWWG01000139.1 GCA_019119875.1 Candidatus Dietzia intestinigallinarum | reverse complement strand
GGGGCCACCTGCGACACCGCGTCCCGTAGCCATTCGCGACGCCGGGGCCCCAGCAGCGGTAACGCCTGCTCGGCGTCGCGGACGTCCTTCCCGCGCACCTGTGCGTGCTTCATGAACAAGACGATCTCCGGCTGGAGATAGCGCAGTCCGCCGTCGGTCCAGGTGGCGTCCTCGAGCCTCATCGCCTGGCCGGGGAGCTTCTTGTTGGTCCACAACCCGTCGCGGAACGGCGTCAGCGGGACGTCCAGGATCCACGGCGAGCGGGCATCGGCCCTGACCCAGATGTTGCTGGTCGGTCGGATCTCCCGGAAACGGTGGTCGAACGGGCGCAACCAGCCGTCATCCATGTTCCACGTGGTCCACCCCCGCTCCGCGAGGAACCGGCGCAGACACTCGGCGTCCGCGGCATCGATCGAGATGTCCATGTCCTCGTGCGGCCGGCCGATCCCCGTGAACGCCTCGAGCGCCCAGCCTCCGACGATCCACCACGGCCTGTCGAATCCACGCAGGAACTCGACGACGGAGGTCGGGTCCAGCGGGTCCCACCCGCCGTACCAGCGCAGGAACTCCGCAGGCGGGAGTGGTCCCGCGCCGACGGGTTTCGGCGAAGGCGGCGGAGTCACGGGCCAAGCGTAGAGCAGAAAGAAGGGCCGCGCGCCGAGCCCGGCCGTACGGTCCGGCGCGGTCGCACGTCACAGCAGCGCGTGACACCGGCGGATCCGGTCCAGCCACCAGTCCCGCCGGTCTGGGCCCGCACGAAGTCCCTCCAGCCGGGCCTCCTCCGGCACCACCGGCCCCACCGGGAGATGGCCGTCGACCAGGGTGAACGCGCCCGGCTCGACCACGTCCTCGACGAAGAACCCGCCGGTGCCCAGGCCGGAGGCGGGGATCTCGTCGTCGTCGCAGTGGTTGTCGCCGCACGCACGGCCTCCCGGGAGCGCGGCGGCGGCCGCGACCCCGGCGGACACCCCGACGGCGGAGTCCAGCGCGCTCGAGACCGTCACCGGCACCCCGAGCCCCGCGGCCACGGCCAACAGACGACGCGGGCCACCCAGTGGCGCGACCTTGACCACCGCCCGGTCCGCCCCGCCCGCCCGGACGACCCGCAGCGGATCCTCGGCGCGTCGGATCGACTCGTCGGCGGCCACGTCCACGCGCACCCCGTCGCCAGCAAGTCGCGCGCGCAACTCGGTGAGCTCCTCGACGGTGGCGCACGGCTGCTCCACGTACTCCAACCCCGGCCCGTCCAGCGACACCGGCCCGGTCCCGGGAGAGCGTGAGGCGTCCGCTGCGCGCACGGCCTGGTCGAGGACGCGCACCGCGTGGGCGGCCTCGTCGACGGACCACGCACCGTTGGCGTCGACTCGCACGCGCGCACCGGGGCGGGCCTGCAGGACGGCGGCGACGCGGGCCACGTCGTCGACGAGCTGCTGCCCGGACTCGGCCACCTTCACCTTGACCGTGGTGCAGCCCGGGAACCGCTCGAGAATCCCGGCCACCTCACCCGCGGCGACCGCCGGGACCGTCGCGTTGACCGGCACCCGCGAGCGCCGCGCCGGGGGCGGACCCTGCCACGCCATCTCGATCGCGGACGCCAGCCAGGTGGCCGCCTCGTCGTTCCCGTACTCCGGGAAGGCCCCGAACTCACCCCACCCGGACGGCCCCTCGATCAGCGCGACCTCACGCTCGGTGATGCCGCGGAACCGCACCCGCATGGGCAGGGCCACCACGTGCACGCGGTCGAGCAGATCGTCGATCGACTCGGGACCCGGTACGGATGTCATAGGTCCACGCTAACGTCGAGGCCATGACTGAGCAGAGCAGCACCGGCCGCGGCACCTCCCCGAAGGGCGCGGGGCAGGCCGCGGGGCAGGACACTGGGCAGGACGCCGGCAACCCGTTCGACCCGTCGCAGTGGCGGGAGATCGAGGGCTTCGCGCGTGGCGTGGACCTGACCGACCTCACCTACCACCGGCATGTGGGCGAGGGCCGGGCCAACGGGATCGTGCGTATCGCGTTCGACCGGCCGGATGTCCGCAACGCGTTCCGGCCCCACACCGTGGACGAGCTGTACCGGGTGCTCGACCACGCCCGCCGCACGCCCGACGTCGGGACCGTCCTGCTCACCGGCAACGGCCCCAGCGCGCGCGACGGCGGTTGGGCGTTCTGCTCCGGTGGCGACCAGCGCATCCGCGGCCGCTCCGGGTACCAGTACTCCACGGAGCACGACTCGGACGTGGCCGGCGCGACCGCCGACAAGGTCGATCAGGCGCGGGTGAAGGCCGAGGGCGGCCGCCTGCACATCCTCGAGGTACAGCGGCTCATCCGCACCATGCCCAAGGTCGTAATCTGCCTGGTCAGCGGCTGGGCGGCCGGCGGCGGGCACTCCCTGCACTCCGTGTGCGATCTGACGTTGGCGAGCCGCGAGCACGCCCGGTTCAAGCAGACCGACGCCGACGTGGGCTCGTTCGACGCCGGCTACGGCAGTGCGTACCTGGCCAAGCAGGTGGGCCAGAAGTTCGCGCGCGAGATCTTCTTCCTGGGCGAGACCTACACGGCCGAGGAGATGTTCCACATGGGCGCGGTCAACCGGGTGATCGACCACGCCGAGCTGGAGAACACCGCTATCGAGTGGGCGCGCAGGATCAACGGCAAGTCGCCCACGGCGCAGCGCATGCTCAAGTTCGCGTTCAACCTCACCGACGACGGGCTGATGGGCCAGCAGGTGTTCGCCGGCGAGGCCACCAGGCTGGCGTACATGACCGACGAGGCCGTCGAGGGCCGCGACGCGTTCCTGGAGAAGCGCGAGCCCAACTGGGACGAGTTCCCGTACTACTACTGAGCCGGTCAACCCGGCGACGCCGCACGGCCCGATGACATGACCGAGCCCCGCAGACTCCGCACCCTGCCCGTCCCCGGCGGGCCGGCGGTCGCGCAGCTGTTCCCCGCCCTGGAGGACGTGCTCGCAGACCGCGGCCCGGCGTGGCTGCCGGTGCCCGCCGACGACCCGGCGCGCACGCGACTGCTGGTCGAGAGCCAGCGGCCGGGCGAGCCGATCGACCCCCGTGCGGCACTCGTGGTGAGCACCTCCGGCTCGACCGGCACGCCGAAGGGGGCCATGCTCTCCGCCGCCGCGCTGGGGGCCTCCGCCGCCGCGACGGACCGCGTACTGGGTGGGCCCGGCCGGTGGCTGCTCGCGCTGCCGGCCCACCACATCGCCGGACTTCAGGTGATCCTGCGGTCGCTGCGTGCCGGGTTCGCCCCGGTGGTGATGGACCTGACCGGCGGGTTCGACCCCGCGGGACTGCCCTCGGCCGTGCGGGCCTGCGTGGCCGGCGGGGTCCGCGGCTACACCTCGCTGATCCCGGGACAGCTCGCGAAGGTGCTCGACGAGGGCTCGCCCGAGGCCGTGGCCGCGCTCGCGCGACTGGACGCGATCCTGCTGGGTGGCGCCGCCGCCGCACCGGAACTGCTCGCCCGCGCCGCCGACGCCGGCATCCGGGTGGTGCGCACGTACGGGATGAGCGAGACCGCGGGCGGATGTGTGTACGACGGCCTACCGCTGGACGGGGTCCGGATCCGGATAGGCGACGACGACGACACGGTGGGCACACCCGGGACCCCCGGCCGAGTCTGGCTGGCCGGACCACAGCTCGCCCTGGGATATCGCAACGCCCCCGGCCATCCCGCGTTCGCCCGGGCCGGCTGGTTCCGGACCGACGACGCGGGCCGGCTCGACGAGACGGGCCGACTCCGGATTCTCGGCCGGCTCGACGAGGCGATCAGCGTCGGAGGCCTGACGCTGTTGCCGCAGACCGTGGAGGACGCACTCCGGCGGCATCCTGCGGTGGTCGACGTCGTCGTCGTCGGGATCCCCGACACCAGGCTCGGCGCACGGCCGGTGGCCGCGGTGACCCTCCGCTCCCCCGCCGGCCCCGACGAGCTGCGCGCCCACGTGACCGCGGAACTCGGCGCTCACTCCGCGCCCGCCGCGGTGGCGGTCCTCCCGGTCCTGCCGACACTCCCCGGCGGCAAAATCGACCGGCGTGCCGTCGCCCGCGGCTTCGTCGATGGGACAATCTCAGAATGACCAGCGAGACCTCCCACTCCCCCGACGTCCCCGCCGAGCGCGGCGCCACCCCGGCCCAGTGGCTGGAGGGTGCCCGCCCGCGGACGTGGCCCAACGCGTTCGCCCCCGTGCTCGTCGGTTCGGCGGCGGCGGGGCTCGCAGGCGGATTCGTGTGGTGGCAGGCGCTGCTGGCGTTGGTCGTGGCGTGGTCGTTCATCGTGGGTGTCAACTACGCCAACGACTACTCGGACGGCGTCCGCGGCACCGACGACGACCGCGTGGGCCCGCTGCGGCTGGTCGGCTCCGGGCTCGCCAGACCGGCCACGGTGAAGCGGGTGGCGTTCTTCTTCCTCGGCCTGGGCGGCGCGGCCGGACTCGTGCTCAGTGCCACCTCGGCGCCGTGGCTCATCCTGGTGGGGCTGGTCTGCATTGCCGCGGCCTGGTTCTACACCGGCGGCACGAACCCGTACGGCTACCGGGGCCTCGGCGAGGTGGCGGTGTTCGTGTTCTTCGGGCTGGTGGCGGTGCTCGGCACCCAGTTCACCCAGCTCGGCTCGATCACCTGGTACGGCGTGGTCGCGGCCGTCGCGGTGGGCAGTTTCTCGTGCGCTGTCAACCTGACCAACAACCTGCGCGACATCCCCTCGGACACCGAGGCCGGCAAGGTCACCCTCGCCGTGCGTCTGGGGGACTCCAACACGCGCGGCCTGCACGCGGTGCTGGAGCTCCTCGTGCCGTTGGTGGCGACGCTCGCGCTCGTCCCGGCCACCCCGTGGGCGCTGCTCGGGCTCGCCGCGATGCCCGTCGCGTGGAAGGCCAACGGTCCCGTGCGTGCGCGCGCCACCGGCGCCGATCTGATTCCGGCGCTCGGGCTCGCCGGGGTCGCGATGCTCGCCTGGAGCGTGCTCGTCAGCTGTGGCTTCCTGATCTCCACGCTGTAGGCGGAGGTCAGGGCTGAGCGGGCTCCACGGGCAGGTCCGGCCGGGCGGGGTCCACCGGCAGGTCCGACGTCTCCACGACCACCGGCACGGACTCCGGCGCCTCGGCAGAGGCCGCGACGAGCCCTGCTGCGGACATGCCCAGGAGCACGAGTGCAGCGGCGATGACGGAGCGGGACATGAACAGTGGCCTTTCACCGGGGTGCGCCGCGGGCGCGGCGACCGGTCCACGGTAGCCCGAAATGCACGACACCCCGGCGTCCATCTCATGTCGTGAGATGAACGCCGGGGTCGACGTCGTCACCGACGGCCTACACGACCGCCGGGAGTTCCGGACGGTCAGCCGCGGCCGTTGGCGACCGTGGGGCCGGGGGCCTCCTGGACGCGGTTCGGGGATCCGGCCGCGACGGTGGGGGCCACGGAACCGGACGAGCCACCCGGGCCCGAGCTGGTCGACCCGGGCCCCGAGCCCGTGGTGCCGTTGGCGCTGGACCCCAGCAGTGCCGGCAGACTCGAGGACGCCCCCGGGGTGGAGGATCCGCCGTTGAGGACGATGCTCAGGCCGGCCAGGCCCAGCAGTGCCGCACCGGTCAGGGCCAGGCCCGGCGCGAGATCGCCGAGAGAGCCGGTGGTCCCGGTGGTGGTGGAGCCGGGCACCGTCGAGCCCGGGACGGTGACCTGTCCCTCGGTGACGAGCTCGCCGCCGGCGGTGCCCTCGCCGCCGGTGTTCGAGCCGGTCTCGGCGCCGGTCTCCGTGTCGATCAGGGAACCCAGCGGGCCGAGGCTCTCGGTGTTCAGGTTGCCGGCGCCCTCGCCCTCGATCTCGCCGGTGGCCGAGGAGCCGAGCGAGTCACTGCCCGGGGTCTGCTCGCCCGGGGTCTGCTCCCCGTTGTCCGGGGTGGTGCCCATGAGGCTCTCGGAGACGCTGCCCAGGGGGCTGCTCGGGTTCTCGGCGTTGCCGGTGTCTCCGGTGTCTCCGGTCGAGCCGGTCGCGAGGTCGGCCACCGAGCCGGCGTCGCCGCCGAGCGCCACCACGATGCTCGCCACGGCGCCCAGCAGGGAGTCGGTGCCCTCGGAACCGGTGGTGAACTGTCCGCCGGCCCCGGCCTCGGCCTCGGCCTCACCGCCGAGGCTGCCCTGGACCGCGCCCGAGGACCCCGCCTGGGCGCCCGCCGGTGCGCCCGCCGGGGGATTGCCCTCGGCGTCCGCGACGACCAGCTGCACGGTGTGGTCGACGGTCGCGCCGTCCATGGTTCCGCTGACGACGACATCGAACAGCCCCGACTCGGTGGGGGTTCCGCTGATGACCCCGTCCTCGAACGTCAGCCCGTCGGGCAGGCCGGTGACCGCGGTGGCCTCGAAGCCGGCCACGCTCCCGACCCCGGCGTCGTTCAGGTTGTACGAGAACTCCTGGCCGACCTGCATGCCGGGGATGACGGTCGCGACGGTCTGGACGTCCTCGCGGACGGTGGGCGTATCGGGAGTGGCGACGACGACGCCGCCCACGAGGGCGACAGCGGCGGCGGCTGCGACGGGGGCGACGAGGCGGCCCCGGACGATACGACGAGGACGGGCGAGACGTGCACGCATCGGCTGGTTCCTTCCGGAGGGGTTCGGATCGCTCACTCCCCGGAACTGGGAGCGCAGACCATAACGGCAATCACTCTAACCACTTGCACATCATGTGTCTACTTCTGCCCCTTTATTCACATACGAAACTTGAGCAACACTGGTAACACACCCCTGGGGGTATCCGTGTCGAGATTGGCGAAGGCTTAACTCGGAGATCGCCGGCGCCCACCCGGCCGCGCGGGGCCGGGACACGTCCGTGCTCGGGATCGCGCGTCGGGCACATGGAACGCGTCGGGCACATGCGAACTGCCCGGCCCCGTCGGGGCCGGGCAGTGACGTCCGCGTTATCGATCTGGTGTCAGGTCAGGGCACCGGGACCGTGGTCGAGGGCGCGGTGCCGGAATCGGGCCCATCCGGAGCGGAGAGCTCGGATGACCGGGTGGCGCCGGCGGTCTCGGAGACACCGTCCGGCGTGGCGTCCTCGGTAACCTCCGACGTCCCGGAGGCATCCGAGCCGACGGAGCCGCTGGAACCGGAGCTCCCGGCGCCGGGGACGGGGGTTCCGGTGACCGTGCTGGTGGGGTGCCCGTCCGGATCCACGTACACGGTCTCCGGCGGCATGACCATCGTGCCGCCGAAGATCGAAGTGCACAGCCCCTCGCTCAGCGATCCGGTCTGCCACAGAAGTGCCGCCCCGGCCCCCTCCCCAGCGACCAGCTCGATCAGGTTGGGGAAGGAGTCCAACGCGCTGGTGATGAGGTCGATCACGCCCGTCGGGACGCCGCTGATCCCCAGCAGCGGGTAGAACTTGGCGACCGAGCCGCCCAGCTCCGGCAGCTCGCACATCATGTCGTTCTCCGGGACGAGAGCGGAGAGACCGTCCCCGCCCGAGCCCGGGGCCTCCAGGCTCCCGGCGGAGCCCGCACCCTCCCCCGCGGCTTCTCCGGCACCCTCCCCGTCCTGGCCACCCGACGAGACCCCGGACAGCGAGGCTCCCTCGAGGCTCCCACCGGACAGTCCGCTGACCGGCAGAGAGCCGGACTGCGCGCCGGTGTCCTGGGCGTTGACGACGGGGACTGACATGGCGGCACACGCGAGTGCGGCGACCGAGGCGGTGACGACCTTACGGGTGGACATGTCCGATGAACCCCTCACGGATAACGAATGTGGCGGCAACGCGTGTCGCGACCCGACACCCCGAGGGGCCGACTACGACAGGGCAACCCTATCGCGTCGGTACGCCAGTTGGAGGCGACGTCATCCGGACGAGGCGGGGGTCACTCCCCGAGGCTGCCCGCCCCCGCGGTGAGCAGACCCAGCAGTGCCGGCGAGACAGTCGCATCCCGACCCTCCCCCGGCAGCGCCGCCGTCAGGTCAGCCGTGGCCGCGGCCCCGTCGACCGCACCGGCGCCGTCGGTCACGGCGGCACCGTCCTGCCCGCCGGGCTCCGACGGGGACAGCGAGCACAGCAGCTGCCCCGCCGAGCCGAGCCCCTCGAGAACGCCGCCGTCGCCAAGGACCGACGGGAGGAGTCCGACGACGGCGTTGACCAGAACCGTCACCAGCCCGGCCGAAGCGGTGTCGCCGTCGTCGCCGTCGTCACCGGAGCCCGTCAGCAGCCGGGCGAGGGAGGAGGCGTCGGCCTGCCCGCCAGCGAGGGCCGCGCACAGATCCGGGCTCACGCCGGTGTCGCCCTCGCCGTCGTCGGAGTCGATCCCACCGCCGGCTGCTGTCTCCGTGCCGCCGGTCGCGCCGGCACGACCCCGGTCGCCCGGCGTTGCGGACAGCGTCGGCTCGACCTCGCCGGACGGGCCGCCCTGGTCGGATGGGGTCGTGTCGGAGGGGGCGGTGGTGCCGGACGGGTCGCGATCCGTCGACGGGCCGGTCGGCACCGCCGGGGTCGAGGCGTCGCCGCCCTCGTCGGTCACCTCGATCGTCACCTTCTGGGATCGCGCGACCCCGGAGTTCGACACCGTGACCAGGACGTCGTACTCGCCGGCGCGCGTCGGGGTCCCGGAGATGACCCAGCCGTTCTGCGTCAGGCCGTCGGGCAGGCCCGTGACCTGGACCGTGGTCCCCTCCGGGATCGTTCCGCCCGCGGCCCGGGCCACGACGGGCTCGAGATCCAGGTCCACAGGCGTTCCCAGCGGCATCTGCTGCGCACCTGTCCGCGCGCCGTCCTGCGTCTCGTCCCGGGTCTCGTCCTGCGTCTCGTTCTGCGCGAGGCGAATATCCCCGGCCTCGACATCGGTCGGCGCGTTGACCACGGCCAGAGTTCCGCCCCCGACCACGGCGAGCGCGGCCAGCACGCCACCGAGTGCCATCGAACGGGAACGGGGGATGGTGCGGTTCGGGCGTCGCTGGAGCATGAGGTCACCTAGCTGTCTGAGGTCGGAGGATGACGCGGGCCACCCAGTCACGGCAACACCATACGTCACACCAGTCACACCGGCCACAGGTTTGGCGCGTTGCCGCGATGCCGCGACGGGACCGCCGGTAACATTTTCGGCAGCAGCCCCGATCAGTCCGATGGAGGCGTTGACTTCTCCGTGAGGCCGAACCGTGCCCGCCATCTCGGAACGTGATCTTCCGGACTATCCGAAGTCTTTAACGCTTGAGTGGTAGCCATCCTTTGACAGAACTGAGACACTATCGTTATGCGAAATCGGGTGCTCCTGTCCGCCGGCGCGATCGCGCTACTGGCGGCGTCGTGCGCACAGCCGGAACCGCAGGTCCTCTCCGAGGCGCCCCGGTCCGCCACCACGGCTGACCTGACCACGCCCAGCACGGCTGCCGAAGAAGAGGTCCAGCCCGGACGGTTCATCGCCCGCTGCGCAACCGAGGCCGACGGCGGCACACCCGGAATGACGTACTTCACCGACGGCTCGCAGAATGTGACCGACCACTGCCTCAGCAGGTACTACATCGGCGTACAGCCCGCCCCGGGCGCGCTGTACGTTCCGGACGAGGACGCCGGAAGCCTCGCCCCCACCCGCGAGAGCACCACGCCCGAGACCTCGGGGTCCGCTCCCCAGTGGACGCCCGCCCAGCCGCGGTCCGACGAGGGCGCCCAGAACAACTCTGACGAGGACCCCGATCGGCCCGGCGACGACTCGTCGACGACGGAGACCGAGGAGCCGGACACCGGCGAGACGAGCACCGACGACACGGAGTCACCCACCCCGGGCGAGACCACGCCCACCTCGCCTCCCACCACCCCCACCGACCCGACGGACCCCGGCACCAGCGAGCCCGGCACCGATGAGTCCGGCTCGGAGGCGCCGGGCGAGACCGAGCCCGCCCCCACCACGCCCGGATCGTCGGAGCCGAGCCCCCCGACCGAGGTGCCCACCACCGCAGCCGGCGCCCCCCAGGAGACCGAGCCCGCGCCGCCCGCCTCCACGTCCTCGGTAGACCCGGGCGGATCACTCGGTTCGCTCGGCTCGCACGGTCCGGCTACTTCGCACCCCGTGTCGGCACCCCGAGGTGCACGGTGGACCGGCCCTCCCGTGCCGCCGATGGGTCCGCACAGCTGACAGTCGGCCCGCCGACTCGCCTCAGGCCTCGTTCATCCGACGCCGTAGGTCCTCACGCTTCTCGCGGCGAGCGACGTCGACCTCGGCGATGTCGGAGTTGATCTGCGCGCGCAGCTTGCTGAACAGGACCATCGACAGGGGAAGCGCGATGATCACCGCGAAGATCGCCCCCACCAGGAGCGGGAACTGATCGACGATCATGTTGCCCACCCACGTGATGACCAGGGCCAACACCACGACCAGCAGCAGGCGCACAATCGTGTAGAAGATCATGTTGCGTGCCAGACGGGCGCCGGGCGAGTCCAGCTTGGGAGTCGACTGCCGGGTTGCCGTCTCCTCCGCGGAGGTTTCCGTGGGGTTCACTGACTCGTCTCGCTCGCTCATAGCCCCAAGGATACGTATCGTGGGAGCAAGGAGGTTCGAGTGATCTGGCTGTTCGCACTCATCGGAGTGATCACCGTCGCGATTCTGCTGTGGCGGGCCTTCGGCCCCGGCTCACGGCCGGCCCCGCCGCGCGTGATCGCGCCCGACGACGACCCGGATTTCCTCCGGGAACTCGATCGTCGTAAACCCCTGGACCCCTGAGCCGGAACACGGCTCCGCGAGTCCACCGTAGTGGCGGGATTCCGGGACGAGGGCACCGCCGCCGGGCGGCGCCCAGGTCATTCGCCGCGCCATTCGGGCGCACGCTTCTCCAGGAACGCGGTCATCCCCTCCTGGGCATCACAGGTCATGGCGTTGGTCGCCATGGTCTCCGCCATCGCGGCGTAGGCCTCGTCCTGCGGCAGGTCGATCTGCCGGTAGAAGGCCTGCTTGCCGATCTCCAGCGTGAGCGGACTGGCATCGGCGATGCTGGTGGCGAGCTCATCGACCCGGCCACGAAGGTCCTCCGCGGGCACGGCTTCGTTGATCAGGCCCCACTCGACCGCGGTGTCCGCGTCGATCGTCTGGCCGGTGAGCAGCATCTGCATGGCGCGCTTGCGCCCGATACTGCGCGAGACGGCCACCATCGGGGTCGAGCAGAACAGTCCGATCTTCACGCCGGGCGTCCCGAACCGCGCCGAATCGACGGCCACCGCGAGGTCGCAGGTCGCCACGAGCTGACACCCCGCGGCCACCGCATGCCCCTGCACCTCGGCGATCACCGGCTGCCGGATCGCCTGGATGCTCTCCATCAGGTCCACGCAGGTCGAGAAGATCTCCCGCTCCTGCTCGAGGGTCCGCTCGACCATCTCGCCGATCTCATGCCCCGCCGACAGAGCCGGGCCGGAGCCCGTGATCACCACGACGCCGCAGGACCGGTCCGCACCGAGCTCGCGGATCGCGGCGGTGGCCTCCCGCATCATCTGCAGGGAGAGCGGGTTCCGACGCTCGGGGCGGTCGAGTACGACCCGGGCGACAGGGCCACTTCGCTCGACGAGGACATACGGGGTGCTCACTGGGGGCCTCCGGGAGGGGTCGGGGTTCGATCACCTCAGGTTCTACCCCCGTTCCCCCTCGGATACCGGGAAAGCCGGGAACGCGCCCCCGTCGCGGTGCGCCCGGAAGTGGACGCGGCCGGCCTCAGCTCGCGGCGACGTGCTGACCGTCGCACCACTGCTCGGCGGGGACGCCGGCCTTGACCTCATCGATGTGTGCGCCACAGCCGTCCCAGGTGGTCTTGCCGCAGATGGTGCAGGTGACGGGGTAACACATGGTCTTCTCCTCAGGTCGCGTTGCTGCTCCGCCTCGCGGACCGGAGCAACAGAGCCCGGGCCCCACGAGACGGACGATATACCCCCTAGGGTATGTGAATCCGGCGTGCTGCGCCACCCCGGGACCGCGGGCACGGCGCGACCGAACCTGTCACCGCGACTCCGGCCGCCACTGTTCGTCCACTCGCGGGGTGGCGGCCTTCAAGCCGTCGACATACGAGACACAGTCCTCCCACCGGGGAAGACGGCCGTCGGCGGCCGCGTCCACCAGGCTCGGCGCATCACGGTCACGATCACTCATCACGTGCGAGATGGGGGTGCCGTCCAGGGCCATGGAGGGCCAGTCGATCGCGATCTTGGGATCAAACGGGTCGATCACGTGCTCGGCACCGGGACGCCAGCCCTCCGAACACAGGTACATCACGGTGGACTGCGGCTCGAGCGCGAGGAAACCGTGCGCGACCCCCTCGGGCACATAGACGGCACGCTGCTCGGTGGAGTCGAGGATGACACCGGCCCACTCCCCGAACGTGGGCGACCCGATCCGCACGTCGACCAGCACGTCGAACACCGTGCCGGCCGGGCACATCACGTACTTGGCCTGCCCCGGGGGGACGTCCGCGAAGTGCAGCCCGCGCAACACCCCCTCCCCCGAGACCGACACGTTGACCTGGGCGAGGTCGAATCGGTGGCCAGTCATTCTCCGGAACGCGGGATCGGTGAACGCCTCGTGGAAGATCCCACGCTCGTCCGCGATCTGACGAGGGGTGATCTCCCACGCCCCCGTCACGCTGAGTTCACGCAGCTGCACCGCAGTCCCGCCCTTTCCGAAGTCGACGTCACCCACATCCGAAACACCCACATCCGTGGATGAGAGACCACCCTAACCCCGCATCGCGTCCACGATCTGCGCCGCCGTCCAGTCACCCAACAGCAGGCACCCCATGGCGTCATCGTGCAACGCCGTGTCCTCACGCCAGCCGGTGACGACGAACTGGAAGACATACGTCGCCTCGGAATCGCTCCAGCCCACGATGAGACTCGACGTGGCCAACCGGCCCGGCTCGGCCGTGTAGGTGCCGCGCAGATAGCGGTAGACACTGCGAACCGCGCCGGCGGACTCGTCGCCCTCACCGGCGACCTGCTCCACGGGGGTCCAGTCGGTCAGCGCGTCCGCGGTGGAGACGATCATCTCCACCGCCTGCTCCGTGGGCATCGCCGGCGCGACCCGCGCGCAGGTCGCCACGGCGTTGGGCGAGAACCCGTCGCGGTGGGCTCCCGGATCGACGAAGATCACCGCGGCCGGCTCCGGGGACTCGATGCGCTGCCAGGGCGGGCTGTCCACCCAGGTCAGCGGCTGCGCGGCCACCGCCATGGGCGGGCTGGCCTCGAGCGTGCGGCCCGTTTCGGCACAGAATTCCTGGATCGAGGTCATGCTCAGCCCTGCAGTCCCGCGCCGACCATGTGGGCGCCGCCGTCCACGACCAACGTCTGGCCGGTCATCCAGTGCGCGTCATCCGACAGCAGGAACGCCGTGGGGCCCGCGATGTCGTCCGGCACGCCCAGCCGCCCGGCCGGCAGAGCCGCGGACATGGCCTCCTCGCGCCCCTCGTACAACGCCTCGGCGAAACGGGTCTTGACCACACCGGGCGCGATCGCGTTGACACGCACCGCCGGCCCGACCTCCACGGCCAACTCCTGCGTGAGCCGCATCACCAGGGCCTTGGTCGCCCCGTACCAGCCGATCCCCGGCGACGGCGCCAGCCCCGCGATGGAGGCGATGTTGACCACCGCGCCACCGCGCCCGCCCAGCCCCGAGTGGTACACCTTCTGGGTCCACGCCAGGGTGCCCAGCGTGTTGACCTCGGCGATCTTGCGGGCCGCCGACAGGTCGAGGTCCACGGTCCGTCCGAAGACCGGGTTGATCCCGGTGTTGTTCACCAGGAAGTCGACCGGCCCGAACTCGGACTCCGCCCGGTCGACGGTCTCGCGCTGATGGTCCTCGTCGTCGCTCTTCCCGGCCACGGCGACCACCCGCCCCGGCGCGTCGAGCTCGGCGAGGGCCGCGTCCAGCCCCTCCTGCCCGCGCGCGGTGATGACCACCGAGGCCCCCTCCGCGAGCAGGCGGCGGGCGATACCCAGGCCGATCCCCCGGCTCGCGCCGGTCACGATCGCGGTGCGCCCGGCGAAACGGTCCGGCACGATCGGACCCGTACGGGGGGAGGGAAGAGGGGTGGCGGTCACGGCCGTCTCCTAGCGAGGTCGGTGTCCAGCGGCGGTCAACACCCAGCCTAGAGGTCGGGTCGCCCCGACGGTTCCGGGCGCCGCGCCGGACACCCCGGACCGAAATCTGCTCTGTCACCCGTCACCGCGCTAGAGTCTCCCTCAGGTCCGAGCAGGTCGCCCCCGTGCGGGGACGGACACACACCAGGGGGTGCACATGTCTCCACTCGCTCCGCGTGACGCGGTGGACCCACCCGCGTGCTCGGTCCTCGACGTGCCCGGCCCCCGATGGTTCCGTCCCGGCGATCCCATCTGGCGCGTGCACGGCGACGCGGCCACCCCGCTCGGCGTCACCACCGCCCTGCTCATGCTTCTGGCCAACCCCGCGTTCGCCGCGATCGTCGAGGACAGCGGCGCCACCGAGAACCCGTGGGCCGTGGACGACTACCTGCACGACCTGGTGGAGATCACCACGTTCGGCACTGTCGACGACGCGATGGTGACCATCGAGCACGCGCACCGTGACCGCAGCTCGTTCACCGGCACCACCGAGCACGGCGACTTCTACTACGGCTCCGACCCGTCGCTGCTCGCATGGTCGCAGGCCGCCACCGCGTGGTCACTGCTCGCGGCGTTCCAGCGCTTCGCCGCGCGCCCGCTCACCTCCGCCGAGTCCGACCAGTACGTCCGCCAGTGGGCCGGCATCGCCCACCTGCAGGGTGCGCGGTCCTTCCCCGACTCGGTACGTGAACTCGAACGACTGCTGCGCAGCTCCCGCGGTCGCGTCCGGGCCACAGCCGTGGGCCGCCGCGCCGCCCGGAAGCTGCGCGAGCACGCCCGCGCCTGCCCCGGCGTCACCGAGAACTCGGTCACCGCGCACCGGTCGTGCACCACCGTGGTGGACGCGGCCGCCAGCCTGGTGCCGTCTGACGTCCGCCGCGCGCTGGACCTGCCCCACCGCCCCATGGACCGCAGCGCGGTGTTCGGCCGGATCTCCAAGGCCCACGAGGGCCTGAACCTCCCGAGGCTCACCACACGCGCCCCGATCGCGGCGCCGTCGGCCATGCGGGTCCGCCCCGCCTGACGGCCGGGCGCCGCGGCAACTGGTCACCGTGTCTCGTCGCCGTCGGCCGGGTGGGTGCTTTGTGACGACGACGACGACGAGGAATCCGCTGATCAGAGGCCGCCCGTCAGCGCAGTGACGCCAGATGAGACAGTCCCGGGACGAGGTCCTCTCTCCAGCTACGCGTCGGCTCCAGTCCGAGCTCACACCACGCGGTGTCCTCGAGCACGGAGAATTTCGGGCGGGGCGCGGGCCGGGGGAACTCGTCGCTGGTGCACGGTCGCACCCGCTCGGGGTCGGCGCCCAGCAGCGTGAAGACCTCCCTGGCCAGCTCGTACCAGGTTGCGCGGCCGCCGCCGGTGACGTGGTGCGTGCGCCCGCGGGCATCGGCCTCCCCGGCCTTCTCCGCGGCGAGCAACATCAGCACCTGATCGGCGAAGGTCGAGACGTTCGTGGGCGAGCCCCACTGGTCGTTCACCACGTTCAGCGTCTCGCGCTCGGACTCCAGGCGGATCATCGTGGCCACGAAGTCGCTTCCCGGCCGGTTCTCGATCACCCGCCACGCCCCGGTGTAGAGCCAGGCGGTGCGGATCACCGTCGCCTCCGGCAGCTCCTCGAACACGGCCCGCTCCCCGGCGAGCTTGGTACGGCCGTAGACCGTGACGGGGGCCGCCCGGTCGTGGGGCTGGAGCCCTGGCGCGGTCGCCGGGTCGCCCCCGCCGGGCACGTCGCCGGAGAACACGTAGTCGGTGCTGATGTGGACCAGGCGGATCCCGCGCTCGCGGCACGCCGCCGCCAGTGCCCTCGGGCCCTCGACGTTGAGCGCGGTCGCGCCCTCCTCGTCGGACTCGGCGCCGTCCACGTCGGTGTACGCGGCCGCGTTGACCACCACCTCCGGCGCGAGACGGTCGAGTGCAGTCGCGATGGAGCGGGGGTCGGTGATGTCGAGCTCGTCCCGCCCCGGGGTCACTGCCCTGCCCCGGGCGTGCATCGCCAGTGCCCGCCCGAGCTGGCCGCGGCCACCCGGCACGAGAATGCGCGGCAGACCGCTCGGGCTCGACTCCCGGGGCCCACTCGGGCCCGCGTCGGCCGGTTCGGAGCCGTCCCCGCCCGCGGCCGACGTCACGACCGCCTGCCCTTCTCGCGGCGGAGGATCTCGAGAAGGTAGGAGCCGTACCCCGAGGAGAGGATCCGGTTTGCGCTGTCGGTGAGCTCGTCGTCGTCGATATATCCCATCCGCCACGCCACCTCCTCCGGGCAGCCGATCTTCAACCCCTGACGGTCCTCGATCGTCCGCACGAAATTCCCCGCGTCGAGCAGCGAGTCGTGCGTACC
>DWWG01000138.1 GCA_019119875.1 Candidatus Dietzia intestinigallinarum | reverse complement strand
TGCTCGATGCGGGCGATCGCCGCAATGTCGTGGACCGGTACCGCTACTGGACCCGCGAGGCGATCGTCGCGGACCTCGATACCCGCAGGCATCCGTTCCACGTGGCCATCGAGAATTTCGGTCACGACGCCAACATCGGCACTGTCGTGCGCACCGCCAACGCTTTTCTGGCGGCCGAGGTGCACATCGTGGGTCGTCGCAGGTGGAACCGCCGGGGTGCGATGGTCACCGACCGCTACCAGCACCTCCGGCATCACGCGGGCGTGGCCGAACTCATGTCCTGGGCCGCGGGCGAGGGGTTGCCGGTCGTCGCCGTCGACAACCTCCCCGGCGCCGAGCCGCTCGAGACGGCGAGCCTTCCGCGGCGGTGCGTCCTGCTCTTCGGCCAGGAGGGCCCCGGGGTCAGTGATGACGCGCGGGAGCGGGCGGCCAGGACGGTGTCGATCGCGCAGTTCGGTTCGACCCGTTCGATCAACGCGGGTGTCGCGGCGGGGATCGCGATGCACGCCTGGGTGCGCGAGCACGCGGGGCCGCCGCCGGCGTGACGGCGCTACGGTGGGGCTGTGGCCTCGACCGACCTGCCGGACACGCTCCGCCTCTCTCTGCTGGATCGGTCACGCACCCGCCTCGGGGAGTCCCATGCCGCCGCGCTCGAGGCCACGTTGCGGCGGGCCGAGCGTGCGGACGCGTTGGGCTTCCACCGGTTCTGGGTGGCCGAGCACCACTCGGTGCCCGGCATCGCCAGCGGTAGTCCACCTGTGCTGATCGCCGCCGCCGCGGAGCGGACCCGGCGCATCCGTCTGGGGTCCGGCGGTGTGATGGTGCCCAATCATCGGCCGATGGTCATCGCCGAGCAGTTCGCCATGCTCGAGGCGCTGCACCCGGGCCGGATCGACCTGGGTGTGGGTCGCTCTCTGGGATTCACCGCGCCGGTGCGTGCGGCGCTCGGTGTCGAGGAGTACGACGACGACGCCTTCACCCGCGATCTCAGCGCAGTTCTGGATTTCCTTCACGGGCGTGGTCCCGTCAGCGCGATGCCGGTCATCGCCGAGCCGCCCCCGGTGTTCGTGCTGGCGATGGGTCGGGGCCTGGAGATCGCGGCGCAGGAGGGGTTGCCCGTCGTCGTCGGGGGGTCGCGGCTGCTCGCTGATCCTGCGCCGCTGGAGCGCTATCGCGCGGATTTTCGTCCCGGTGCCACGGCGGAGCCCTATGTGGCGGTGAGTCTGGAGGTGGCGATCGCCGAGCCGACTACCGCCGCGAGCTCGACTACCGCCGCGAGCTCGACCACCGCCGCGCGCGAGTTGTTGGTCTCGGAGGCGTGGGCACTGGCCGAGTCCCGCGAGACCGGGGTGTTCGGTCCGTTGCGTGCGCCCGCTGACGTGCTGGGGCGACGGTTCCGGCCGCAGCAGGTGCGCCGGATGGAGGAGTGGCTCGGCGGTGCCGTCTACGGGGACGCCGGTCAGGTCGCCGAGCAACTCGCCGTCCTCGTCGAGCGCACCGGGGCTGACGAGATCATGGCCTCCACCTCGATGTACGACCGCGATGCCCTCCAACGTTCCGACGCCGCGCTCGCTGCCCTCATCCGCTGATCCGGCCGGGTTGTCACCGTGCCCACTCAGAACGGCGGTGGGGGTTCCAGGTGGCGGGTGTAGAACTCGTGGAGGGCGGTTTCGATGACGCTGGCGGGGTCGTGGAAGCGGTCAGCGTTGGCCGCCCACCAGCGACTGTGGCGGTGAGCGGGCATGTCGGTGGTTATCGGGTGCAGGGGGACATGGATCGGGGTGAAGTCGCCGGCCCGGTCGGTGGCGTGGACGGCGGCTTCGGCGAGCTCGTCGGCCCGCTTGGCGTCTTTGGCCTCCCAGGCCGCGCGCCGGGCGTTGGTCGCCCGGTTCGCCTGGTTCTCCTCGCGCTGGTTGTCCTTGTCGGCACGGCGACGAGCAGCACGGCGTGCCCAGGAGGTCTGGGTGGCCGGGTTGGTGGCGTCTTCTCTGGGGGCGCGGCGTTGTTGCCGTTGCCACGCCGCGTCTTCGGTATCGGCGAGTTCCCGCCGATACCTGGCCAGGGGGCCGTCGGGCCAGGTGGACATGGTTCTGCCGTCGGGCAGGGTGATGTGCAGCGTGCCGTCGGGCTCGAGTTGGTAGTGCCAGTCGTTGAAGGTCTTGAACCGGTGGTGTTTACGACAGAACCCCACCAGGTTGGTCTCCACTGTCAGGCCACCGGCCTGGGGATTGTCGTGGTTGAAGGGCACGACGTGGTCCAGGTCGGCGAACTCGATCGGCGCCTGGCAGCCCGGATGCCGGCAGGTGCCGTCTCGTAGGCGGATCCGTCGGGCCAGGGCCGCCCCGGGGCGGTACCTTCGCGCGGCGTCGGGGGCGTCATCGGCGCCGATCGCCGGGTCGATCATCTCCAGGCTCGCCCCGTCGGTGGTGGCGAGCATCTCCAGCAGAGCCTGCAGGGCGGCCTGACCGGTGCGGGCGAACTCGACCCGAGCCTCCCCGCAACCGTTCGCGGCGATGACGGTGACCCTGGGCCGCAACGTCACCGACATGCCCGCCGCACCAGAGGTGGAGGAGCTGTCCGTGGCCGCGGGTGCGGCGGGGTCGCCGGAGTCGGGGGCGGCGGCGCACGGCATGTTGGGCTCGTCCGGTCCGGTGGTTGCGGGGACCTGGGCGTCGCCGCAGGTCAGGGACATCAGGGCGTCGGCGCGGCGCTGGTCGAGACTGTAGAGTTCGTCCCCGTCCTCCAGTCCGTCGCCACCGTCGCAACCAGCGTCGTCGGTGCCGGAGGCGGCGTCACCGCTGTGGCCGGTGCCGGTGGCGGCCGCCGCTGCGGCTTCTTCTTCCGCCTGCCGGTCGGCGGCGACTTTGGCGTCCAGGGCCTCGGCGAGGACGGCGGCCTCGTCGGCGTGGAGGGTGGCGTACAGGGTGGCCAAGCCGTCACGCGCCTTGGAGATGCGGGCACCGCGGTCGCGTCCGGCATCGGTCAGGCGTTCGCGCACCGCGTTGGGGTCACAGGCGGTGATGAGCTCATCGGCGCGACTGCGCACGGCGTTCATGCCGGGGCGTCGGCCCTCGTCGATGGCGGACAGGTAATCGTCGACGACCTCCTGTTGGAGCCCGGGCAGGACGGCGTCGTCCACGTGGTTCATCTGCTGCGCGAGGGCGCGGGCGGTGGACTCGTCCATCCGCCCGGCCAGCATGGCGGCCAGGATGGCGGGGAACCGGAAGTGCAGGTCGGCTGCGAGCACCAGCATCGACGATGCCTTGAACGACGACAGTGGGAACAACAGTGCCAGCCTGCTGGCGGCCATGACCTCCGGGTCGACCACCGAACGCCCGGGATGGCGGGGGTCGGGCTGGCAGTCCGGGTGGGCCACGCACTCGGCCATCAACTCGTGCGCCGCCACGAGCCGCTGGCCCGCGATCTTGTTGGCGGCCTGCCAGGACTCGAACGCGGCGTGGGCGGCACGCGAGATAGCCGATTCGGAACCAGCACCCGAACCAGGAGCGGCGGGGCCGGTGGTGGTGTCGTCGTCATTGTTACCGGACATTGCCCCGCACCTCCGTCCCGATCTCCGCGAACCTACCTCGAACTCGCGTTCCAGTGTAATGGCACAGTCGCCGCGGCGCAAGGGTGTTCGAGAAATATTTTCGATTGATTCTCGACAGGCGCGGGCGCGGACGGGGGTGCGGGCGTGGGCGGAGGCGCGGACGTGGGCGGAGGCGCGGACGTGGG
>DWWG01000137.1 GCA_019119875.1 Candidatus Dietzia intestinigallinarum | reverse complement strand
CACAAAGCAACCACCCAGAACCAAGACCCGGAACCTCACAGCCCGAACCCCGCTCCCCGGCGGCCCACACAAAGTTACACCCACCCCAACACAACACCAAATCCCCAGCTCACACCCCACAAAACCACCACGACACCTACCTCGGTGTGGTGCGCCAAGGAGCTGATGTGTCGAGCTGGTGTCTCACGTTGGCGCCATCGCTCCGCGCCTTCTCGCTGAGCCCGTTGGCCTGACGGCTGAGCTGTCGACGGCCATGGCACCGGCGGGTTCATCCCGATCCATGACCGTTGCCGGGCGCTGATGGCCGTCGCTGGGATGCTGACGACGGACACGAGAGACTGTCCGAAGGAGGTCACGATGGAGCCAGCGGGCGGACGTGAGAGTTGCCCGCTTCAGCCGAGGAGATCATGGAAATTCTCGAAGCGATTGATCTGCCAGAGTCCCCTCGGGCTTCCGGCGAGCTCGCCGGGCTCTCGCACCACACCGTTGCCCGCTATGTCACGGACCGTGATGCCGGCCGGTAGACCGAGAAGCCGGCGGCCCGTGCGCAGTTGATCGACGAGTGCCTGCCGAAGCTTTCGGGAGTGGGTGGAGCGCTCGGGCGGGAAGATCCGCGCCCACGTGGCCCACGACAAGCCGATCGCGGTGGGGATCACCGGCTCCGGGCGCACCACGAGTCGGGCGGTGGCGGCGGTGTAGAGGTCCTACCGTCCGGGCCATGCGCGGGTGCACCGGCCGCGGATTAGGAGAGCCGGCCTGTACTACTTCGGTGACGGACCGGTCATCGACGGGGTCACGACCGTGCTGTTCTTCGCGTGGTCGGCGTAGTCACGGTCCCGGGTGGTCCAGCCGATCTGGCACAAGACGTCCCCGAGCGTGTTCCCAGCCCTGGATGTGACGCTGCGGCGTCTGGGTGGGACGCCTCGTTCGCCTAACCGGAGGCGGCCTGCGGGCAATGGTGCGAGCAGCTCAACGACCGGGAGCCACCGCGATACTCGGTGGGCACCGGCCGACACGCGCGCCCAGGAACGTGCCCGCCTGCACACCGTGCCGGACCAGGCGTACACGGTGATGCTGGGGGCCATGCGGCAGGTACCGTGACCTCGCCGATGCTGACGTTCGAATGCGGGCAGCACTCGGTGCCGCACACGTTGCTCGGCCAAACCGTCTAGGTCCGCACCCACGGTGAGGGAGCCGGCGCGCAGATCGTCGTGGTGCACGTCGGACCGAATGGGCCGGTGAAGGCCGCACGCCACCAACGGGCCGCCCTCGCTTCGCGACGCGCATTTTCCCGACGCTCCTGCCGGGGCACCACACCGGCAGACCGACGCCCGCACTGCTGCGGAGACGGCATTCCTGGCCCTCTGCGTCGGGACCCGGCTGTGGCTGGTCGAGGCCGCCGCTGCGGCCACGGCCCGGATGCGGGTGAAGATGGCCCGAGCGGTGGCCTTGACCAGCTGCTCAACACCGACGAGGGCGACTGGGGGCTCGGGCACACGTCACTGCACGACCGGTTCGCCGAGGACGATCTGCCCTCGATCCTGAACCACCACGCCACCGACGCTACCGGCCAGGCCCCACCGCAGGTGAGGACCGGTCTCTGACCCAAAGCACCGCCGGATGGACCTCCCTTAGCGGGCAACCGGCCCCCACCGATTCCGAGGAGACGCTCTGATGATCACCACCACTGAGCGTCCGGCGCTGGAGTGCCGGCCACCCCGCCGCTGCTCGCCGATCTGGACGCTCTCCTGCCGCGTTTACAGCTGCCGCATATCCGTCCTCATGCGCCCAAGGTGATCGCCACCGCTTACAGGCCTGGGATGAGAGCGCTTCCTCGACCTAGGCGCCGACCCAACAGGTGTTGCGAACACTGGAATGGCTGCACTGCAAAGTGAACCTCCTCGTCTGCTAGCACTCCGGGACCGTCAAGACCTTCCTGCTCGAGGCCCTCACGCAGCAGGCGGTCGAGGAGGGGCTGAAGGTTTCCGGTTACACCCTGGAGGACCTCGGCGTGCTCCTGCGCAATCACCGCGCCGACGACACCGTCACCAACTCCATCGCCAAGACCCTGCGCGCCGAGCTGATCGTCGACGACACCGGACTGCTCCCGGTAGCCGCCCACGCCGCGGAGGTGCTCCACCGCCCCCGGGCAGAACTCAACGGCGCTCGAAACAAGAACCCCCTCCGCTGCGTTCTGACGCAGCTCCAGCTGGCGCTCGAATGGGACTTCGCAGGCGCCCTCCTGTCACGAGCCGTCGTGTTGGACCTGCTCATCCATAACTGCGGGCCCATTCGGCTCGCCGCGGCCGGCCGAGGTCGAGTGCTCAAATGGGCGCCAAGCAAGACCAGGAAGGACAGGATCGAGATCGCCAATCGGATCTTCTTGCGGTCGTGATCTCGGTGCCCGTCATCGGTGTCAAGATCGCCTCCAACATCGTGCTGGGGGTGGGCAACTGCGTGGAGCCTACGGCAGCCTGAACTGCTCGCCGGTCATCTTCAGACCGGTGGGCAATCCGCATAGGGTCACCACCGGGCACCCGGGAGAGGCGTCGACGTGTGGGGGTTGAGGTTTGGTGGTGTGGGGAATGGCGAGAACCCCAAACCGGTGGTGGTTTGGGGTTCTCGTTGAAGTTGTGTTCGGCGGTGACCTACTCTCCCACACCCTCGCGAGTGCAGTACCATCGGCGCTGGCAGGCTTAGCT
>DWWG01000017.1 GCA_019119875.1 Candidatus Dietzia intestinigallinarum | reverse complement strand
TCCTTTCCCGAGAGTCATGCTCGGCCCGCGTTGGGCCGCGTACTCAGGAGAACATGTCGGGCGGCTTCACGCTTCCGCACCGCCGGACTGTGCGGTTAAACGTCGCTCACCTGTTACCTCGCCGTATCCTGCGCGCGCCGGGGCGGCAGGGTGGCGGACAGGGGCGGCAGGGCGGCGGCCAGGGTGCGCGCGGGTTCAGGCGAGGTCGGCGGCGTCCGGGTGCTTCTCGATGTAGCGCGCGACGAACGGGCAGGTCGCGCGCACGCGCAGGCCGTCCCGCCTGGTGGCCTGCAGTGCCTCGCCGATCATCCGCCCGGCCAGGCCGCGCCCGCCGAACTCGGGCTCGACGACGGTGTGCGGGAAGGTGCGCACGCCCGCGGCGTCGCCGGTCGCCGGCTGGTCCCGGTAGTCGGCGTACCCGGCCACCACGTCGTCGACCAGGATCTCGAAGCGTCCGGCGACACGGTCGTCCCGGACCCGGATCGCCTCGTCCCCGGTGCCGGGGGTCGTGTCGCCGGCGCTCACGCGTGCGCCTCGGGGCGCACGACCATGACGGGGCACGGGGCGGCCTGGAGGAGGGCGCGGGAGGTGGAGCCCAGGAGCATGCCGGTGAACCCGCCGCGCCCGTGGGAGCCGACGACGACGAGCTGTGCGCCCTCGGACTGCTCGACGAGGGCCCGGACCGCGCGATCGCGCGTGACATGGCGGGTCACCTTCACGTCGGGGTAGCGGTCGGCGAAGCCTGCCAGCCGTTCGGCGAGCGTCTGTTGCTGCTGCTCCTCGAGCTGGTTCCAGTCCTCGTCCGTGAGGGCGATCCCGGCGGCCGCGGCCTGGACCTGCGGGTCCATCCAGGTGTGCACCGCGATGAGCTCGGCGCCGCGGGCCGAGGCCTCGGCGAACGCCCAGTCGGTGGCCCTGGCGCTGATCTCGGAGCCGTCGATGCCCACCACGACGGGGCCGGTGCTGTCCGGGCTGTCGGTGTCCGTGCGGGTCACCACGACGGGGCTGAACGCGTGGCTGGCCACTGACGCGGAGACCGAGCCCAGCACCATTCCCTTGATGCCGCCGAGTCCGCGCGAGCCGAGGACGATGAGCTTGGCCTTGCGGGAGTAGTCGATGAGCACCTGCGCCGGATTGCCCTCGACCACGGCGTGGCCGACCTGGATCTCCGGGGCGACCTTGAGTGCGGTGGCCTTGGCGCTCTCGATGATCGGCAGGCACTCGCGCTCCAGCTCGTCGTACACGGGCTGTGGCGGCACCATGCCCTCGGCGAACATGGCCGCCGGCATCGTGTAACTGGTGACCAGCAGGAGCGGGATGCGGCGGGTGGCGGCGGTGTGGGCGGCGTAGGCGACAGCGCCGGTTGACGCGGCTGAGCCGTCGACACCGACGACGACGGTGTTCTCGAGGGAAGCCATGCCCGCAGCGTACCGCCGCCGCCGGAAGATGGGCACCGGTTTACGAAGTCTCCCCGAACGGGGGTCAGGCGGCCTCGGGGAAGGGGGCGTTCGGCGGGTAGGCGAGGTTGAAGCTGCCCTGGAAGGCCGGCAGGATCGCGCGGCCGGGGCCGAACAGGAAGAAGTCGACGACGGCGTCGATCATGGTTACTCCTGGTGCTGAAGTGAACAGTGAGGCGCAGGTGAGTGTAGCGCACGGTCTAGGCTGCGGGTATGGCCATTTCCGGTTCCCGCGGTTCTGATACCGGAGGTGCTGCTGCCCGCGGTTCCGGCCCCCGCCGCCCCCGCCGCCCCCGTCGGCCGCTTCCGCTGCGCGACGGCGTCGACCCGGTCCGCATCCGGCTCGCCGATCCCGGCCAGGGGCCCCGCAGCATCCCCGAGGAACTCCGCAGACGCTTCCCGGACCGGCTCGCCGAGCTCGAGGCCGCGCTCCGGGCCGGGCAGGTCGTCACCGCGGACGGCACCCCCGTCACCAGCACGACCAGGCGCCACCGGGGCATGGACGTGTGGACGTACCGGACCCCCGAGCCCGAGATCCCGGTGCCCTTCGGGATAGAGGTCCTGTTCCGGGACGAGAACCTCGTCGTCGTCGACAAACCGCACTTCCTCGCCACCACGCCCCGCGCCGGCCACGTCACCGAGACCGCCCTGGTGCGGCTCCGCCGCGACCTCGGGCTCGACGACCTGGCGCCCGCACACCGTCTCGACCGGCTCACCGCCGGCGTGCTGGTGCTGACCACCGACCCCGCGCACCGCGGCGCCTACCAGGACCTCTTCGCCACTCGCCGCGTCGCCAAGACCTACCTCGCCGTGGCGCCCGCGCCGGAAGGGACCCCCGAGGTGCGCGAGAGGTCGAGTCGGATCGTCAAGACGCGCGGCGTCCTCCGGGCCGCCGAGGTCGACGGCGAGCCCGACGCCCACACGCGCATCACGCTGCTGGACACCCGCGACGACCCCGCCTCCGGCGGGGTCCGGCTCGGCCTCTACCGCCTCGAGCCCACGACCGGCCGCACCCACCAACTGCGCGTGCACATGAACGCCCTCGGCACACCGATCCTCGGCGACGACCTCTACCCCGACGTGCTGCAGCAGGTACCCGGCGACTTCTCACGCCCGCTGCAGCTGTTGGCGGAGTCGATCGCGTTCACCGACCCCGTCACCGGTCGACCACGCCGGTTCGCCACCCGCCGCGTGCTGCAGCAGTGGCCGCCCGGGCGGCAGTGGGGCACCGGGCGGCAGGGGCACACCGGGCGCGATCAGGGTGGAAACCAGGGCCATCCCTGATCCGCCTCGGGGCGCGCGTGCTGCATGCTCTATGGCGACCACCACGTTTCGAGGGAGCACATGACCATCCAGGCCGAGACCCACCAGCAGCCCGGCGCCGCGGACCCCGTGGCCGCCGTCGCCACCGACCTCGTCATGACCTACGGCGAGGGCGAGACCGAGGTCCGCGCGCTGGACCACGTCAGCGCCACCTTCGCGCGTGGCCGCTTCACCGCCATCATGGGGCCGTCCGGCTCCGGGAAATCCACCCTCATGCACTGCATGGCGGGCCTGGACAGGCCCACCTCCGGCTCGGTGCGCATCGGCGAGACCGAGATCGTGGGACTGCCGGACAAGCAGCTCACCGCGCTGCGCCGCGACCGGATCGGGTTCGTGTTCCAGTCCTTCAACCTCGTGCCCACCCTGACGGCCGAGGAGAACATCACCCTGCCGCAGGACATCGCCGGACACCGGATCGACCGGGCGTGGTTCGACGAGATCGTGGACCGCCTGGGGATCGGGGACCGGCTCTCGCACCGGCCCTCCGAACTCTCCGGCGGGCAGCAGCAGCGTGTCGCCTGCGCCCGCGCACTCGTGGGGCGGCCCGACATCCTGTTCGGCGACGAGCCGACCGGCAACCTCGACTCCACCTCGTCCGCCGAGGTGCTGGCCATCCTGCGCAGCGCGGCCGACGACTTCGGGCAGACCGTCGTGATCGTCACCCACGACCCGCGCGCGGCCACCTACGCCGACCGCGTCCTGCTGCTCGCCGACGGCCGCCTCGTGCGCGAACTCGTCAGCCCCACGGCCGACGAGATCCTCGCCGCCATGGGCGACCTCGAGGAGCCCTGATGGCCACCGCGAAGCACCGGGACGTCCACTCCCGGCCCACCGAGCACGCGCCCCGACACGCACGGCCGATGCTGCGGGTCTCCCTGCGCAACATCGCCGCCCACAAGCTGCGACTGCTGCTGTCGGTCCTGGCCGTGGTGCTGGGCACCGCGTTCGTCACCGGCTCGCTGGTGTTCACCTCCACCCTCAAGAGCACCTTCGACGGACTGCTCGACCAGGGCACCGCCGACCTCGCGGTGATGATCGAGCCCGAGGACCCGCGCGACGCCGGGGTGCCGTTCGAGGTGGCCGACGAGGTGCTCGACGTGCCGGGCGTCGCCGCGGCCACCCCCGGCGTGTCCGGGACGGTCGTGCTGTTCAACGCCGACGGCACCCCGTACCAGTCCGGCGGCGCCCCGTCCGAGGGGATGGCCTGGATCGATCCCGAGCAGGCGGTCGGCAGCGGCGACGAGATGGTCGACGGCCGCACTCCCGCCGCCGACGGCGAGGCGGTCCTGCCCGAGGGTGTGCTCGAGGGGGCCGGACTCGCGATCGGCGACACCGCGCAGGTGTACACCACCTCGGCCGGGATGATCGACGTCACCGTGGTGGGTACCTACACCAGCAACACCGACGTCGGCGGCTACGTGGGCGTCGGTTTCACCTCCGAGCAGGCCCGCGCCCTGTTCAGCGACGGCGAGCACGCCAGCGACGTCTCCGTCCGCGCCGACGAGGGCGTCGACCACGCCGAGCTGCGCGACGCCATCGCGGCCGAGTACCCCGACCTCACCGTCAGCACGGGCGAGGAGGTCAAGGAGCGACTCTCGGACCAGCTCGGCACGATGCTGGACTTCATCAACTACTTCTTCGTGGCGTTCGGGCTGATCGCACTGCTGGTCGGCACGTTCATCATCTACAACACCTTCTCCATGCTGGTGGCGCAGCGGCTGCGCGAACTCGCGCTGCTGCGGGCGATCGGCGCCTCGCGCGGCCAGATCACCCGGTCCGTGCTGGCCGAGGCCGCGGTCACCGGCATCGTGGGCTCGGCGCTGGGCGTCGTGGCCGGATTCGGGTTGGCCCAGCTGATCTTCATGGTGCTCGACGCCATGGATCTGGGCATCCCGGCCGGAGACCTGGCGCTGGACACCTCGTCGGTGGTCACGCCGCTGGTGCTCGGCTTCGTCGTCACCATGTTCTCGGCCTGGGCGCCCGCCCGGCGCGCCGGACGTGTGGCCCCCGTCCAGGGCATGCGTGTCGGCTCCGTGGCCACCGAGGCCGGCGGCGGTATGCGCACCTACATCGGCGTGCTCGCGGTGATCGCCGGTGTCGCTCTGGCGCTCATCGGCACCTGGCAGGACACGACCAAGGCCGGCGCGATCACCGTCGGCGTGGGCGCTGCGGCACTGATCATCGGCAGTTTCCTGGTGATGCCGGCCCTCGCGCGGCCCATCGCCGGCGGTATCGGCCGGGTGATCGGCGCGCCGTTCGGTGCGGTCGGCCGGCTGGCGGCGACCAACGCCGGACGCAACACCCGCCGCACCGCGGCCACCGCGTTCGCGCTCACCCTCGGTCTCACCCTGGTCGCGGCGTTCGGCACGCTCGGCGCCACCACCAAGGAGAGCATCAGTGGCATCATCGACCAGGACATCAAGGCGGACGTCGTGGTCCAGGGCGTCGCCTCGCAGGGGCCGCCGGTGCCGCTGCCCGGCGCCATCGAGGAGCGGATCTCCGGAGTCGACGAAGTGGGTGAGGTCGCGTACCTGGCGTTCGGGTTCGGCGTACTCGGCGGAGAGCAGCAGCTCATCTCCGCCGCGGGCGGTCCGGTCGAGGAGATGATCGACGCGACCGTCGTGGACGGTTCGCTCCAGCCGGCCGAGAACTCGCTCGTCGTCTCCCGCTCCGTGGCCCGCGACAAGGGCTGGACGTACGGCAGCACCGTGCCGCTCGTCGGGCCCGACGGCAGCGAATCCACCCTGCGCGTCACCGGCGTCTACGAGGACTCGCAGGTGCTTGGCCAGTTCTACACCGGTCGGGACGTGTACGAGCGTCTGGTGCCGGAGAACCTGCGGACCACGTTCAACGTGCTGGTCTCTCCTGCGGAGGGATTCACTTCGGACCAGGCCCGGGAGGCGGTCACCGCGGAGCTGGCCGACACCCCCATCGCAATGGTGCAGAGCAAGCAGGAGTACATCGACCAGCAGACCGGCGGAGTCGACCAGTTGCTCACGATCATTTACGCACTGCTGGGGCTGGCCCTGGTGGTCGCGGTGCTGGGCATCGTCAACACGCTGGCGCTGTCGGTGATCGAGCGGCGCACCGAGATCGGGATGCTCCGCGCCGTCGGCATGCAACGGTCGCAGGTGCGGCGAACCGTCAATCTCGAGTCCACACAGATCGCCGTGTTTGGCGCGCTGATCGGTGCGGCGGTGGGCGTCTACCTGGG
>DWWG01000136.1 GCA_019119875.1 Candidatus Dietzia intestinigallinarum | reverse complement strand
CATCATGGGGAAATCGCCCATGAAGACGGTCTGGGACTTGATCTCGCCGGTCTCGGTGTTCTCGAACTCGGCGGTGACGAAGAGCGGCGCCTCGTAGGTGCGGTCCTTCTCACGGCAGTCCTCGAGGGACGCCTTGACCTCTTCGAAGTAGGGCTCGGAGAACGAGAGCGACATGGAGCCGGAGAAGTCCTCGATCGGGGAGATCTCCTTGAGGATGGATTCAAGGCCCCCCTCGAGGTTGGTGACGCCGCGCGAGGCGGCCTCCGTCTGCCACTCCTCCGAACCGATGAACCACTCGAACGACTCCGTCTGGAGGTCGAGCAGCCCCGGAACCGGCAACGGCTCGGTGAGCTTCGCGAACGAGACTCTCCGGGGCGCACCGGGGACGTTGGAGACTGACGTGGTCTGGCGGGAGACTGCCAAGATGGGTCCTTCCAGCACCTCACGTGATCACCACGGGCGGTGACCACAGATGTATCTGCGAGCGGTCCGCCGACGGGTACTCACCCGTGTCCGTCATAGAACGAAGTGCCTGGAAAATACCCGGTCAACCGGGGTTTCGGCCGTCAATGACAAACGAAAGGGCAAATAGCAGCCAGCGCAACGACCTAATCTAGCCGATGACAGCGCCCAAGTCCAGCCTTCCACGAGGAATGCCCTCGGAGGCTGCGGCGTGCACGGCGCGGCGTCCGTCTCTGCGCTGGTTGCCCTCGTGGCTCTCGCCTCATCGGCCCCCGGTCGGGACGTCGCACCCGGACGGAGACTCACCTCACGTCCGATGCCCCTAAAGAGTGACGGGTCGGAGCCCGTTCGTCAAGGATCACACCCGCATATCTCTCAGATCCATTCCGGGTCAGGAGGGCAGATCGGGGATTCTGGACAGCTTCCAGGTGTCGTCGACGCGGCTGAGTTCCACGAGGTACGTCCCCGTGGTCGAGCCGGACGCGACGCCGTCGCGGGAGAGTGAGACGTTGACAACCATCAAGACCTCGGCTCGGTCCTCCGTCAGGAACGACATGCCGACATCCAGTGTCTGTGCGTCCACGACCGTCTTGGTCTGCTCGTATGTCTCGCTCAGGACATCCCAGGTGCTGTCGAGTTCCTCGACCAGGTTCGGCGTGAGGAACTCGTCGAGCGACTCGTGGTACTGGTCCAACTCCGTGTAGTCGATCGCGACCAGTCGCTGAGCGTGGGCGGCGGCCAGGCTCAACACCTCATCGGTGGTCTCGCTGTTCACGAACGCCAGATTGTCCGGCGCCGTGTCCGGCTCCGTCGCGACCGCCAGGCCGACACCGGCACCACCGGCGGCGAGACCGAGCGCCAGGATCAGCGCGGGTACGGGACGAACCCGACCGAACCACGACCGACCATCATCTCCGGCATCGGGCCGTGACGAGCTCGCGGCGTCCGCCGCGCCGTCTGACTTCGGCGGGGTCTCGTCTCGCACCGGGGACGTCGATCGTCCCGCGATCTTTCGCGTCGTCGGAGTCGCCCGGGTCGCCGTCTTCCGGGCTCTCAGGGGCTTACGGTCCTGATTCATGGGCTCCCTCATATCCTGACGTCGCACTGCTTCCTGATCACGGTCCTCCGTCATCTGTGTCCTCACCGGTGCCCGACCCGGCGTCACCGCCCTCGCCCGAATCCGTCTGATCGCTCCCGGTCAGTCCCCCCTCGGCGCCTTCAGAACCCCCGAGCGCACCTTCGAGCTCGCGGACCGACTCGCTGGAGACGCCCACCGGTACCGACGCCCCGACCTGGTTGACCTCGACGGCCTTCCACCGATCGTCCTCCCACATCAGATCCACCACGGAGGACTGCCGTCGCACGATGTCTTCCTCGCCCTCTCTCTCCGACGTCGCGGTGAACACCACGATGACCGCAGCCGTTCCGTCATCGATGTTCAACTCGGAAACCGCGGTGTTGGAGATCGTGGCCGTGACCACCGCCTTCTGCTCCTCGACCCGTTTGCGCACCTCGTCCGAGAACTGACGCTGTTCCGTGAGAAAATTGCCGGCGGAGATCTCCTCCAGGCGGGTCAGCGAGGCGTCCACGTCCTCGTAGTGGAAGCTGAAGACGGTCTGGACCACCTCCGAGGCCGTGACGTTCGCGGATTCGCGGGCTTCGACTATCTCCGCGACGGAATCACGCTCCCGGAGATAGCGCACACCGAATACGGCCAGGATCACCAGCCCGATCACCAAGACCAGTGCCGCCACCACGGTGAAGGTCCGTGTGCCGGTCTTCCTGTCGGGCTCGGTCGTCGAGTCAACGGCGCTCATGTCGCGAAGGCTACCGGAGGCGAAGGTGCCGGATTCTGAGCGCTCACTGCGGGATCAGCCCCTGCGCTCTGGCGAGCTGTTCCGCTGCCACGGAGAGGTTCAGTGCATCAGGGTCGATCTTCGGCTTGTTGTCCCACGGCTGGGGGACGCTGGGATCGGCGTAGTCGGCGCTGTGTGCTCCACGTACGGCCGACGGGCTGCCGTAGGGGGCACGGCAGTCCGCGTCGTAGTTGACCGGGAAGTCCATCTCCAGCGGGTCGAACTCCGGATTCTGTGCGCGCATCTCCTCGATGATCTCGTAAGTCCTTTCGTAGCCGGTCGTGCACGGCGGGGGGTTGTCCTTCTCGAAGACGACACCCATGTGGATGGTGCCGTCGCCCGGGGCGACGGACAGTCCGCCGGCCGACAACGCGGGCAGCAGCTGACCGAGGATCCTGAACGAGGGCCAGAACGGGTCGACGACCCGGGTCGTCTCCGCGAGGTTGGTGAACGACCGGGTGAGCGGTTCGCCCGAGTTCTCCACAAGATACTGAGTCTCGTCGGCGAACTCCGGAGCAGTCGAGATGAGCCTGTTCAGATCAGAGTCCGAATCACGGAGTGCCTCGGTGACGACCCTGAGATCCGACGAGAAGTCGATGATCTCGCCCGCTTGTTCGGCCTGTGTGTTCAGCACGGTCTCCGAGTCACGGATCAACGCCTGGAGCTCGGGCATCGTCTCCACACCCGCCTCCGCGAGCACGACGAGTGAGTCGGACAGCCTGCGCAGCGCCGGACCTCGTCCGATCACCGCCTCGCCGAGTTCCTCCACCGTGATCGCCAGGGCATCCAGCGGCACCGACCTCGACAGCTCGTCGACGCTGCTCAGCAGGTTCTCCACCCGGGGCGGGAGGGCCTCCGGCCCTCCGGTGAGGACGTCGCCGTCCGAGAGGAAGGGCTCCCCGGTCGAACGGGGGCGCAGATCTATGTACTGCTCGCCGATGGCCGAGCGGTGCGCGACGACCACGTCTGTGTCCACCGGGACGTCGGGCGCCCCGGAATCGAGGTCGAGGGTGAGGCGGGCCCCCTCGTCCGTGAGTGTCATCTCGCCCACGCGTCCGACCGGGGTGCCACGGTAGTTGACCGCCGCATTGGGGAAGACCCCGCCGGTGTCGGGCAGGTCCACGTAGACCTTGTACTGACCGATGCCGAACAGCGAGGGCAGTCGGACGTAGTTGCCGCCCACATAGACCACACCGACCGCGGCGATGACGATGAAGACGATGAGTTGCGTCCGGATCAAGCGGTTCATCGGTACCCCGGCTCTCCCGGTCCGGGGAGATAGTCCTCGGAGAACTCCTCCACCCCCGGCGCCGATTTAGGTGTGACCGCACGATCCATGATCGGCGGGACTGGCAGCAACGGAAGCACGATCGTCGTCCGTCGGTCCGGTCCGTTGTCCCCGGTCCACGGGTTGTCCGGATCGACGACATACGGCCCCGACGTGTACGGCGGAATCTGGGCGTGCGGCTCGGGTTGATTGGCACCCAGGTTCCTCAGCACCTCGGACAACGTGAGGTCGAGCGAGATGAAGACGTTCGCCGAGTTGCCGATTGTGGCCGTCATCGCCGAATCCGGGAACGGGAAGGTCGGCACGAAGCCCACCACGTCGATGAACTCCGGGGTGACCTTCCCCAGTTCCTGGAGGATCGGCCGCAGTGCCCGGAGGTCGCGGATGAGGTCTTCGCGACTCTCCAGCAGGATGTCGGAGCCGACCTCACCGAGCTCGTCCACACGTTTCAGCATCTCCACGAGTTGCGGCCGCTGACTCTCCAGAACCGCGATACCGGCGGGTAGCTGATCGAGCGCGGCTTCGATCTGTTCTCGTTGCGCATTCGCCCGTGTCGACAACTCGTTGACTCCCTCGAGTGCGTGGGTGATCGAGTCTCGCTGCCTGTTCAGCCCGCTGATGAGCTCATCGGCCGACCGGAGGGTCTCGGCGATGTCGTCCTCCCTCCCCTCCGCCAGGACACGCAGTTCCTCGACGATGGGCTGGATCTGTTGGACCCCTCCCCCGTTGAGAAGGAGAGACAACGCGCCGAGAACCTGCTCGATGTCCGTGGCCGTGCGGGTGTCGTCCAGGGGGATGACGTCCCCGGAGGTGAGACGTCCGGACGGCGCCACCGTCTCCGGTTCCGTGAGTTGGACGAACTTCTCTCCGAGAAGGCTCGTCTGCTGGATGGAGGCGTGAGCGTTCGCCGGCAGTGTGATGTCGTCTCTCAGCAGAAGCTGGACCTCGGCGGTCCACCCGTCGTCGGCCAGGCCGATCTCCGTGACCCGGCCCGCGTCGAGTCCGTTGACCTTGACTGAGGACTGGACGACGAGATCCAACACGTCGGCGAACTGCACACTGATGCTCATCGGGTCGTCTCCGAGTTCGGCACCACCGGGCAGCGTGTAGTCCTCCAGATTCGCGGAACAGCCACTCAGGACCAGGCCTGCCACCGCGACGAGCGCAGGTATGCGAAGAGCTGCGCTCATTCCGCGGGGGCCCGGCACCCGGTGTTCGTCCGATCCGGTCATCAGTTCCCACCCCTCTCGGACCGGGGAGGCGTCTGCCAACCCACGACGGGTGCATCCAGCCCCGGAATCGGCGTCCCCTGCTTGAGCTCCGCACCCAGGGCGCCCAGCGGCAGGTCCGGGTTCTCGGCACGCAGGTTCGCGTTGAGTTCAGGTGCGACATCCAGACATGCGTCGATGTCGTCACGGAACAGGTTCTCGAGATCCATGTTCGCCTGCTCGCCCGGGTTGTATCTGCTGAACCGCATGAGGTTGCAGAGCGTGCCGACGGGATCCTGGAACTCTCGGATGTTCAACCGGTTGTGGAGTGACCCCGAATCGGGATCGTAGGCGTTGATCACGTTCGACAGCGTCAGCGGTGCCAGTTTGAGGATCTCGACGATGTCGTCCTGCTGATCGGCTGTGATCTGCGAGAGTCCCGCGAGCCGGTCCGCGTTGTCGCGGATGAGGTCCTGGTTGTCCCTCACGAGTCTGGCGACATCGGCGAGCGCGAAGCTCAACTCGTGGAGCGCCCCCTGGAGGTTCTCCCGCTGACTGGCCAGGTTGCTGTTGAACGCCGCCATCTGGGTGTTGAACTGTCGGACCTGGGCGTCGTTCTCCGCGAGCATCGACACGAACTCCTGGAGGTTCACGATGGTCGAGCTGATGTCCTGGCTGGAGTCCGCCAGGGTGACGGATGCCTGCGAGAGTTCCTCCAGGCTCTCGCCCAGGGCCGCGCCGTTTCCACCCAGCGTGTCCGCCGAGGATTCGAGGAACCTGTCGAGAGCGCCGTGTCGGTTGGCCCCGTCAGGGCCGAGCGCCTCGGTGAGTTCCTCGACCGAGGCGTAGATCCGGTCGACCTCCACCGGTGTGGCCGTCCGCTCTAGAGGCAGGTGGGTCCCGGACTCCATGACCTCGCCACCCGAGTACGCGGGCGTGAGTTGGATGTTGCGGTCCGGGATCACCGACGGGGTCACCTGCACGGCTTTCGCATCGGCCGGGATCTTCACCCCCCGCTTGACGTGGAGGCGGACCAGGACGGTGTCGCCCTGTGGGATGACCTCGTCGACTGATCCGACCGTGACGCCGAGGATTCGGACGTCGGTGCCCTCCGCGACGCCGACCGCACTCGAGAAGGTCGCCGAGATCGTTGTGCGCCCGATACGGCTGAAGCCCAGATACGCGACGGTCACCACGACCAGGACCACCACGACCGCGAGTGCGACCGCCCAGTATGGGAACTTCTTTCTGGCTAGTCTCATCAGTTGATACCCCTGGGTCGGGCGGGCTCACGAGTTGTCAACGGGGCCGGCTCGATCGCGCCCGGTGGCACGAGGTTCGTGATGTACGAGTCGAACCACCGACCGGTACCGACGATGTTCGAGTAGACGGTGTAGAACGGCCCGAGATTGTGAAGCGCCTTGCGGAGATCCTCCTCATGGTCGACGAGGATCGTGAGCGCCGAATCCAGACTGTCCAGCGTGGGCCCGAACTGCTCCTCGTTGTCCGCCACGAAAGTGCGCAGTTCCTGGGACAACGCCCGGGTGGAGAGGAGGACCACGTTGAGTGCGTCCCGGCGGGCGTTCAGCTCCTCCAGGAGCTGACCTGCACCGATGATGAGACGCCGGAAATCGTCGTTCCGGTCCGCCACGATCTGCGAGGTCTGACGCGTCGCGACGAGAAGCTCGCGGAGTTCCTCGTCCCGGGACGAGATCGTCTGGGAAAGTCTCGACACCCCGTCGATCGCGTGGCGAAACTCCTCAGGTGTGGCCTCCATGGTCTCCGACAGCGTGACCAGACTCTCCTCGAGTGTGGCTTCGTCGATGGACTCGATCGTCTCCGCGGCCGAGGAGAACGCGGTGACGACGTCGTACGGCGCCACGGTCCGCTCGAGGGGTATCGGATCCGAGGTCTCGAGTTCTGTGGTGCCGGCCGGCTCGAGGGAGAGGTACTTCTGTCCGAGGACGGATTTGATCTGGATACTCGCCCGGGTGTCGTTGCCGATCCACGTGTCCTTGGCCCGGAAGCCGACACCGACCTTGTCGTCTTCGAGATCGACGTCCGTTACGACACCGACCTTGACGCCCGCGATACGGACCTCGTTGCCCGAGGTCAGTCCCGCGGCTTCCGAGAAATAGGCCTTGTACTTGGGTCCGGCGCCCACGACCGGCAGCGCGTCGAGCATGAACGACGTGGCCGTGACCGCGAGGATGACGACGACCCCGACCGCGCCGATGACTGCGTTGCTCACCCGGTTCTCACCTGCCGCGCGTGCCATCAGCCCATCCCCCCTTCGTGACAACGGTTGGCTGCGTTCGTGTACACCATGTGATTCATGTAGGGCCCACCGGATGGCAGGAGGTTCGGGACGTCGTTGCCCGGCCCCTGGTGGACGTCGATGCCACAGAGGTAGAACTGGAACCAGGAGCCGAACGAACCCTGCCGGATCAGACCGTCTGTCTTCTTGGGCATGTTGGTGATCACTTCGGCCAGGCTCTCTTCGTTGGCGACGAGGTCATCCGTCACGGTCTTGAGGTGGGTCAGCGATTCGGTCACCTGGGGGCGGGTCTGGCTCACGACGTTCTCCGCCGCCGACGTCAGGTCGGCGATCGATTCGATCGAGCTGCCGATCGCATCACTGTCTGCGGCCAGTCCCTCGACGAGCTGCCGGAGTGTCACGACGAGTTGCTGGAACTCGACATCTCTGTCGTTGACCGTGTCGAGCAGTTCGGTCAGGTTGACGATCACCTCACCGATGACGCGGTCGCGGTCCGCGAGATGGTTGGTCAACTGTCCCGTCTGCTGGATCAGGCTCGTGACCGTGCCGCCCTCGCCCTGGAACACCCGGATCAGCGATTCGGCCAGGGCGTTCACGTCGTCGCCCTCAAGGGTGTTGAACAGTGGTCGGAAGCCGTTGAACAGGGCCGTCAGGTCCACCGCCGGCGTCGTGTTCTCGATCGGGATGGTCGCACCGGGTTCCAGAGCCGCGGCGGGCGCCCCGGCTTCACGAGACAGGTTCAGGTACCGCTGCCCGACCATGTTCCGGAAGCGCAGTTGGGCCCGCACGTTCTCCGGCAGTTCGATCCCGTCCCGGACGGTGAAATCCAACTTGGCACGCGTCCTGTCGTAGACCTCGAAGCCGGTGATGTGTCCGACCACGACGCCGGCGATCCGGACGTCGTCCCCTTCCTCCACCATCGTGACGTCGGAGAAGATGGCCGAATACTCGTCGCCTCGCTCCCGGGTGCCACCGCGGATGGTCGTGGCGAGGACGGTGGACAGCATCACCGTGACGACGACGAAGACAGCCAACTTGAGAAAGGAGCTCAGGAGGCCTCCACGGAAGGTCTCCGAAAGCCTGTACTTCACATCTCCGATTCGGCTCACTTGAAGTTCACCTCAGTACCCCGCAGTGCGGGTGCGCCGAGTTTGCCGACCCACCCGGGAATCGTGCTGATATCCGTGCCCGACGCCATGCCGTACACGGTCCTCACCGTGTCCCCCTCGATGTCGGAGCCGGCGTACGCCATCGCGAGTTGTTCCCCCGCGGCACTGTCACGGGCCGCAACGGTCGAGGGGAAAGGGTCGTTCGGCTGGACGGGAACCGCCCTCCCCGGCGCGGGGGCGACGTCGCCACCGCCGAGTACCGGTCTGATCGGGGCCTCGGCGTCGAGCGGGTTGGGCAGATTCGGGATGTCCCAGTGTGCGCCCGTGTTGTGGCGCGGCACCCGGTACGAGCCGTCGGCGATCGCTCCGCCCGGATCCACCGGGAAGAAGTACGGCAGCTCCGTGGGCTCGTAGCAGCGGGCCGGTCGGGTGTCGAACATGCGGGGCTCGTCCTGGTTGGGCAGATAGCGTCCCATCGGATTGACGATCTCCAACGTGACCCGGATGCCCGGGTTCTCGGTCCCCAGCCCCAGGATCTCGTCGGACCTGTCCAGTGTTTCCGCGAACTGCATCGTGGAACACGGGATCACACCCGAGTACTCGGCGAGGATCTCGAGCACGTCCCGGGAGTCCGCTGCGATCGCGATCAGGTCGTCCCTGTTGGTGGCGAGGAAACCGGTGAGAACCGCGGACGACTCCGCGACACGGTCGAGTCCGTGCCCGATGTCCTCCCGCCGGTCGACGACCGTGTTTCCGGTGGTCCGTAGCGCGTCCAACGCGTGGATGAGCTCGGGCACCGCTTCGGAGTAGGTCTGCGAGAACGTCGCCAGGTCCCGGAGTCCCGATTCGAGTGCCGGCATCTCCTCCGTGATCCCGTCGAACACCTGGCCGATCTCGGCGAAGCTGGCACCGATGCGATCCCCGTTCCCGGCCAGGGCCTGGTTCAGCGCACCCAGGGTGGCCGCGAGATTCTCCGGCGGCACCGCCTCGAGCACCGGCAGCAGTCCGTCCAGAACGTGGCCGAGTTCGACGGCGTTTCCGCGGGTGTCCTGGTAGATGACGTCACCCGCGGCCAGCTCGCCCACCGGGTCGTCGGGATAGGCGAGGTCGACATAGCGCTCACCGAACAGGGTCTTCGGCAACAGCCGTCCGGCGACATTGGCGGGAAGCTGCCCGGTGAACTCCGGGTCCATCTCCATCCTGACCAGAACCTGGGTTCCCTGGGGTTCGACGGCGGCGACCCGACCGACGAAGACTCCGCGGACCTTGACATCGGCGTCCTTCGGCAACGCGAAGGCCATCTCGTCGGTCACGAGGTCGACCGTGTCGGAGGAGGTGAACACCCGGTTGTAGACAGCGATGGTCGTGGCCACGAACGCCACCACGATCACGAGGAACAGCGCCGCCATAAGCCGTTTGAAGGTCTTTGAGCTCTCGGTCATCCTGCAACCCTCACCGTCGTCGTGGTTCCCCAGAGCGCGAGTCCCACGAAGAAATTCAGGATCGCCACCACGATGAGCGTGGTCCGCACCGCGCGACCCACGGCGACACCGACCCCGGCGGGCCCGCCGGAGGCGGTGAACCCGTAGTAGCAGTGGATCATCACCAGGGTGAACGCGAAGATCAGTACCTTGACGAACGAGTAGATGACGTCTTCCGGTGGCAGGAAGAGGTGGAAATAGTGGTCGAACGATCCCGTCGACTGTCCTTGTATCCCGGTGTTGACCGCTCGCGTGGCCAGATAGGACGACAGTAGTCCGACCGTGTACAGGGGGATGATCGCGACGAAACCCGCGATCATCCGTGTGGTGACGAGGTAGGGGATGCTGGGCACCGCCATCACTTCGAGCGCATCGATCTCCTCGGAGATCCGCATCGCGCCGAGTTGCGCGGTGAAGCCGCAGCCCACGGTGGCGGAAAGCGCCAGTGCGGCGACCAACGGCGCGATCTCACGGGTGTTGACGTACGCGGAGAGGAACCCGGTGAGCACCGAGCTACCGATCTGGTCGAGAGCAGCGTAGCCCTGAAGTCCGACGACGACGCCGGTGAACCCGCTCATCATGACGATGACGCCGATGGTGCCGCCGAGGACTGCGAGGACACCGACGCCGAAGGTGACCTCGGCGATCAGCCGCAGCACCTCGCGCCGATAGTGGACCATCGTCTGCGGAATCCAGCGGATCGCGCGAAGGTGGAACGCCAGCTGGTCACCGAGGTCGTCGATTGTCGAGAGCGGACCGGTCCACAGGCGACGCAGCCTGGCGCGACGGGTACCGATATTCGTGTAAATCGCCACTACGAGCCCCTCGGAGGAACGATCTGCAGGTACATCGCCGTCAGAATGAGATTGGCGAAGAACAGAAGAAGAAATGTGACGACGACGCTGAGGTTCACCGCGTCTCCGACACCCTTGGGCCCGCCCTTGGGGTTCATGCCGCAGTACGAGGCGACCACACCGGCGATCAAGCCGAAGACCAGGGCCTTGATCGACGCCATGATGAAGTCCGGCAGCTGGGCGAACGTGGCGAAGGACATGAGGTAGGCGCCGGGCGTGCCGCCCTGCAGGAGGATGTTGAACACATAGCCGCCGGAGATGCCGACGATCGAGACCAGCCCGTTGAGCAGTACGGCGACCAGCATCATCCCCAGCACGCGGGGGACGACGAGCCGCTGTACGGGGTCGATTCCCAGGACCCGCATCGCGTCGAGTTCCTCGCGGATGGTCCGGGCTCCCAGATCCGCCGCGACCGCGGACCCCGCGGCGCCGGCGATGAGGAGTGACGTCACCAGCGGCGCGCCCTGCTGGACCACGGCGAGCACACCGGTCGCACCGGTGTAGGCCTCCGCACCCAGCTGCTGGACGAGCGACCCGGTCTGCATCGCCACGACCGCTCCGAACGGGATCGCGACCAACGCCGACGGCAGGATCGTCACCGAGGCGATGAACCAGGACTGTTCGATGAACTCACGGAACTGGAACGGCCTTCTGAAGATCCCTCGGATCACCTGGAGGAAGAGGCGGAACACCGCGCCGGCCGCGCCGGCGGCGTTCCGGACCCCGCCGCCGACCTCGGCGACCGAGAGCCCGCCCTTCTCCTCTGCCTGTTGGGCTTCACCCTCCGCCATCTACCCTCCCCCCCGGACTCGTCGACATCTCAGTTCTCGGCCGCACCGTAGTGCTCGTCGAGGCCGATGTTCGCCGCGGTCTCGCCTCCTGTGGCCGGGGCGGTGGCTCCCGCGGGGACGGCGCGGGCGGCGGGGCCGTTGCCGTGTCCTCGCGCGGCCCATTCCTCGCGGATGGCCTTCTGCGCCTCGGCGGGCAGGGTGTCGAGCATCTCCGCGACTCGCTTCTCACGGCGGAGCTCGCCCTGCCGGACCGGACTGCCCGGGGTCGGCTGCATCTGCGGCGGGACTCCGCGCAGCTCGTCCTCACCCGGCGAGCCGTCGTTGTGGCCGGCCTCGGCCTGCTCCATCTCGGCGCGCATCTGGGCGTCGTCCTTCTCCTCGGACATGCCGATGGGGCCGAGCTTGGAGCCACGCAGGAACTGGCGGACGGAGGGTTCCTCGCTGGTCAGCAGCACCTCTCGCGGGCCGAACATGACCAGGTTCTTGCGGTACAGCATGCCCAGGTTGTCGGGCACCGTCCGGGCGAGGTTGATGTTGTGGGTCACGATCAGGATCGTGGCGTCGATCTGCGCGTTGATGTCGATGAGAAGCTGCGCGAGATAGGTGGTGCGCACGGGGTCGAGACCGGAGTCCGGCTCGTCGACGAGGATGATCTCCGGATCGAGCACCAGTGCGCGGGCGAGTCCGGCGCGCTTACGCATACCACCCGAGATCTCACCGGGGAGCTTGCCCTCCGCGCCGGTCAGGCCGGTGAGCTCGAGCTTCTCCATGACGATGTCGCGGATCTCGGACTCCGACTTGCGGGTGTGCTCCCGGAGCGGGAACGCCACATTGTCGTAGAGATCCATGGAGCCGAACAGCGCACCGTCCTGGAAGAGGACGCCGAACAGCTTGCGCACCTCGTACAGCTCCTTGGCGGTGCACTGGAGGATGTCGGTGCCGTCGATGATGATCTTGCCGCGCTCGGGCCGCAGCAGGCCGATCAACGACTTGAGGAAGACGGACTTACCGGTGCCCGAGGGCCCCAGGAGCGCGCTCACCTCACCCTCGGGGAGGGTGAACGTCACGTCCTCCCAGATCTTCTGTGAACCGAAGGACTTGGTCAGCCCTTCGACGGAAACCTCGACACCCACGTCAGCACTCCTCACTTCAGCCCGCGTTTGTGGCCACGGTCACTGTAAACTACCGCCCGGGGAATGTGCTTTGTTACATGTTGATGGAAACCGTTACCCGGGCGTGTCGTACCGAACGGGGGTGGAATCATCCCCCCGCAGCGGCCACTGCGACCTGTGCACACGCGGTCGCAGGCGAGCGGACGCCCCACCCGGGGCGTGCGGACCGCCCGGAGTGCGCAAATGCCGCAGGGGCGGCCCGGCTCGATGCCGGACCGCCCCTGCGAGCGGGTGGTGCGTCAGCTCACTTGAGCGAGACGGAGGCACCGGCCTCCTCGAGCTTGGCCTTGGCGGCCTCGGCGGCCTCCTTGTCGACCTTCTCCAGGAGAGCCTTGGGAGCCGACTCGACGAGGTCCTTGGCCTCCTTGAGGCCCAGTCCCGAGACGACCTCGCGGACGACCTTGATCACGCCGATCTTCTTGTCGCCGGCCGACTCGAGCACGACGTCGAACTCGTCCTGCTCGGCGGCGCCGGCGTCGCCGCCGGCAGCCGGGGCGCCGGCGGCCGCGACGGCGACCGGAGCGGCTGCGGTGACCTCGAAGGTCTCCTCGAACAGCTTCACGAACTCGGAGAGCTCGAGAAGGGTCATCTCCTTGAAGGCATCGAGGAGCTCGTCGTTGCTGAGCTTCGCCATGGTGGCGTCCTTTCGTTGTGTCCCGGTGCCGTCACGCGGCCCGGAAGCGTGTGGGATCTGTCAGTTCTTCTTGTCCTGGAGGGCGCCGAACAAGCGCGCCAGCTGCGAGGCGGGCGCGTTGAACAGGCCGGCGGCCTTGGTCTGGTTGCCCTTGAGGGCACCGGCCAGCTTCGCGAGCAGGACCTCGCGGGACTCGAGCTCGGCGATCTTCTCGAAGTCGGTGGCGGACAGCGGCTCGCCGTCCATGACACCGCCCTTGATGACGAGCGCCTTGTTGTCCTTGGCGAAGTTCTTGAGCGCCTTGGCGGCGTCCACGACCTCACCGGTGACGAACGCGATGGCGGTGGGGCCGGACAGGAGGTCGTCGAGACCCTCGACACCGGCTTCCTGCGCCGCACGCTTGACCAGGGTGTTCTTGGCCACGGTGTACGTGGCACCTGCACCCAGGGACTTTCGCAGTTCGGTCACCTGCGGAACGGAGAGTCCGCGGTACTCGGTGACCACGGCGGTCGTGGAGTTCTGGAAATGCTCCTTGATCTCCGCAACGGCCTGGACCTTGGCGGGCTTTGCCATGTTTCGCCTCCTTTCTGCTTCGTCTCGCCCGGGAGAAGCACGAACGCCCCGCGCACAGAAGGCACGGGGCGTGGAGGAGTGGACATCGGACCCGGGGGTCCGGCGGCACGTCCGACGCTGACCGGTGTTCTCCTGCGCGGGCCGTCCGGGCGCTCCCGGACCCTTCGACCACCCCCGGCGGGAGCGGCGACCTGCGGTCTTCGGTGAAACTTGATCAGTTGCCCGACGGCGCTCGGCCGACAGGCGTTCAAACTTCCGCTCAAGAGTATCGGCATCGGGCGGCGCGGTCCAAATCACCCGGAAGGGCGGAGATGGCGGCGCGGTCGGCTTTCTGACAGATTGGGGCCGTGGCCCCATCCTCGTCCCGCGTCGCCGTCGTGTTCAACCCCACCAAAGTCGGTATTGACGACATCCGCCGCCGGACCGCGGACCGGGCCTCCCGCCACGGGTGGACGGATCCGTTGTTCTACGAGACGACGGAGGCCGACCCCGGGACCGGGCAGGCGGCCGAGGCCGTCGCCGAGGGCGTCGGCCTGGTCCTCGCATGCGGCGGCGACGGAACGGTGCGGAGTGTTGCCCGGGGCCTGCTCGGCAGTTCGGTGCCGATGGGCGTCGTCCCCCTGGGGACCGGCAACCTGTTGGCCCGCAATCTCGACATCCCACGCGACGACATCGATCGGGCGCTGCACGTCGCGATGAGCGGTCGCAGCCGCTCCATCGACCTGGGTGAGGTCAGCTACACCGACGGCGACGGCCGTGAGCACGACGACGTGTTCCTGGTGATGCTGGGTGCCGGCATGGATGCCGACATGATCGCGGGCACGGATGCCGGGCTGAAGGCGCGAGTGGGTTGGCTCGCCTACGTCGGGGCGTTCGCCACCACCCTGATCAGTGGTCACCGGATCAAGGTCGAGTACGCCCTGGACGACGGGCCCGTCGTCCAGACCAAGGCGCGGACCCTGCTGGTGGCGAACTGCGGGATGCTGCAGGGCGGGATGGTGCTCCTGCCCGCCGCGGTGATCGACGACGGGCAGCTGGACGTCATGGCCCTGCGGGCGAAGGGTGTGCTCGAGTGGGCGCAGGCGGGTGCCGTGCTCGCCGGGCACACCGTGCGCCACCGCGTGTCCTCCCTCCGGCGCAGGGGATCGCCCGGGGAGCTGAAGGAAGTCCACCGGACCCGACCCGTGGATTTTCGCCAGGGTGTACGGGTGCACACCCGCGTGCTGGAGAAACCGGCGGCCTTCCAGATCGACGGCGAGGACTGTGGCACGGTGACCGAGTTCTCCGCCCGCATCAAACGCCGTGGGCTGACCGTCCGTGTCGCGCACTGACGCCGTCCGACCCACATCGAGCCCTCCCCGCCGTCGGGTAATGTGACCAGCGCCATAGTGGAGCGGAGAGCCAGATGAAGGAGTTCGGCCGCGGCGGACGTGGTCAGGTGATGCCGCCTCGGCGACCGCACGGCACCGCCCCGGAAGGGGTGCGCTGCCCGACCCGCTTCGCGTACTGGGAGGGCCGCGAGAACCCCACGTTCCGCAGGCTGCGTTCGGCCGTGCTGACCCTGACCGGCTTCGACCTGCTGCCCACCGACGACCAGGCGGCCGCGGTGTGCGCGGATCTGTTCTCCGGCGACCCGGTCGCGGAGCGGTTCGTCGACGAGGTCTACCACGGCGAGACCGGTCCGACGAAGACCCGCCGCCTGCTGGACCGGGCGTTGACCGACGGCATCGACTCGCTCGAGAACGCGCCGGCGTCGATGCGTGAGTTGTTCGCCGAGTTCGAGACGGTTCCCGACTGGGTGGACCCCGGACTCGTCGAGCAGGGCGCGGCCGTCTGGCGCCGCTGGGGCACCATGCTCTTCAGCTTCGCGGGCGCCGAGACCCTTCAGATCTACACCGAATCGGCCGTGGCGACCCCGCTGTCCCTGGCGGGCGGTTACGCCGGCCACAACGCCCTGCGTCGGTTCCTGGAGACCTGCCGGTTCTGGATGGATGTCTCCGAGCCCGGCGCGCTGCTGCGGCCCGGCTCGCGGGGACGCGCCACCGCGATGAAGGTGCGCGTCATGCACGTCTCGGTCCGCTCCCGCGTGGCCTCCCACGGCGAGTGGGACATCGAGAAATGGGGGCTGCCGATCAGCCAGACCTACATGATGCTCACCCTGATCGCCGGCTCGGTGACCCCCGGGCTCGCACTGTGGACGCTGGGCTATCAGACCAGCCCGCGCGAGATCCGGGCCCTGATCCACTTCCAGAAGTACATGGGCCACCTGCTCGGCGTGCGGATGACGTGGTATCCGGAGACGATCGGCGACAGCATCCGCATGCTGGTGATGACGCTCCTGTCGCGCTCGCACGACTCCGGTGAGCACGGCCGCGAGCTCATCGAGTCCTACCCGGAGGCGTTCGCGCCGCGCGACGGCCACACCGGCCTGCAGCGGCTGCGCGAACACTACAACTACCGGATCAACGGCGTGTACTCGGCGATGTTCATGGCACCGGGTACCCGCCGGAGGTACCGGATGCCCTCCGCCTTGCCGTGGGCGCTGATCCCGCTGCTGCGGTTTCCGCTCATCTCCGCCGTCGAGGTGGCACGCCGGGTCCCTCCGATCGGCCGGCTCCACGAACGCATCATGTGCTGGCACAGAGAGAACTGGTACCGGGCCCAGATGGCCGGCCGCGAGGCCGCGTTCGACGCCTCGGGCGCCCTGCGTCGCTGACGGCGCCACCGCCGCCGGAGAGGGGCCCTGTCGTGAACGCGGCCCCGACCTAGGGTTTCTGAAGGTAGTCACGGACACGGCGCGCGCGGGCGGCGCGCGGCAGGAGGGAGCAGGACGTGGAGTCGACGACGCAGGGCCGGACCGGCCCGCTGGCGGGGATGCTCGTGGTGGAACTCGGCACGCTCATCGCCGGCCCGTTCGCCGGCCGACTGCTCGGCGACATGGGCGCCCGGGTGATCAAGATCGAAGATCCAGGGCGCCCCGACCCGCTGCGCACCTGGGGGCAGGGCGAGCGGGACGGGCGCCGGCACTTCTGGACCGTGCACTCCCGCAACAAGGAGTCGATCACGCTCGACCTGCGCTCAACCGAGGGCGCCGCGATCTTCCGCGAGCTGGTGGGCCGCGCCGACGTGCTGGTGGAGAACTTCCGCCCCGGCACACTCGAGAAGTGGGGGCTGGGTCCCGACGAGCTGCACGAGGTCAACCCCGCCCTGGTGATCGGCCGGGTCTCGGGATATGGCCAGACCGGTCCGCAGGCCACGCGGGCGGGCTACGCGTCCGTGGCCGAGGGGGTGTCGGGGCTGCGCCATCTCAACGGCTTCCCCGACCAGCCGCCACCGCGGATGGCACTGTCGATCGGCGACACCCTGGGCGGCATGTTCGCGGTGCAGGGCATCCTCGCGGCACTGCTGTCACGCGCCACCTCCGGGCGTGGCCAGGTGGTGGACGTGGCGCTCACCGAATCCTGCCTGGCCGTGCAGGAGTCGGTGATCCCCGACTACGACGCGGCCGGGGTGGTGCGTGGGCCTTCCGGTACTCGGCTGGAGGGGATCGCGCCGTCGAACCTGTACCGGGCCGCCGACGGGACGTGGGTGATCATCGCCGCCAACCAGGACACCGTGTTCCGGCGCCTGTGCTCGGCGATGGATCGTCCCGAGCTGGCCGACGATCCACGTTTCGTGGACCATTCCGCGCGCGGCATCCACCAGGACGAGATCGACGCGATCATCGCCGACTGGGCCGCCGGACACACCGCCGAGCAGATCCGCGAGACCCTCGACCGTGCGGGAGTGGTGGTGGGGCCGGTCAACACGGTCGCCGACGTGGTTCGCGACGAGCAGTTCCGGGCCCGCGGGATGCTGGTACCTCACACCGTGCCGGGCGTCGACGACACCGTGCTCGGCCCCGGGGTCGTGCCCGTCATGGAGGACACGCCGGGCGCGGTGCGGCGAGGCGGGACCCCGGAACCGGGCTTCGACAACGACGCCGTCTATCGCGATCTCCTCGGGATGGACGATGCGCGCGTGTCGGATCTGGCCGCCCGGGGCATCATCTGACGTCGACCGCCGGCGTCCCTACCGGCGCGGCCTGCGCCGCGGATCAGTCCCGGGGCAGGGTCCAGGCGAATCGGCGACCGTGTCCGTGCGCTCCGGCCGATGCCCGCGAGCGGGAGGTCTCCCCCAGCTCGGCGAGCATGCGGTCGCCGGCAGCGATGAGTTCGTGGAAGCGTCGGGGGTCGAGCCACCCGGGCCGCAGCGCGAACAACACGTCCTCGGTGGCGGTGTTGCCCGAGGCGCCCGGGGCGAACGGGCAGCCGCCCAGTCCGCCGAGTGCGGCGTCCACCATCGTGGCGCCCGCGGCCACGGCCGCCAGCGTGTTGGGCACCCCCATCCCCCACGTGTCGTGACCGTGGAAGACGATCCGTCGCCCGCCGGCGGCCTCCGCCGTGGCCGCGACCAGGTCGTACACCTGCGTCGGGTGCGCCTGCCCGAGTGTGTCGGCCAGCACCACGTCCACCGTCCCCTCGCCGCGCGCATCGGCGACGAGCCCCAGCACCCTCTCCGGATCGACCCGACCCGTGAGCGGACAGGTGAATGCGGTGGCCAGACACAGCTGCACCGTGCCGCCCACGTCGGACACGGCCTCGACCGCCTCGGGCAGAGCCGCCATGCTCGTCTGGGTGTCGCGGCCGATGTTCGCGATGTTGTGCGCGTCGGTCACCGACAGGCAGTACTGGAACCGGCGCACGCCGGCATCGGCGGCCCGGCGAACGTGCCCCGGGGTGGCCACCCAGACCCAGCAGCGATCGCGCTCGGCCTCGTCCAGAGCCCCGATCACCTCGAGGGTGTCGGCCAGCGCCGGGACCAGGTCGGGGCGTGCCATGGAGCCCACCTCGAGCTCCGGCAACCCCAGCCCCAGCAGCGTCCGGACGAGGTCGACCTTCGATCGGGTGCTCAGACGTCCTTCGGTGAGCTGCAACCCATCCCGCAGGGCGACGTCCCGCACCGCGACGGGGGCTGCGGGTGGGGGCGATCCGGCGGGCGAGGTGTTCGGCGACGTGGTCATGAGGACATCCTCCCGTATCGGTCTGCGCGCACGCGCAAATGCGTGAGGGCCCCTCGACCGGGTCATGGTCGAGGGGCCCTCCCCCCTGAGCGGGGACCCACAGGATCAGCTCACTCGGCGTCGGTGCCGCTCTCGAGCAGCGCGGACACCGCGGAGGTGTCGACCGGGATGCCTGGTCCAGTCGTGGTGGAGATGGTGATCTTCTGCAGGTAGCGGCCCTTGGAGGAGGACGGCTTCAGACGGTTGATCTCGTCGATCGCGGCCTGGTAGTTCTCCGTGAGCTGCTCGGCGGTGAACGAGGCCTTGCCCACGATGAAGTGCAGGTTGTTCGCCTTGTCGGTGCGGAAGGTCACCTTGCCGCCCTTGATGTCCGACACGGCCTTGGTCACGTCCATGGTGACGGTGCCCGTCTTGGGGTTGGGCATGAGGCCACGCGGGCCGAGCACGCGCGCCACACGGCCGACCTTGGCCATCTGGTCCGGGGTGGCGATCGCGGCGTCGAACTCGAGCCAGCCGCCCTGGATCTTCTCGATGAGGTCCTCGGCGCCCACGGCGTCGGCGCCGGCGGCCTCGGCCTCGGTGGCCTTCTCGCCCGCGGCGAAGACGATGACGCGGGCGGTCTTACCGGTGCCGTTCGGCAGGTTCACGGTGCCACGGACCATCTGGTCCGCCTTGCGGGAGTCGACGCCAAGTCGCATGGCGACCTCGACGGTGGCATCCATCTTCGTCGAGGAGGTCTCCTTGGCCAGGGCCAGGGCTTCCAGAGGCGAGTACAGCTTGGTGCGGTCGACCTTCTCAGCTGCGGCCTTGTAGGCCTTGCTGTTCTTGCTCATGTCTCATCCATTCCTGTCGCTCCACGTGGGCGACGGTTGGGGTGTGGTGCGGGCCTGAGCTGCCCTTCCACAGTTGCTCTACAGGGAGGCGGTCAGCTGACCGTGATGCCCATGGAACGGGCGGTACCGGCGACGATCTTCGCGGCCTGGTCGATGTCGTTGGCGTTGAGGTCCTCCATCTTGGTCTGCGCGATCTCACGGACCTGGTCCATGGTGACCTTGCCGACCTTGTCGGAGTGCGGGGTGCCGGAGCCCTTCTGCACACCGGCGGCCTTGAGCAGGAGCTTGGCGGCCGGGGGCGTCTTGAGCTTGAAGTCGAACGACCGGTCCTCGTAGACCGTGATCTCGACCGGCACGACGTTCCCGCGCTGGTTCTCGGTTGCTGCGTTGTAGGCCTTGCAGAACTCCATGATGTTGACACCATGGGCACCCAGAGCCGGGCCGACCGGCGGGGCCGGGTTGGCTGCGCCGGCCTGGATCTGGAGCTTGATGAGCCCTGAGACCTTCTTCTTCTT
>DWWG01000135.1 GCA_019119875.1 Candidatus Dietzia intestinigallinarum | reverse complement strand
CCTGGGGGATGACCTCGCCCACGGTGCCGGAGAGCAGTACCGGGAAGCCGGCCCACGCCTCGGTGAGCCTGAACTCGACGGTCAGCGGATCCACCACGACGGCCTCCTCGACCTGCAGGGCGTCGGTCATGGCGACGGAGCGGGTGGCCGGGTCCCGGTGCAGGCCGATGGTGAAGGCCACGTCCTCGGCGGTGAGCGGGTCGCCGTTGGAGAAGTTCACCCCGTCGCGCAGGGTCAGGGTCCAGACCGTGTTGTCGCGGTTGGACTCGAGCGACTCGGCGAGCTTGGGCTCGAACTCCTCGGCCTCGGGGTTCCAGCGCATGAGGCGGTCGTAGATCGCCGCGGACTCGGAACCGCCGCGGATGCCGTACTGGCCCTGCCCCGGCATGAACGACGGGAGCATGACGTACTCGCCCATCGTGATGGTGCCGCCGACATTGTCCTCGGTGCACCGGCCCGACTCGGCCGGGGTCAGTGCCCCGCCCGAGCCGGAGGCGCTCGAGTCCGTCGAGCCGCCTCCGCAGGCGGTCAGGGTCAGCGTCGCCGCGGCGAGCACGGCGAGTGCGCCGGTTGTGCGCTTCATTCAGTTCTCCTTGAGGGGATGGTGACACGCGACCTTGTGGCCGGGTGCGATATCGACTAGCTGTGGGCGTTCGCTCGCGCACAGTTCGGTGGCCCGGGGGCACCGGGTCCGGAACCTGCACCCGGAGGGTGGGTCGAGCGGGGAGGGCAACTCGGAGCTCGTGGCCGCGATGGGCGCCTCGCCCATCGTGTCGGCGAGAGTGCCGCCGAGTGTGGGCGCCGACGAGATGAGGAGCATCGTGTACGGGTGCGCAGGGGCGCGGTAGAGCGCCTGCGTGTCCGCGACCTCGCACACGGTGCCCAGGTACATCACCGCCACCTCGTCGGCGATGTTGTGCACCACCGACAGGTCGTGGGAGATGAACACCATGGTCAGGCGGTAGCGCTGCTTCATGTCCTCGAGGAGGTTGAGGATCTGCGCCTGCACAGACACGTCCAGGGCGGACACCGGCTCGTCACACACCAGCACCTCGGGCTCGAGGACCAGAGCCCGGGCCAGGGCGATGCGCTGACACTGCCCGCCGGAGAACTCCGAGGGTCGCCGGTCGCCGGCGTGGGCGGGATCGAGTCCCACGGCCTCCAGCGCGGCGTCGACCCGGCGACGCATCTCGGCCTTCCCGGCCTTCACCCCCTGGATCTCCAGGCCCTCGGCGACGATGTCCCGGACGGTGCGCCGCGGGTTGAGCGACGAGATGGGGTCCTGGAACACCATCTGGATCATCTTCCGGGCGTGCTTGAGCTGCGCTCCCGAGAGAGTGCACAGGTCCGTGTCGTCCACCCGCACGCTGCCGGAGGTGGGGCGTGGGAGCTGGAGCATCGCGCGCCCGAGGCTGGACTTGCCGCAGCCGGACTCGCCCACCAGGGCGAGGGTCGAGCCGCGGGGGACCTCCAGGGAGACGTCGGTGACGGCGTGGACGGTGCCCTTCCGGGTGGTGTATTCGACGGTGACGGAGTCGACGACGAGCTTGGCCTCGCCGGCCGGGTCCGCACCCGCCGGCCCGGACGTGATGTCGTCTGTCGTGATGGAGCCGGTCATGAGGCCTCGCTGGTGCTGGAGAGTGCGGGGGTCAACGGGTGGTGGCAGGCGACCCGGTGGAGCGCCGTGGTGGGCATCTCCTCCAACGGTGGATCCACGCTCAGGCAGATGTCGGTCACGCGCGGGCAGCGTGGGGCGAACCGGCAGCCCCGCGGCATCTCGCGCAGGTTGGGGGGCCGACCCTCGATGACGGTCAGCCGGGTGTGTGGCGGCTGGTCCGGGCGCGGGATCGACGCCAGCAGCGCGCCCGTGTACGGGTGCGCGGGCTCGTCGAGCATGGCGCGGGTGTCGCCCACCTCCAGAAAGTGGCCCGCGTACATCACGCCGATCCGGTCCGTGTGCTGGGAGACCACCGCCAGATCATGGCTCACCAGGATCATCGCCATGTCACTGTCCGACTGGAGGGCGTGCAGCAGGTCGAGGATCTCGTGTTGCACGGTCACGTCGAGAGCCGTGGTGGGCTCGTCCGCGATGAGCAGTTTGGGCTCGCACGACAACGCGATCGCGATCCCGACGCGCTGCCGCATCCCGCCCGAGAGCTGGTGCGGGTACTCGTTCATCCGGGCCCGGGGTGAGGGGATGCGCACGCGCTCCAGGAGCTCGACGGCGCGCTCGGTGGCCTGCTTGCGGCTCAGCCCCAGGTGGTGCCGGAGCGGATCGGTGATCTGGCGACCGATGGTGCGGATGGGGTTGAGCGAGGTCAGCGGGTCCTGGAAGACCATGGCGATCTCGCGGCCCCAGAACTTCTGAGACTCGCGTTGCGTCAGGGCCAGCACGTCGCGGCCGTCGAAGCGGACCGTCGAGGACGGGTCGACCTGCGCGGCGGTGGGGGCGATGCCCATGATCGAGCGCACGAGCATCGATTTGCCGGAGCCGGATTCGCCCACGATGCCGATGGTCTCGCCGCGGCGCAGGGAGATGTCCACCCCGTCGACCGGGGTGATCCTGCCTCCGGGGGTGTCGATGTGGGTGCGGAGGTCGCGAACCTCGAGCAACGGGTCGGCGCGGCCGGCCGGTGCCTCCGGCTCGCGCGTTGGTGCGGCGGGGATGACTGCCTCCTCAGAGATGGTGGTCCGGTCTAAGTCATCAACTTAATCCGTCTTGCTGTGATGAGTATCACGCCTTAGTGTGTTCACGTCAAGACAATTAAGCCGCCGCATCAGGCGGTGACTGAATCGAAGGGTCTCACCACGTGCTCAGGTTCATTGGCGAACGCGCTCTGCACGCGGTCGTCGTCGTCATACTCGCCGCGATCGGCGCGTTCTTCCTGATGGAAGCCGTGCCGGGGGACTCGGCGGCCTCGGCCGTCGGCCCCGGGGCGACCGCAGAGCAGTACCAGATCGCAAGGGAGGAGCTGGGTCTCGACGATCCGGTGGCCACCCGGTTCGGCAACTGGGCGAGCGGCATCGTGCAGGGCGATCTCGGCAATTCGCTCATCCCGCCCAACCAGTCCGTCACCGACATGATCGGCAACGCCCTGCCCGTCACGATGCAGCTCGCGTTCACCGCGATCATCCTGTCGCTGGCCATCGCCGTGCCGGTCGCGGTGTGGTCCGCCTACCGGCGAGGGGGTGTCTTCGACCAGATCGCCTCGGTGGTCGCGTTCGCGTTCATCTCCGTGCCCAGCTTCGTGGCCGGCCTGCTGCTGATCTACCTGTTCGTGTTCAACCACTCGCTCGCGCAGCAGATCATCCTGGGACTGGCGGTGATCATCGGTCTCGGCGTGGCCCTGTCCCCGATAGGCCGACGAGGCGGGCGGGATTCGCCCGGTGTGATGTGGGGGCGTGCGCTGATCGGCGGGTTGATCGTGGGCGGTGTGCTCGCGCTCATCGCCCTGCTGCTGCCCGAGTTCCCGCGGCAGGGCTTCGTCCCGGTGGCCGAGGGGCTCGGGGACAACCTGCGAAGCATCGCGCTGCCGGCCCTGACCCTGGCGCTCATGGAGGTCGCGATCTTCACCCGCGTCCTGCGGACGGACATGATCTCGACCCTGCAGCAGGACTTCGTGCTCTCGGCCCGGGCCAAGGGTATGCCCACCGGACACGTGCTGGTGGCCGAGGCGCTGCGCCCCTCGACGGTCTCCATCGTCACGCTCGCGGGGATCAGCCTCGGCAGGCTCATCGGCGGCACCGTGGTGGTCGAGCGGCTGTTCAACCTGCCCGGGATGGGCAGCATGATCGTCGACGCCGTCCAGAACGACAACCTTCCCGTCGTGCTCGGCGGGGTGATCGTGATCGCCGTCTTCTACGTCCTGGTCAACACCGCCGTGGACATCACCTACGCACTCATCGACCCGAGGATCCGCCGTGGCTGACATCTCTTCGACCCGCACAGACCTGCCCGTGGACCCCGTCTCCCCGGCGAGCACGAACACCCGTCGGCTGAAGCTGCCGGGGGTGTCCGGACTCGGCACGTGGTTCGCGTTGATCTGGACCGTCATCATCGTCCTCGGGGCGCTTCTCGTGGACTTCCTGCCCCTCTCCGAGGCCCGCGACCCCTCCCTGGCGCTGATGGTCCCGTCGATGCTCCCGCCGGATCTCGCGTCCGACTTCCCGCTCGGAACCGACTCCCAGGGACTCGACGTCCTGGGCGGCCTGCTCTACGGCGCCCGCGTCTCCCTCGTGGTGGGCATCGGCGGAGTGCTCATCGGCGCGGTGATCGGCGGGGCGCTCGGCCTGGTCGCCGGATACCGTGGCGGGTGGACCGACCGCGTGGTCTCCATCTTCACCGACACCCTGCTGGCGTTCCCCTCGCTGATCCTGCTCATCGCGATCGTCACCGTCCTCAACCCGACGCTGCCCAACGTCACGCTCGCACTCGGCATCATGGTGGTGCCCTCGTTCGCACGCCTTGTGCGGGCCAACGCGATGACGTACTCGAAGCGTGACTTCGTGACCGCGGCCCGATCACTGGGCGCCGGCGAGATCCGGATCATGCTGCGCGAAGTGGCCCCGAACATCCTGCCGGCGATCTTCTCGTACAGCTTCATGCTGGTGGCGGTGCTCATCGTGGCCGAGGCGTCGCTGAGCTACCTCGGGCTGAGCATCCCCAGGCCGGAACCCACCTGGGGCAACATGATCAGCGCGGGCCAGTCGGACTTCCAGCGGTACCCCTTCCTCGTCGGGATCCCCGCAACGGTGCTGTTCCTGACCGTACTGAGCTTCAACCAGCTCGGTGAGGCAGCGGGACGGAGGTGGAGTCCCGGTGCAGCCAAGATCTGACACCGACCAGGGCGCGCCGCCGGAGCCCGGCACCTCCGGCGGGGTGCGAGGCGAGCAGCGGGATGCCAAGGAGGCGATGATCGAGGTCGCCGAGAAGCTCATCGGCGAGCGGGGCCTGGACAACGTCTCCATGCGCGATGTCGCGTCGTACGCCGGGCAGCGGAACAACTCCGCGGTCCAGTACCACTTCGGCAGCCGCGACGGGCTCATCACACAGATCCTGCGCCGCCGGCTCGCGGCCCTGGACGTGGAGAGGCGACGCCGGTTGGCCGTGGCCGACGAACAGGGACTGGGCAACGACCTGACCGCTCTCGCGCACGTGCTCTTCGACCCGATAGTGGACCTGTTGCGCGATCAGCCCGAGTCGACCCACTACGCGCGGTTCCTGCAGAGGGTCGGCCCGGTCCAGGGTCCGGCCGTGCCGGAGGCGAACCTGCGGACCGCGACCGACGACGTGGTGGTGCGGCTGATCGACGCGATGTCACACCTGCCGCGCAGGGTCGCGTTCGAGCGCATCGATCTGGCCACGCAGATGTTCACCGGCTCCCTGGCGGTCTACGAGGAACGTCGGGATGTCAACAACACGGTGGTCAACACCCATTTCGAGACCGTGGTGGCACACCTGTACGACATGGTGGAGGCGGCGCTGCGCGCCGGGGTCGGGACCGGTGCCCTGTCCTCAGAGATCACGGACGCACCGGAAACCGAGGTTGGCGGTGGCTGATTCGACGGTGTTGGAGGATCTCGCCGCCACCCGGTACCGGTAGCAGTACGAGTCGTGGCACAGGTACGACCCGCCGCGCATGACCCGCCAGTCCCCGCCCTCGGCCCCGCCGCCGGGGGCGCGGTCGGAGAGTTCGTCCGGGCCAGGCCCCTGAGGGTCGTCCGTCCCGGACACCGCGTACCAGCCGGGGTCGAACCGGTCCGCACACCACTCCCACACGTTGCCGACCATCTGGTGCAGGCCATAGGCGTTGGGCCGGAACGTGCGGACCGGCGCGGTCGTGAGGTGGCCGTCGTCGAGGGAGTTGTGTGAGGGGAACCGGCCCTGCCACACGTTGAGGTTCCAGCGGCCCCGCGGGGTGAGGTCGTCGCCCCACGGGAAACGGGCCCCCGGCAGTCCACCGCGTGCCGCGTACTCCCACTCGGCCTCGGTCGGCAGTCGGGTACCCGCCCACTCGCAGTAGGCGACCGCGTCGTTCCACGACACGTGGACCACGGGATGGTGCTGCAGGTCGGTGATCGAGCTCCGGGGCCCGCCCGGGTGCCGCCAGTCCGCACCCCGCACCGCGATCCACCACGGCGTGGTGTCGAGCTGGTGCAGCACGTCGGCGGGGGCGGCGTCCACCGCCAGGTGGAACACCGCCGAGACCCCGATCTGCTCCGCTTCGGTGACGTAGCCGGTGTCCTTGCAGAATGTCGCGAACTGGGCGTTGGTCACCGCCGTCTCGTCCATCCGGAACGCGG
>DWWG01000134.1 GCA_019119875.1 Candidatus Dietzia intestinigallinarum | reverse complement strand
CGCGCGGCTGGCAGATCTCGGCTGGCAGGTCGCCCGGATAGCGCAGGGGATGAGCGTGAACGAGGTCATTCGCCACATCGAACTCGCCCTCGCCCGCGCACGACGACAACGCCGCTCCTGACCCAGCAGCTCGCGGCCACCCTCCCCCGGTTGGCGGACACCGCCGCCCGGTTGGCGGACACCCACTAGCAGTTGGCGGACATCGCCGCCCGGTTGGCGGACAAAAGGTGCGAAAAACAGGCCGATCACCAGCGAGAAGTCCCCCAACCGCGAAGGCGTGTCCGCCAACTGGGAGGGGCGTGTCCGTCAACCGGGGGGAATGGGCCGCGGGCAGGGTCGGTGGGGATGCGGGGCCGGTGGGGATGCGGGGCCGGTGGCGGGTCGGCGGGGAGCCGGTCGTCGTCGTCATCATCGTCATCGACGGCTTCGTTCAGGCCCGCACCTTCTCACCCTCCGGGTGCCGCGCCGACGGCGAGTTGAGCCGCTGCCAGACGGCCGCAGCCGCGGACTGCAACGCCGGGCGGACGTGACGGTCGGCCTCGATACGCCGGGCCTGCCCGAACACGGAAATGGCGGCAGCGCGACCGCGCCCCTCGGGGCCGACCGGGGCCGCCAGACAGGCGAACCCCTCCAGGCAACCGTCGCGCCGATAGGCGATACGCGAACGGTCCACCTCGGCGACCTCTCGGTCCACGGCAGAGGACGACGAATCCTGCGCGAGCAACGCCGTGCCGATCGTCGACCGCCGGGCCGGTATCCTGCTGCCGACCCGCGACTTGATCGCCGGAACGGATTCACCACCGATCCGCTCCAGGTACATCACCTCGTCGCCCTCCAGGACCCCCAGCTGGACGACGCAGCCGGTCTGCTGGTGCAACCGCCGCAGAACGGGCAGCGCCGCCAGACGCAGTGCCTCGTCGGTGACCGCCGCCGACCCCAGCGCGGCCAGACGCATCCCCAGGCGATACTCCATCCCCTCCCGATGGAGCCACCCCAGCGACACCAGCTGCTCCAACGCGCGGTGCACCGACGCCGGCGGCAGACCCGTGGCCGCGGCGACCTGCGTCAGATTGAGACCGGCCGGGCCCGTCCCCGCCCGCTCCGCGAACACATCGAGGATCAGTGCCGCTCTCCGCAGGATCCCTGTCGGCGGTTGACCTGCGTACTGGCGATCCGCGAGTGCTGAGCTCATGCTGTGTCCTCCACGCTACGAGGGGAGCCGTCGCCGGAAGGGGTGCCGACGACGCCTTGAGCACACCGTACTCGGCGTGACCTACTTCACCGAGTTTTTCCGCCCTCTGGGAAACCGCCTGTGCCGTTCCCTCCGCCGGGGCTCTAATCGAGCGCATGACCGAACCTCACAGATCAACACCGACACCGTTGGTGGCCGGCCGGAGAGCCGTCGTCACCGGCGGGGCGGCCGGTATCGGCGCGGCGATCACCACGGCGTTGGCCTCCCACGGCGCCCACGTCCTGGTGATCGACACCGACCCTGCACCCGCTCCCCGATTCGACGACGCCGCCGGCGGCTCCGTCACGACCCTCGACTGGGACGTGCGCACCTCCCCCTGCCCGGCCGAGGTCATCGACCACCGCCCGGACATCCTCGTCAACAACGTCGGGCACTACCTGCAGGCACAACAACCGTTCAGCGAGAACGCCGCCTCCCTGTGGGACGAGCTCCACGAGATCAACTTCGCGCACGTGCTGCGCCTGACGCACACGCTGCTGCCGGGGATGATCGACCGGGGTGACGGCTCCGTCATCAACCTGACGACGGTCGAAGCGCACAGGGCCATCCCCGGGCAGACCGTCTACTCCGCGTACAAGGCCGCGCTCACGCAGTTCACCCGTTCGCTGGCCGCGGAGGTCGGGCCGGCGGGCATCCGGGTCAACGCCGTGGCCCCCGATCTCATCGAGACACCGCAGGTCCCCTACGCCGCCCTGGTCCCCGCGGAGGATGTTCCGCTGTGGCCCACCTGGTCGCCACTCGGCGGTCCGGGCCGACCTGAGGACGTCGCCGGGCCCGTCCTGTTCCTGGCCAGTGACCTGGCGCGCTTCGTCACCGGCGGGACCATCCACGTCGACGGCGGCACGCACGCGGCCGGCGGCTGGGTACCGCGCGGAGACGGGTGGACCAACCGCCCCCGCCACCCCTGACCGAACCCCTCAGACCCGTCCCTTCCACTGAAAGACAATTCCTCATGAAGATCCTCGTTGTCGGTGGCACCGGCATGATCGGCGCCACCACCGCGACCCTCCTGCGGCAGTCGGGCGACGACGTCACCGTGGCCGCCCGCGGGCAGGTACCCGACAGCTCGCCGGTGGCCGACTTCCCGGTGCTGACCGGCGATTACACGGTCCCCACCTTCACCGCCGACCAGCTGTCCGCGTTCGACGGCATCGTGTTCGCCGCCGGGCAGGACGTGCGCCACAAACCGCGTACGAACGACGACGACGACAAGTTCTGGCGGGACACCCAGAGCGAGGGGGTCCCCCGGTTCGCGGCTCTCGCCAAGGAGGCGGGGGTGCGTCGCTTCGTCCAGGTGGGCAGCTACTACCACCACCTCAGTGACGAGTTCGCCGTGGGCAACCCCTACATCGCCGCCCGGAAGGCGGCTGACGAACGGACCCGCGCGCTCGCGGACGAGTCGTTCGCCGCGTGCACGCTCAACCCGCCGTCGATCATCGGGGTGGTCCCGGGCGCCTCCGCGGAACGGTATCGAAAGCTCGTGTCCTGGGCCGCGGGTGACGAGCCCCGGATTCCGGATTGTGCCCCTCCGGGAGGCACGAACTACATGTCTTCCACCTCGCTGGCGCATGCCATCGCCGGCGCCCTGCGCAATGCGGAGCCCGGCGCCGCGTACCTCGTCGGTGACGAGAACCTGACGTACCGCGAGTTCTTCCAGCGACTCGTTGACGCCGCCGGGGGCGCCAGGCAGATCGTCGAACGGGACGAGCCGCACCCCCTGCTGTCGGACGCGGCGATCGTGCAGGGGCGCGGCAACACGATCTCCTACGAGCCCAGCGCCGGGACGATGCGGGTGCTCGGCTACCCGCGGGGCGACTGCACCCGTGCGATCGGCGAGCTGGTGGCCACGGTCCGGGCGTACGAGCGGAGCCTCGCATGACCAATGGTGATTCCCGGTCCATGCGGAAAGTCGCCGTCTCGGCGCTGCTCGGCACGACGTTGGAGTACTACGACTTCCTCCTCTACAGCACGATGGCCGCCCTGGTGTTCGGGCAGGTGTTCTTTCCGGGCGACAACCCGGCCGTCTCGACCATCGCGGCGTTCGGAACCCTGGCCGTGGGGTACGTCGCGAGACCGCTGGGCGGGCTGATCTTCGGCCACTTCGGTGACCGACTGGGCCGCAAACACATCCTGTTCGTGACGATGGCCCTCATGGGCGCCGCGAGCTTCCTCATCGGGCTGCTCCCCGGCTACGCGACCATCGGCATCGCCGCTCCGATACTGCTCGTGGTGTTGCGGATCGCGCAGGGCATCGCCATCGGTGGCGAATGGGGAGGCGCAGCGTTGATGGTGGTCGAGCACTCCGATTCCGACAGTCGCGGAAAGTGGGCCGGCATCATGAACCTCGGCTCGCCCCTCGGCTTCCTCATGGCCACCGTCGCGGTGGCGATGGTCAGCCTCCTGCCGGACGAGGCCTTGTACTCGTGGGGGTGGCGGGTGCCGTTCCTCATCAGCGCGCTTCTGGTGATCGTGGGAATCTACATCCGCCTGCAGATCGCCGAGAGCCCGGTTTTCGAGCAGGCGGCAGAGAAGGCCGAGGTCAGTACCACCCGCATGCCGTTGATGCAGGTGCTCAGACGGCCCCGGACGGTCATTCTCGCGTGCGGCGCCGGTATCGCCCCGTTCGCCATGACCGCCCTGACCACGTCGCACATCATCACGTACGCGACCGGGATCGGCTACGCGAGATCGACCGTCATGCAGGCGCTGATCGTGCTGTCCCTGGTGTCGCTGGTCGTCATCCCGTTGGCGTCCGCGGTATCGGATCGTGTCGGGCGTCGTCCCGTCGTCCTCACCGGCGCGGTGGCCGCGGTGCTGTTCGCGTTCCCGCTCTACACGCTCGTGGACTCCGGTTCCGTGCCCTTGATGATGACCGGCCTGGTCCTGGCGCAGGTGATACAGAACGCGATGTTCGCCCCGTTGGTGCCCTTGCTGTCGGAGATGTTCGGCACCAGCGTGCGGTACACGGGCGCGTCAGTGGGCTACCAGTCCGCCAGCCTGATCGGGGCGGGCTTCACTCCCCTGATCGCCAGCTCTCTGCTGGTCCCCGCGGGCGGCGCAAGCTGGCCGCTGAGCCTGATCATCGTGGTCACGGCCGCGATCTCGATCCTCGCGCTCGCTCTGACGAAGGAGACGCGCGGACTGGCGCTCGGTTCGGTGTCGCAGAGCGGCCGCGCGATGAGCGACTCGCCCGTGTAGCCCGCGCCGGGTTGCGCCACCCGGCCCGCCCTGCGCGGCCCCAGCCACCAGCCCGCCCGGCGCAGCCCCAGCCCCCGCGCACTTGGCGGACACCCGTCCCCAGTTGGGGGACAGAATTCGCGAAAATCAGCCCGATGACCAGCGAGCGGTCCGCCAACTGGCTGGGCATGTCCGCCAAGTGCGCGGGGCTGGGTGCGCGGTGCGCGGTGCGCGGGGCGGGGTGCGCGGGGCGCGGTGCGCGGGGCGGGGCCGGGCCGGGGTTCGGGGTGCGGTGCGCGGGGCGCGAGTCAGTGGCCGCCGATGTCCGACAGGCAGGCCAAGATCTCGCGGTGGGTGTCCTCAGTGGCCTCCAGATGCATGAGATGGCCGGCCCGCGGCACACTGCGGACCTGGCGGACATCGTCGTGGTGACGATCCAGCTTCTTGAGCGGCTCGCGGCCGTGGAACCCCTCGAGGTCGGGGTCGTGCTCCGAGTAGACGAAGTAGTACGGCACCGGGTTGGTCTGGCGCTCGAACTCCTTGCGCGCACGCCAGGAGACATC
>DWWG01000133.1 GCA_019119875.1 Candidatus Dietzia intestinigallinarum | reverse complement strand
GCAGACCCGGGGTCTCATCAACGTCGTGAACCACCTCGTCGTGGTCGAAGAGACGGAGTGAGCATGACCATCAAGTTGCACCACCTGCGCCCGGCGCCCGGTGCCCACACCGACAAGACCCGCGTGGGTCGCGGTGAGGGCTCCAAGGGCAAGACCGCCGGTCGCGGCACCAAGGGCACCAAGGCCCGGAAGAACGTCCCCGCGGCGTTCGAGGGCGGCCAGATGCCGATCCACATGCGCCTTCCGAAGCTCAAGGGCTTCAAGAACCGCAACAAGGTCGTCTTCCAGGTCGTCAACGTGGCCGACATCCAGCGGCTGTTCCCGAACGGGGGCCAGGTCGGCGTCGCCGAGCTCGTCGCCGCGGGTGCCGTCCGCAAGAACGAGCCGGTCAAGGTCCTCGGTGACGGAGAGATCTCCGTTTCCGTGACCGTGTCGGTCGACAAGGTTTCCGCATCGGCCAAGAGCAAGATCGAGGCCGCCGGCGGAAGCGTGTCGGAGGCCGGGGCCTGATCGCCCGCCCGGTCCACACCAGGGCCGGCGACGGGCGCAGGGGCCGGGTCCGAGAGTCTCGGATCCGGCCCCTGCGTTCGTCTTGATAGAGTTTTCCCGTTGTGCGTTCCGGGGCCGCGACCGTCCACGGTGGTGGGCCCCGCCGCATCAGATCTCGACGACAGGCGGCCGCGGGCCGTCCATGACCAGGAGGACATGTGCTCACCGCACTCGCGTCCGCGATCAAGGACAGTGACCTGAGGAAGAAGATATTCTTCACCCTCGGGATCATCATCCTGTACCGGATCGGCGCACAGATCCCGTCGCCCGGCGTCGACTACCCCAAGCTCCGCGGGCTGCTCGACACGGCGATGACCGGAGACAACGCGCAGTTGTACTCGCTGGTCAACCTGTTCTCGGGTGGTGCGCTCCTGCAGTTGTCGGTCTTCGCGATCGGCATCATGCCGTACATCACGGCGAGCATCATCGTGCAGCTGCTCACGGTTGTCATCCCGCACTTCGAACAGCTCAAGAAGGAAGGGCAGTCCGGCCAGGCCAAGATGACGCAGTACACGCGTTATCTCACGATCGCCCTGGCGGTCCTGCAGTCCGCCGGCATCGTCGCGCTCGCCGACCGTGGTCAGCTCCTCGGGAACGGCCAGTCGGTGCTGATGGACAACGACATCATCACCCTGGTCACCATCGTGATCGTCATGACCGCCGGCGCCGCCCTCGTCATGTGGTTCGGTGAGCTGATCACCGACCGCGGGGTCGGTAACGGCATGTCCCTGCTGATCTTCGCCGGTATCGCCTCGCGCATCCCCGCCGAGGGCGTGAACATCTACCAGAACTCGTCGACCATGAAGTTCGCGGCCGTGATGTTCGCGGTCGTGCTGATCGTCGTCGCCGTGGTCTTCGTCGAGCAGGGCCAGCGCCGCATCCCGGTCCAGTACGCCAAGCGCATGGTCGGACGCCGACAGTACGGCGGCACCTCCACCTACCTGCCGCTCAAGGTCAACCAGGCCGGCGTCATCCCGGTCATCTTCGCGTCCTCGCTGATGTACGTCCCGATCCTCATCACCCAACTCATCGAGGGACCGGAGGGGGCCGGCGACGGCTTCTGGCAGCGCTACGTGATGCAGTACCTGCAGAACCCCTCGAGCTGGGGGTACATCGTCCTCTACTTCGCACTGATCATCTTCTTCTCGTACTTCTACGTCGCGATCCAGTTCGACCCCATGGAGCAGGCGGAGAACATGAAGAAGTACGGCGGGTTCATCCCGGGGATCCGTCCGGGACGTCCTACCGCCGAGTATCTGGGCTACGTGCTCAACCGCATCCTTCTGTTTGGTTCGCTGTACCTCGGCCTGATCGCCGTCCTCCCGAACGTCTTCCTGGACATGGGGAGCGGGGGTGGAGATCTCCAGAACATGCCGTTCGGTGGCACCGCCGTGCTCATCATGGTCTCTGTCGGCCTCGACACCGTGAAGCAGGTCGAAGCACAGCTGATGCAGCGCAACTACGAGGGCTTCCTCAAGTAACCGCGTAGCAGCTCGAGCAAGTCACTACCTCAGAAAGGCTGGTCCCCACCATGCGTCTCGTCCTCCTCGGCCCTCCCGGAGCCGGCAAGGGAACCCAGGCCGCCCTGCTCTCCGAGAAGCTCGGCGTCCCGCACATCTCGACCGGCGACCTGTTCCGCGCGAACATCTCGCAGGGGACCGACCTCGGCAAGGAGGCGAAGTCCTACATCGACGCGGGAAACCTCGTCCCGGCCGATGTCACCAACCGCATGGTCGCGGCGCGCATCGCCGAGCCCGACGCCACCGAGGGCTTCCTCCTCGACGGCTACCCGCGCAGCGTCGAGCAGGCGGACGCGCTGAAGGACCTGCTCGCCGACGCCGGTACCTCACTCGACGGGGTGCTCGAGTTCCGTGTCGACGAGGACACGGTGGTGGCTCGTATGCTCGCCCGCGGCCGTGAGGACGACACGGAGGACGTGATCCGCAACCGGATGGCGGTCTACAACTCGGAGACGGCGCCGCTGCTGGAGTACTACGCCTCGGAGCTCACGACCATCGACGCCGTCGGCGAGGTCGATGAGATCAACGCCCGCGCACTCTCCGCACTCGGTCGCTGACCACGGCCGTGTTCGGAAGATCGCGCAAGGGTGCCGTCACCGCACGTACCCCGGGCGAACTCGACGCGATGGAGGCCGCCGGCCGGATCGTCGGCCGCGCGCTGGTCGCCGCACGCGATGCCGCGATCCCCGGTGCCACCACGGCCGACCTCGACGAGGTCGTCGACCAGCTGATCCGGGACGCCGGTGCCGTGCCGTCGTTCAAGGGATACGAGGGCTTCCCCGGATCCATCTGTTCCTCGGTCAACGAGGTCGTGGTCCACGGCATCCCCGGGGTGTCGACGGTGCTCTCCGAGGGTGACCTCGTATCGGTCGACTGTGGGGCGATCCTCGACGGCTGGCACGGGGACTCCGCGTGGTCCTTCGGCGTGGGAGAGCTCGATCCCGCGGTGCAGGCGTTGAACGACGCCACGCGGGAGGTCCTCGCCGAGGGAATGCTCGCGATGCATCCCGGTAACCGGCTGACCGATGTCTCGCACGCACTCGAGGTGGCCACCCGCCGGGCCGAGGAGCGGCACGGCGTCGCCCTCGGGATCGTGGACGGGTACGGCGGCCACGGCATCGGTCGCGAGATGCACGAGTGGCCCTTCCTCGCCAACGAGGGCAAGGCCGGCAGGGGCCCGAGACTCCAGGTGGGCTCGGTGCTGGCCATCGAGCCGATGCTGGTGCTGGGCGGCGAGACCGACACCAGGACCCTGTCGGACGACTGGACGGTCGTGACCGTCGACGGTGCGCCGGCCGCACACTGGGAACACACCGTCGCGGTCACCCCGGACGGGCCGCGCATCCTGACCCCGCGTCCGCAGGACTGAATCGGCGGCGCCCGCCGGCAGGCGATGCGCCGGTTCTCCTCACAGAGGTCTCGCGGACAGGCTTCAGCGGTTATCGTGTGCCCGAAGCGGATCATCTGTCCAGACACCGAGAGGTCGCCGCATGGCTGTAGGTCCCCGTATCGGTCGCGCCGGAAGCACCACGATGCGGCTCGGCGCCGCCGTGATCGCGGCCGTCGCCGTGCTCGTCGCCCAGGTGCACTCCGGGACCGGCCCCTCGGCCGGGGCGCAATCGGTGATGGACGACGCCGGTGGTTCGATCATGGAACCGCCGCAGATGGCCCCCTTCTATCACGCAGACGCCGACGTGCTCGCGGATGCCGCTCTCGGGCAGGTGATCAACACCAGGGACGTGTCGATGCCGGCCTTCGCGGGCTACCGCGTCACCGAGATCGCCTACCGTTCGACCGACACCGCCGATCGCCCCATTCTGGCCACCGCGACGGTCGTCCGTCCGCACCACGCGGCCGTCGACGGCCCGGTGCTGAGTTATCAGCACTATCTCAACGCCCTGGGGCAGGGGTGCGCACCGACCGAGACGCTCGTCAACCCCACACTGGAGACCGTCCAGGACAATGCGATGGCATTTCTCCGGTTCCAGCTGGACCGGGGCTGGACGGTGCTCATCCCCGATCACCTCGGGCCGAAGGTCGCGTACCCGGGTGGGCAGTTGTCGGCACGGATCGTGCTCGACGGGATGCGTGCGGTGCGCGACGATCCCCGTTTCGAAGCCGCAGGCAGCCGCTTCGGGGCCCTGGGATATTCGGGCGGAGGCATCGCCAGCGCGTGGGTCTCGCTCATGCACGACGAGTACGCGCCCGACGTCAACCTGGTCGGCGTCGCCCAGGGCGGGGTCCCGACGGACATGACCACGATGGCCCGCATGATCGGCAATCATCCGCATCCGGCGTTCGGTCTCGCCTTCGCCGCCGCTATCGGCATGGCCCGTGAGTATCCGGACAGCATCCGGCTCGAGGACAAGCTGACCCCCGAGGGGTGGGGACTGTACGAACAGCTCCGGGGCCGGTGCACCGCGACACTGCTCACGCTGGGGGCGTTCCGGTCGGTTCCCATGGTGCTGGCCGGGGGAGACCTCATGGCGGAGGAGGGCCTGATGCGCGCGTTCGCGGACAACAGCATCCGGTTGAGCCCCGACGTCCCCCGGGTGCCGGTGTTCATGTGGCACGCGCGAACGGATCCACTCGTACCGTTCTGGGATGCGGAGGACACCGCCAGGCGCTACTGTCGCGAGGGCGTCGACCTGACGTGGGAGCCGGGGCTCGCTCCGGAGCACCTGATGGGGGCGGTCGAGAAGCTCCCCGCGGCCTTGGACTGGTTGCAGCAGCGGTTCGACGGGGTCCCGGCGGGCACCGCCTGCCACGTGTGAGACCCGGGCGCCGGAATTGGCGCGGAGTCCGGCACTGACGTAGGCTTATACGTCGGTGTGCCCACCAGCGCACCCTAATCCGGTAGACGTCACCCGGGGAAGCGTGGAGGACCGTAACCAGCATGGCAAAGAAGGACGGAGCCATCGAGGTCGAGGGCCGTGTCATCGAGCCGTTGCCGAACGCAATGTTCCGCATCGAGCTCGAGAACGGGCACAAGGTCCTCGCCCACATCAGCGGGAAGATGCGGCAGCACTACATCCGCATCCTTCCGGAGGACCGCGTGGTCGTGGAGCTCTCGCCCTACGACCTGACGCGTGGCCGGATCGTCTACCGCTACAAGTAAAGACGCTCAACTCCCTGGACCAGCCGCCGGGCCCCTCGTGGGCCGGGCGGGTTCACACCCTCGGACGCGGAGGCCGGGGCCCCGATCGGATCGCTCATCGTGAGATGACCGTCCGGGACGGGGACGGTCGGGGAGCAGACCTACCGCACGACGAAAGAGAATCGCCATATGGCACGCCTTGCCGGCGTCGATCTCCCACGCGACAAGCGCATGGAGATCGCGCTCACCTACATTTTCGGCATCGGTCGTACCCGATCGCTCGAGATCCTGGAGCGGACGGGGATCGACCCGAACCAGCGCACCAAGGACCTCACCGATGAGCAGCTGACCGTCCTTCGTGACGACATCGAGGGCAACTACAAGGTCGAGGGAGACCTGCGCCGCGAGATCCAGGGCGACATCCGCCGGAAGATCGAGATCGGCAGCTACCAGGGACTGCGCCACCGTCGTGGCCTCCCCGTCCGTGGTCAGCGCACCAAGACCAACGCCCGCACCCGCAAGGGCCCGAAGAAGACCGTCGCCGGAAAGAAGAAGTAATGCCCCCCAAGTCACGCGCTGCGGGCCCCAAGAAGTCGGGTCGTCGCAGGGAGAAGAAGTCCGTCGCTCACGGCCAGGCCCACATCAAGAGCACGTTCAACAACACCATCGTCTCGATCACCGACCCCAACGGTGCCGTCCTTTCCTGGGCGTCCTCCGGGCACGTGGGCTTCAAGGGCTCGCGCAAGTCGACGCCCTTCGCCGCGCAGCTCGCCGCGGAGAACGCCGCCCGCAAGGCGCAGGAGCACGGCATGAAGAAGGTCGACGTCTTTGTCAAGGGCCCCGGCTCGGGTCGTGAGACCGCGATCCGCTCGCTCCAGGCCGCCGGCCTCGAGGTGGGCACGATCTCCGATGTCACCCCCCAGCCCCACAACGGCTGCCGTCCGCCCAAGCGGCGTCGAGTCTGAGCCGGAAGGAACGCACTGAACCATGGCACGTTACACCGGCCCAGTCACCCGTAAGTCCCGTCGTCTCGGGGTGGACCTCGTGGGTGGGGACACCGCGTTCGAGCGTCGTCCCTTCCCGCCCGGCCACCACGGGCGTGCGCGGATCAAGGAATCCGAGTACCGCCTCCAGCTGCAGGAGAAGCAGAAGGCCCGCTTCACCTACGGCGTGATGGAGAAGCAGTTCCGTCGCTACTACGAGGAGGCGAACCGTCGACCCGGCAAGACCGGTGAGAACCTCCTCCAGATCCTCGAGTCCCGTCTCGACAACGTCGTCTACCGCGCGGGTCTCGCGCAGACGCGGCGTCAGGCGCGTCAGCTCGTGAGCCACGGACACCTGAGGGTCAACGACCAGAAGGTGACCATCCCGAGCTACCGAGTCTCGCAGTACGACATCATCGACGTCCGGCCCAAGTCCACCAAGATGGACTGGTTCGAGATCGCCCAGGAGAGCCTCGGCGAGCGTCCCGTCCCGGCGTGGCTGCAGGTCGTTCCGACGACCCTCCGCATCCTCGTCCACCAGCTCCCCGAGCGCGCCCAGATCGAGGTGCCGCTGCAGGAGCAGCTGATCGTCGAGCTCTACTCGAAGTGATCTGTCCTCCACCGTCGCCGGGCGGGCTGCGCACCGCGGCCCGCCCGGCGACGGTGGGTTCCCACGGCGT
>DWWG01000132.1 GCA_019119875.1 Candidatus Dietzia intestinigallinarum | reverse complement strand
CGGCCGTGGACTTCAGCTTGATGATGGGGCGGATGTCGTTACGGGCCATCTCAGATCTTCTCCCCACGGGCACGGATGCGGGCCACCACGGCCTCGATGCCGTCGCGGTCAATGGTCTTGATGCCCTTGGTCGAGACCGTCAGCGTGATGCGACGCCCCTCGGAGGGCACGAAGTAGCTGCGGCGCTGGATGTTCGGGTTCCAGCGACGGTTGGTCCTACGGTGCGAGTGCGAGACGGACTTGCCGAATCCCGGCTTCCGTCCCGTTACCTGGCAATGCGCCGACATGGCGTGTTTCTCCTTCCGCCCCGTCCTGAAGTGGCGCGTGGCGACACGGGCACCGCTCCGATTTCCGGCCGGGCCGGGGAGCAGCAGGTCGCCACGTCGCGAACACCATGAGAGGCGATTGCAAACGTGCAGACAACAGCGATGGTCTAGTTTACGCACCACGTGGCCCGAAACGGTAATCGGCACGTCACCGGCGGTGCGACGGGTTCCGGCGCGGCTGAGGGTCGGGGACCGGACGTGCTCGAATTGGGTGCTCGCCCATAGTACGGGTACGATCAACCGATGCGTGTGCTGACACCGGGGTCCCCGGTTCGGCCACTGGCAACTGCGCGCCCCTCGCGGGGCGGGCGCCAGACCCACAGACTTCTACCGAGCTAGAGGGATCGACGTATGAAGAACGACATTCACCCCGACTACCACCCGGTGGTCTTCCAGGACTCGGGCACGGGCACCAAGTTCCTCACCCGTTCCACCGCCACCAGCAACCGCACGGTGGAGTGGGAGGACGGCAAGTCCTACCCGCTGATCGTCGTGGACGTGACCAGCGAGTCGCACCCGTTCTGGACCGGCGCGCAGCGTGTCATGGACACCGCCGGCCGTGTCGAGAAGTTCCAGCGCCGCTACGGCAACCGCGCCCGCCGCAAGTGAGCCGCGGGGCGCGTGCGCCCCGATCCACCTTCACAACCCGAGGACGTACATCATGGCAGTTCCCAAGCGGCGCCTCTCGCGCGCCAACACCCACTCCCGTCGTTCGCAGTGGAAGGCGGACAACGTCGCCCTCCAGGAGACCAAGGTCGACGGCCGCCCAGTCGTGCTGCCGCGTCGCCTGGTGAAGGCCGCTCAGCTCGGCCTGGTCGACCTCGACCGCTGATGCCGACTCTCGGCTGACGGAAGCTCAGTCGAGCACGGCGGTGCCACGCGCGCCGCACGCACACGCCCGGTACGAACCCGGTGGATCCCGCAGGGGAACCACCGGGTTCGTCGGCGTATCGGGGGCATCAGTCATTCCTCAGCAGGGCTTCAGCGTGGTGCGCGAAACTGGGCGTCATGAGAATCCTCGTGGTAGACGACGACCAGGCGGTCCGTGAATCGCTCCGGCGCTCACTGACGTTCAACGGGTACGAGGTCGAGCTCGCCGGTGACGGTGTGGAGGCGATCGAGTCCGTCGACGGCAACAGGCCCGACGCCGTGATCCTCGACGTGATGATGCCCCGCCGGGACGGCCTCGAGGTGTGCCGCATCCTGCGCAGCCGTGGCGATGACCTCCCGGTGCTCATGCTCACCGCCCGCGATGCGGTGTCGGAGCGGGTCGCGGGGCTGGATGCGGGCGCGGACGACTACCTCCCGAAGCCGTTCGCGCTGGAGGAGCTGCTCGCGCGGCTCCGGGCCCTGCTGCGGCGCCGGGGTTCCGAGTCCGAGGACGTGGACGAGGTCCTGGAGTTCGAGGACCTCCGGATGGATCTGGCGACCCGCGAGGTGACGAGAGGGGAGCGGCGGATCCAGCTGACCCGCACGGAGTTCTCGTTGCTCGAGCTGCTCATGCACCATCCGCGCCGTGTGCTGACCCGCAGCCACATCCTCGAGGAGGTGTGGGGCTACGATTTCCCCACCTCGGGCAACGCGCTCGAGGTGTACATCGGATATCTCAGGCGCAAGACCGAGGGGGAGGGTGAGGTGCGGCTCATCCACACCGTCCGCGGAGTGGGGTACGTGCTGCGCGAGACCCCGTAGGGGAGAGACCGTGGTGACAGTGGGCGCGAGGGGGCGCAGGCCCGCCCCGATCTCGTTGCACCAGCGGGTGACCCTGCTGGCGGCGAGCTCGGTGGGGGTCGCGGTGGCCCTGATGGCCGTCGCGGCCTACTTCGTCGTGTCCGGATCCCTGTACAGGGGGGTCAACGAACGGCTCCAACAGCAGGCGGACCAGCTGGTCAACAGTCAACTCGCCTCGGAGTTCGCGCTGCAGTCCCGCAGCACACTCATCGCCCTGAGGGCGTTCAACCCGAATCTCGACGCGCAGATCGTCGCCCCCTCCGGCGGGCGTACCGCCACCGGTGAGCCCTTCCAGATCGGTACTCCCGAGATCGAGGTGGTACGAGGTGAGGCCGAGTCGAGCCTGCGCGCCTCCGGGGGCAAGCAGATCTACGCCGTCGGCGTCCGTGACGGCTCCACGCTGATCCTCGCGCAGGACCTGGGCCCCACCCGGGCGACGCTGAACCGGCTGGCGATCGTCCTCACCCTGGTCGGTGCCGCGGGGATCGCGCTCGCCGCGGTGGCCGGGACCGCCGTCGGCCGAACCGGTCTGGCGCCCGTCGCCAGACTGACGCGGGCGGTGGAGCGCATCGCGCGGACCGATGACCTGCGGCCCATCCCGGTCAGTGGCGACGACGAGATCGCACGCCTGACCGCCACGTTCAATCAGATGCTGGTGGCGCTCCGGGAGAGCCGAGAGCGGCAGGCGCGGCTCGTCGCGGACGCGGGACACGAGCTGAAGACCCCGCTGACCAGCCTGCGGACGAATGTCGAGCTGCTCATCGCGGCCAGTCGCCCCGGCGCTCCCGCGATCCCGGATGAGGACCGCGGTGAGCTCGAGGTGGACGTGGTCGGCCAGATCTCCGAGCTGAGCCAGCTCGTCGGCGATCTGGTCGAGCTCGCGCGCGAGGATTCCGGTGAGGTCGAGCTCGAGCCCGTCGCGGTGTCGGATGTCGTCGAGCGGGCGTTGGAGCGGGTCCGCCGCCGACGGCACGACGTGGACTTCAGAGTCGACCTGGTGCCGTGGTACTCGTTCGGCGATTCGGCGGGGATCGAACGCGCTGTGCTCAACATCTGTGACAACGCGGCCAAGTGGAGCCCCGGCGGCGGCACCGTCACGGTGACGATGAGTCCCGTCTCCGAGGCGGTGATGGAGCTGACGGTCGCGGATCAGGGGCCGGGGATACCGGAGGAGGACCGCCAGTTGGTCTTCGAGCGTTTCCATCGTTCGCGCGAGGCCCGGGCGATGCCGGGATCCGGGTTGGGACTTGCCATCGTGCGCCAGGTCGCCACCCGGCACGGCGGAACCGTCGAGATCGGGGACGCCGAAGGGGGCGGCGCGGAGGTCCGGCTGACGCTGCCCGGTAGCGGGCAACCCCCGGAGTGATCGTCCTGCCTCCCGCGCGCGGCGCTCACCCCGGGTCAGACGAGCTCTGCTCCGGGGCCGCCACGACCCGGCCCGCCCGGCGATCTTCCAGACGGGTTTCAGCGGGCTCACAGCGTGGTGGGGGACGATAGTTGCCATGGAGAACGAAAACGGTCGAGTCCCCGGTGCGCCCGGGTCCGGCGACGAATGGGCTTCCGGGAAGGGAGTCGGGGCGGGCGGTCACGCAGACCGCCCCACCGGTCCGTCGCCGTATGCGGCCCGGAACCCGTACGCACCGCAGTCCGCGCAGTCCCCGTACGCTCCTCAGGACTACGGGCCCTATGCCCAGGCCGCGCCCGGTGGGGCCCCGCCGCCCGCCGGTGCCCAGCCGACCTCGGCGTTCCCTGCTGCCGGTGGCGGGCCACAGACGATCGCTCCGGGGCAGTCGCCCGAGACCGACCGGAAGTCCGGCCGGGGGATGCTCGTCGTGGGGATCGTCGCGGCCATGCTCGTCTCCGGCGGTCTCGGCGGCTGGGTGGGCGCGAGTGTCGCCGGCGGTTCCGAGGGTGGCCTCGCCTCCCCGGTCAGCATCACCCAACCGGAGGGGCAGGCGCCGGACGGGACCGTCGAGGCCGTGGCGGACAAGGTGTTGCCGAGCGTCGTGTCGATCGACGTGCGGGCACAGTCCGGGCGGGGCGAGGGCTCCGGGGTGGTGCTCACCCAGGACGGCATGATCATCACCAACAACCACGTCGTCGGACTGGCGGACGCGGGTGGCCAGATCCAGGTCCGGTTCGACGACGGCACCAAGGCGCCGGCAACCATCGTGGGCACCGATCCCGCTACCGACATCGCCGTGATCAAGGCGGACACCTCCAAGGCGCTCACCCCGATCTCCCTGGGCACCTCGGCGAATCTGACCGAGGGCCAGGCGGTCGCCGCCGTGGGCTCGCCGCTGGGGCTGTCCGGCACCGTGACCACCGGCATCGTCTCCGCGCTCGACCGCCCCGTGCGGGCCGGCGGCGCGCAGTCCGACCAGAGCACGGTGATCGATGCGATCCAGACCGATGCCGCCGTCAACCCCGGTAACTCGGGTGGCGCGCTGGTCAACATGAACGGCGAACTCGTCGGCATCAACTCGGCGATCGCGTCGCTGGGACAGCAGAACTCGGGATCCATCGGGCTCGGGTTCGCGATCCCCGTCGACCAGGCCCGGCGGGTCGCCGACCAGCTGATCAAGCAGGGGTTCGCCACGCGCGCGGTGTTGGGGGTGTCGATCAGCGACACGCCCGCCGGTGACGGTGCGCTCGTGCGGTCGGTGGAGGCCGGAGGCGGCGCGGACGAGGCGGGCATCCGTGAGGGGATGGTCATCACCGCCGTGGGGGATCGGATCATCGAGAACGGTGACGCGCTCGTCGCCGCGATCCGCTCCCAGACGCCAGGGGAGACGGTCACCGTCACCTATGCTTCAGGTGAGGGCGAGCAGCCGACCACTGTCGACGTTGTACTGGGAGAGGCGAGATGAACACCAGATTCGATCCGCGGGCGCTACCCGGAGGACGCAGGCTGCCCACCGATGTGGAGTTCGACCCGGAGGCCACCGATCCGGTGGAGTCGCGCATCGCGGGCCGCGCGATGGTCGTGGTGGTGACGGACCGCCTCGGGGGGCAGGAGGACGCGATCGGTCCGCTGGTCACCGAACTGCTCGGCGAGGAGGGTTTCCTCGTGGGCGGTGTGGTGGGTGTCGCCGCGGAGGAGACCGAGGTGCGTAAGGCGTTGGAGACGGCGGTGGTCGGAGGCTTCGACTTCGTGGTGACCGTCGGTGGGACGGGCGTGGGGCCGCGCGACATCACCCCGGAGGTCACCGAGGAGATCCTCGACAAGCGACTGCCCGGTATCGCCGAGGCGGTCCGCTCGTCGGGCCTGACGGCCGGTGCGGTCGATTCGATCGTCTCCCGCGGGCACGTGGGCGTGTCCGGCAGCACGGTCGTGGCGAATCTCGCGCCGAGCCGCGCCGCGATCCGTGACGGCATGGCCACACTGTGCCCGCTGGTGTCGTATGTCGTGGCGGAGTTGTCGGACATCGACGAACTGTGACCGCCCCGGACGAGCGGGGCGGGGGCCGCGAACGGGGCACCGACGCTGCTGGGCGCGAGAGCCGGGGCGCCGTGCCGGGCCGCCGGGCGGTGGACCGGGCGCGGCTCGACGCGGTGTTCGGTGAGACGTTGCCCGAGACGACCACGGATGAGGTCCGCGACCGCGGCAGCGGGATCGACGACGACTGGTGGCGCGATCAGCGCCCCCCGCACCACGGTTGAGCTGCCGACGCCGGACCGCCCGGCCGGGGCGCGACCGGGCAGCCGCGTCACCTCAGGGCTGGCGTCAGGAGTTGCCGGACGGGCTGTTCGGGTCCGAGGGGTGGGTGAGGGGACGACCGGCGAGGAGATCGCGGATCTCGACCAGCAGCTCGTTGTCGGTGGCCGGGGCCTCGATGCCCTTGCGCTTGGCGGCGGCCTCCTTCATCTTGTTCATCGGCGCCACCAGGACGAAGTAGATGATGGCCGCGATCAGCAGGAAGTTGATGATCGCGGTGATGAGCAGCCCGAAGTCCATGACGGTCTCGGGATTGTCGGGCAGCAGCTGGACGGCGAAGCCGATCTCGTTGTTGCCGCCGAGCAGTGCGATGAGCGGGTTGATGATCGCGGTGGTGAACGAGTCGACGATGGCGGCGAACGCGGTGCCGATCACGACGGCCACGGCGAGGTCGATCACGTTTCCCTGCATGATGAAGTCCTTGAAGCCCTTGAGCATCTCGCACTTCCTCCCATTTGATGGCCCGGTCCACCACCTGCGTGGCCCGCGCGTTCCTGTCTGGACCTGACGGATGGTATCAGCACATCGGCGCTGATCAGGGTGTGCTGACGGTGAGCAATCTCTAGCCGTGGACGATCACGGCCAGCGGGGTCCCGGCGGCGGTGGCGGCCAGGGTGGCCGCGGCCGATTCCGGGACCTCGACCAGGATCGACCGTGTCCCGGGCCGCCCGTCGGGGGTGTCACGGACGCGTGCGGCGCGGACGACGAGAGCGGGTTCGGGGCCGTCCGCGGCGGCGTCGACCGCCACCAGATCCACCAGGTCACCGGGGTTGAGCACGTCGGCCACGCCCGGGTCGGCCAGCGGGACCGGGACCACGCGCAGTGCCTCGCCGGTGCGCGGGTCCGGTGCTGCGGAGTCCTGCGTGCCGACGCCCGTCAGCGCGCCCGGCGCGGCGATGCCTCCCGACGCGGCCGCGCTCGATACGGACAGACCTCCCGGTGTGTTGTCGGCGCCCGGCCGGGTGTCGTCGCCGTCGGTGTCTCTCCCGCCGACGAACGGCGCGGCCACGACCAGTGCCGTGGCCAGGGCGATGCGGGCGGTCCGTCGGCGTCGCCAGTGGCCCGGCGTGGTGGCGGTGCCGATGGTCCGGCGCATGTGTGTCCCCCGTCGTTCGGCGCGTGGCGGCGCGGCGATGTCGGGGTCGACGGTAACGGCGTCAGGCCGCGGCCGGACGGGCTGGCGGGTCGGGGAGCCGGTGCCTGTGGACAGGGACGTGCCTGTGGACAGACCGCCGGTCGTGCGCCGGGAACTACGACGACGACGAGACCGACGGACTCGGGGACGAGGCCGCACCCGAGGAGCCGGATGAACCGGTCCCGGAACCGGATCCCGAGGACCCGGAGGAGCCGGAGGACCCGGAGGACGAGGAGCCACCGCCCGAGTCGCTCCCGGACCCGCCCGACGAGCTCGCGGCAGAGGAGTTCGCGCTGCCGGACGACGTGCTCTCCGACCGGCTGTCGGTGCGGTAGAAGCCGGAACCCTTGAACACCACGCCGACCGTGTTGAACAGCTTGCGCAGGGAGCCCTCGCACTGGGGGCAGACCGTCAGCGAGTCCTCGTCGAAGGACTGCTGGATGTCGAAGGCGACATCACAGTCACGGCAGCGGTACGAGTAGGTGGGCATGGGGCCTCCCGGTGCGAAGGAACAACGGTTGGCACTCTACTCCCTCGAGTGCCAGGTTCCGAAGTCGAGCAGGCCGTCCTCGGTGACCACGGCGTCCACCGGCCGGTCGTGGCGCTCCACCGGCACGGCGTCCACGAGGTTCTCCGCGTCCACCAGTGCCAGCAGCCGGGTGTGCGGACCGGCGAGCTCCAGGGACCGGTCGTAGTACCCGCCGCCGCGCCCGAGGCGGTTGCCCCGCCGATCTACGGCCACAGCGGGCACCACCACCAGATCGGCGCCCGCGATCAGCTCCGGAGGGCCCGGGGCCGCCGACGGGACGGGGATGCCGAACCGGCCCCGCACCAGGTCCGCCGGCCCGGTGTACGCGGCCCAGCCCAGCGGCCCCACCTCGGGGGGGACCGGCAGCAGGACGCGGGCCCCACTCCGGGAGAGCGTGGTCAGCAGTCCGGGCCCGCCGGCCTCGTCGTCGTCGGGAACATAGGCGCACACCACCATCCCGGCGGTGACGATCCCACCCAGGTGGCCCAGGATCGCGTGGTCCCGCTCGGCACGCGTCTCCCGGCTCACCGCGGCGCGCCGGGCGCGCACCACCCGCCTCAGTTCGGACTTGTCCACGCCCACAGTCTGCCGTGCCGGACGGTCGGCGGGTCCTCGCGGCACGCGGCGAGGCGTGGCACGAAAGGCCCCGATCTGACGTCTACAGTGGTGCCATGACGTCCACCGCCTCGTCCGACTCGCAGTTCCGGACCGCCGTCGTGCCCGCCGCAGGTCTCGGGACCCGGTTCCTGCCCGCCACCAAGACGGTGCCCAAGGAGCTGCTGCCCGTCGTCGACACCCCCGGGATCGAGCTGATCGCCGAGGAGGCCACCGAGGCCGGCGCCGGGCGTCTGGCGATCGTCACCTCCGAGCGCAAGGTCGGCGTGATGGCCCATTTCGCCGAGGACCCGGTCCTCGAGGGGACGCTGGAGGACCGCGGCAAGGACGTGCTGTTGCACAAGGTGCAGCGCGCGCCGGGCCTGATCGAGGTGGTGGACGTGCGCCAGGACGAGCCGCTGGGGCTCGGGCACGCCGTCGCGCAGGTGGAGTCCGTGCTCGGCGCGGACGAGCAGGCCGTCGCGGTGCTGCTGCCCGACGACCTGGTCCTGCCCTTCGGGATCCTCGGCCAGATGTCGGACGTGCGCGCCGCCCGCGGGGGCAGCGTGCTGTGCGCCTTCGAGGTGGATCCGGAGGAGGTGTCCTCGTACGGCGTGTTCGAGGTGGAGGACACCGACGACCCGGCGGTCAAGAAGGTCCTCGGCATGGTCGAGAAGCCCGCCGCCGAGGACGCCCCGTCCAACCTCGCCGCGGCCGGACGCTACGTCCTGGACCGCGTGATCTTCGACGCGCTGCGGCGCATCACCCCCGGCGCCGGCGGGGAGCTGCAGCTCACCGACGCGATCGACATGCTCATCGACGAGGGCCACCCAGTGCACGTGGTGGTGCACGACGGCACCCGCCACGACCTGGGCAACCCCGGCGGCTACATCAAGGCCTGCGTGGATTTCGCCCTGGACAGCCCGGCGTATGCCGACGACCTCCGCGAGTGGCTCACCGACCGGCTCGGCTCCTGACACCGCGAGACCAGCTCTGAGGAACGGGAAGGGGGCACTGGTGCGCTCCGTCGAGGAACAGTTGGCTCTGGTGACCGCGGCCGCGGTCGCCCCGCGCCCGGTTCGTGTGTCGATCTCCGAGGCGCAGGGACTGCTGTGCGCCGAGGAGGTCGTGGCCGAACGCCCGCTCCCGTCCTTCGACCAGGCGGCGATCGACGGCTACGCCGTGCGCAGCGTCGACGTGCGCACCGGGGGGCGGGGGGACGACGACGAGGCGGCCGGACCGTCGACCCTGCCGGTGGTCGGTCAGATCACGGCCGGCTCCCGCCAGCCCACCCGACTCCAGCCCGGGCAGGTCGTCCGCGTGGACACGGGCGCGCCCCTGCCCACCCTCGCCGACGCGGTCCTTCCCGTGGGCTGGGCCCAGGTGTCCGGGCGGCACATCACGCCCACGCGGGACGTCCGCAGCGGCGACTACGTGCGGCGGATCGGTGACGACGTCCAGCCGGGTGACGTGGCCGTGCGCGCCGGCAGCATCATCGGTCCCGCACAGGTGGGACTGCTCGCCTCCGTGGGCCGCGCCAAGGTGCTCGTCCACCCCAAGCCGCGGATGTCGATCATCTCGGTGGGCGACGAGCTGCTCGACGTCGACGGCACGCCCGGCACGGGGCAGGTCTATGACGTGAACTCGTACGCCCTCACCGCCGCCGGCCGCGACGCCGGCGCCGACGTGCACCGGGTGGGCATCGCCAGCACCGAGCCCGCGCGGCTGCGGGAGGTGCTCGAGGGGCAGCTCGTGCGCTCCGAGCTGGTGGTGGTCTCCGGCGCGGCCGGCGGTGAGGCCACCACGCGCATCCGGCAGGTCATGGCCGGGCTCGGGGAGATCGAGGTCAACCGCGTGGCCATGCACCCCGGCTCCGTCCAGGGCTTCGGCCGGCTCGGACGCGACGAGGTGCCCACCTTCCTGCTCCCGTCCAACCCGGTCAGTGCGCTCGTGGTGTTCGAGATCATGGTGCGGCCCCTGATCCGCATCGCCCTGGGGAAGCGTCAGCCCATGCGCCGCACCGTCCGCGCCCGGACCGTCGCCCCCATCTCCTCGGTCGAGGGTCGGCGTGGCTACCTGCGCGGGCAGCTCATGCGGGACACCGACACCGGCGAGTACCTGGTGCGTGCGCTCGGCGGTGCCCAGGGCGCGTCCACCCACCTGCTGGCCTCGCTCGCCGAGGCGAACTGCCTGGTGGTGATCGATCCGGACGTCAGCTCGGTGCGCGCCGGCGACGAGGTGGACGTGATGTTCCTGGCCCAGCGCGGCTGAGTCGGCCGGACCGGGCCGCCATGTGGAACGCGCTGACGGGGGACACCCCCGCCCACCCGGGCTGGCCGGTCGACGCCGGGCCGCTACGCGTGCGCGCCGGGCTGGTGACGCTGCGTCCGGTGCGGCGCCGTGACGGCCGCGACTGGTCCGCCCTGAGACTGCACGAGCGCGACTACCTGGAGCCGTGGGAACCCACCGTCGACGGGAACTGGCACGAGAACAACAGTCCCCGGGCCTGGCCCGGCCTCTACTCGCAGCTTCGCCGCTACGCCCGCGCCGGTGCCACCATCCCCGCAGCCATCGAGCTGGACGGCCGGTTCTGTGGACAGCTCACCGTCGGCGGGATCGTGCGGGGCGCACTGCACTCGGGCTGGATCGGCTACTGGGTCGGCCGGCCGTTCGTCGGAGGCGGGGTGGCCACGGCTGCGCTGGCCCTGGGGGTGGACCACGCCCTCGGGCCGGGCGCGTTGCACCGGGTCGAGGCCACCGTCCGCCCCGAGAACGAGGCGAGCCGGGTGGTGCTGGGGCGCTGCGGTTTCCGGCAGGAGGGGCTGCTTCGGCGTTACCTCCACGTCGACGGTGCGTGGCGCGATCACCTGCTGGTGGCGCGCACCCGGGAGGAGCACGGCAGGGGGGCGGTGGCCGCGCTGGTGGATGCCGGTTTCGCGCAGCGCGTCTGAAGATGTCCTGAGCATCGTGACCTGCGGCGCGCCGTCACAAAGTGGGGCGGGCGCGCCGTTACGGTTGTGATTCACCACGACGTCCCGTGTCGGGGTAGACGCTCGAGGAGGCCTGATCGATGTCGAGCTCACTGCTGATCATTCTGCTGGTGGTGGTCTGGCTGTTCGTCCTCGCGCCGATGCTCATCCGGTCGCGCAATCCCATCCGCCGCACCGG
>DWWG01000016.1 GCA_019119875.1 Candidatus Dietzia intestinigallinarum | reverse complement strand
GACCACGCCGTCGTCGTCGTCCTCCCCACCCGCGGACACCTCCACGATGGTGAGCCCCACCCACTCCACGCCGCCCGTGTCCACGGTGTCCGGCCGGGTCCGGGGGTGCCACGTCCGCCAGAGATGGTCGGGACGCCCGAGCACGAATGCCGTATACCTGGAGCGCATCAGTTGCTCGGCCGTCCGGGCGGGGACCCCGTCCTCCACCACAGGACCGCAGCAGGTGCGCAATTCTGCGCCCCCACACGGGCACTCGCTCATCTCACCACTTCCGTCCACTCGGGCTTCCGACAGGCTATCCGGTGGGGCCGGGTCACCCCGATCGGGCGCACGACAGACGAGCAGGTCCCGGTCCACGACTACGCTGGCTGTCACCATGGCCGCACTGTCCTCCCTACGCTCACTCGCCCGTCGCCGCACGGATCCCGACCTCGCACCACTGCGGGTGCGGTCCTGCCGGGATCTGTGCAACTGGAACCAGACCCCCGTCCAACGTCGGGGTGAACCCCTGTTCGCCTGCCGGGGCTGCGGTTCGCAGTGGGTCCCCAGCGAGCACTGGACCCCGCGCGAGGCCAGCGGTCACATCCCCCCGGCGGTCCTGGAACTGCTCCGCGGCGAGGACTGACTCCGCCGCGTCAGCACCGATGCCGCTATAGGGTCGAGTGCATGACGACTCCCCCTCCTCCCCCGATGCCGGCCGTCAGTGCCGGAACCGTCGACGCGGTGCTCCGCCGCTCCGCCTCCAGGTTCCCCGATCGGGTCGCCCTGACCTTCGCCGACCGCAGCTGGACCTACGCCGACCTCGACGCCGCCGTCGACCGGGTCGCCTCCTTTCTCGGTGACCGCGGGCTGGAGCCCGGGTCCCGCGTCGCCGCCTACGGGGTCAACTCCGACGCCTACCTCATCGCCTTCCTCGCGACCTCACGAGCGGGACTGACCCACGTCCCGGTCAATTTCGCGCTCACCGGCGGTGAACTCGAATACCTGCTGACCGACTCGGGGGCGTCGCTGGTCCTCGTCGACCCCGCCCAGGCCCCCACCCTCGACGCGGTGATGGAGAACCTGACCGGACTCGCCTCCCTCGCCCTGCAGCCCGCTGCGGGCGAGGACCCGGACGGCACCCTTCTCGGCGTCGCGCTGAGCGGTGAGACCACGAGGATGCACTCGCCCGCCGGCGGCACCGACCTGGCGCAGCTGCTCTACACCTCGGGCACGACCTCCCGGCCCAAGGGCGCGATGATGACGCATTCGGCTCTCGTCCACGAGTACGTCAGCTGCATCCTCTCCCTCGATCTGGCCGCTGACGACGAGCCGCTGGTCGCCATGCCGCTGTACCACTCGGCCGCCATGCACGTGTTCGCGATGCCGTACCTGTCCCTCGGCGCCACCGTGCACCTGATGACGGCCCCCGACATCCCCGAGATCCTGCGGCGTGTCGAGCAGGACTCCATCAGGTCGCTCTTCCTCGCCCCCACCGTGTGGGTCCCCCTCGCCTCGCATCCGGACCTTGAGACCCGCGATCTCTCGAGCCTGCGCAAGGCCCAGTACGGCGCATCGATCATGCCGGTCCCCGTCCTCCAGCGACTCCGCTCCAGATACCCGGGCCTCGGCTTCTACAACTGCTTCGGCCAGTCGGAGATCGGCCCGTTGGCCTGCGTCCTACGGCCAGAGGATCATGACGCCCGCCCGGCGAGCGCAGGCCGTGCCGTGTTCTTCGTCGAGGCCCGCGTCGTGGACGAATCCGGCGCCGAGGTCGCCGACGGCGAGCAGGGTGAGGTGGTCTACCGTTCACCCCAGCTGTGCAGCGGCTACTGGAACAAGCCCGAGGCCACCGAGGAGGCGTTCCGCGACGGCTGGTTCCACTCCGGGGACCTCGTCGTGCGGGACTCCGAGGGCTTCCTGGAGGTGGTGGACCGTATCAAGGACGTCATCAACACCGGTGGCGTCCTGGTGGCCTCGCGCGAGGTCGAGGACGCCATCTACCGGGACGAGCGCGTGGCCGAGGTGGCCGTGATCGGGACCCCGGACCCCAAGTGGATCGAGGCCGTCACCGCGGTCGTCGTGCTCAAGGACGGCACGCAGGCCACCGAAGCCGAACTCATCGACGGAGCCCGCACCCACCTCGCACCCTTCAAGGTGCCCAAGCGGGTCGTGTTCGTCGACGAGCTTCCCCGAAACCAGTCCGGAAAGCTCCTCAAACGCGAGCTCAGGAAGAACTGATCCGGCCCTGTCCGCCGGCGTCACCTACGCTCCCCGCCCCGCCCCTCGCCCGATAACAGCGGTCGACACCGCCGGCGCGATCGGGCCCGCCGGCGAAGCCACGATCTCGATCAGTGCGGTGGGCCCGGCCGTCCGCGCGGGGCACGCACCGGGTCAGTGGTGCCGACCTGCGCGCGACGCTGGTGCCATTGCCTGACCAGCCACATCTCCACCACCAGGGCCTCGACACCCGCCCGGTCCGCCCACGCCTTCACCAGGTCCAGGTAGCGCTGGTAGCGCCGGGGGGTCATACGTGCCGCCGAGTCGACCTCGGTCCACCCCGCGTGGATCAGCGTTCCGATACCCGCGGGGTCAACCGGAACGACGGGCTGATCCGACCACGCCATGGCCAGAGACGACAGATAGAGCGACGCCAACGGATACCCGAGGTCCGGTACGCCCCGGCCGGCCCGTCCCACCGGGGCACCGTGCTTGAGCAGGCTCATCGCCTCCGCCGGGGCGTCGAGCCAGTCCACGACCTCGTGCAGGACGAGCGGGTAGCCGTGCGACGACACCGACCGCCATCCCGCCCGATCGCGTTCCGGGACCCGGAAATCCGGCAGTCCCCGACGAATACCCGAGCGCGTCGGGTGGGAGGAGAGCCAGGCGGCGCACATGTACAGAGCGACCACGGCCTCCTCCAGGCTGCCCCGGGCGCGGCGGCCCGCCGCCCACAGATCGCTGCGCCTCAGGTACCCGGAGCCGGTCTCCACCCGGCCGCCGTCCGGCCCACCACCGACGAGTCGGAGATCGACGCCCTTCTCCGCCAGCCGCAGATTCCACAGGTCCAGATCGATCTCCACGTACTCGTCGGCGACGAGGAGCGCCGGTGGCTGAGCCCGGCACCATTCGGCACAGGCCGCGGGCAGCGGTGGAACTGGAGCCGGTCCGGTCGTGGTCATACCTGCACAGTGGCACGTGGGTACGACACCGCCGGACCGGCTGCCGGGTCAGTCCTCGGCCAACGCCTCGAGCGGCGGGCACGAACAGACCAGGTTGCGGTCGCCATACGCCCCGTCGATACGACGGACCGCAGGCCACACCTTGGGACGCCAGGTGGTCCCGAGCGGGTAGCCCGCCACGCTGCGCGGGTAGGGGTGCGCCCACTCGTCCGCGGACACGCTCTCCGCGGTGTGCGGAGCACCGCGCAACGGGTTGTCCTCCACCGGCCACTCGCCCTGCGCCACCTTGTCGATCTCGGCACGAATGGCCGCCATCGCGTCACAGAACGCGTCGAGCTCGGCGAGATCCTCACTCTCCGTGGGCTCCACCATGAGGGTGTTGGGAACCGGGAAGCTCATCGTGGGCGCGTGGAAACCGTAGTCGGCGAGCCTCTTGGCCACATCGTCGATCGACACGCCCACCGAGTCGATCAGCGGGCGGATATCGAGGATGCACTCGTGGGCGACCCAGCCGCCCTCACCCGAGTAGAGCACCGGGAAGTGCTCACCGATCCGCCGGGCCAGGTAGTTCGCGCTGGCGATCGCGGTGAGTGTGGCCCGACGCAGTCCGTCGGCGCCCATCATGCGGATGTACGCCCAGGTGATCGGCAGGATCGAAGCCGAGCCGAAGGGTGCCGCGGACACCACGCCCCCCGCACCCAGCCCCTCCTCGTACGGGTGTCCCGGGAGGAACTCGCGCAGATGCTCGGCCACGGCGACAGGGCCGACGCCCGGCCCGCCGCCACCGTGCGGGATACAGAAGGTCTTGTGCAGGTTGAGGTGGCTCACGTCCCCTCCGAATCGACCGGGACGGGCCACTCCGACGAGCGCGTTGAGGTTGGCCCCGTCGATGTACACCTGGCCGCCGGCATCGTGGACGATCGCGCAGATCTCCTCGATGTCGTGCTCGTACACACCGTGCGTCGACGGGTAGGTGATCATGATCGCAGAGAGCTCACCAGCATGCTTGTCGACCTTGGCCTTGAGGTCGTCGACGTCCACGTCACCGTTCTCACGACACTTGACCACCACGACCTTCATCCCCGCCATCACGGCCGACGCGGCATTGGTGCCGTGGGCCGAGGACGGGATGAGACACACCGTGCGGTCATGATCCCCCCGCGAGCGGTGATAGGCGCTGATCGCGAGCAGACCCGCGTACTCGCCCTGGCTGCCCGCGTTCGGCTGCAGGCTCACCGCCGCGTAGCCGGTGATGTCCACCAGCCACTGCTCGACGTCGGCCACCAGCTGCCGGATCCCGGCGTTCTGGTCCGCCGGCGCGAACGGGTGCAGGCGGTTGAACTCGGGCCACGTGATGGGCTCCATCTCGGTGGTCGCGTTGAGTTTCATCGTGCAGGACCCGAGCGGGATCATGGTGCGGTCCAGGGCCATGTCCTTGTCAGACAGCGCGCGCAGGTAGCGCAGCATCGCGGTCTCGGTGCGGTAGCGCACGAACGCCTCGTGCTCGAGGAAGGTGCTCGTCCGGTCACCGTAGTCCGGATCCACCATCACCTCGAGGCCGGCGGCGTCGGCCACGTCCGCGACCCTGCCCCCGAAGGCCTCGAGTACGAGGGAGACGTGATCGCCGGTCGTGGCCTCGTCACAGGAGATGGACACGTGGTCGTCGTCGACCTTCCACAGGTTGACCCCGCGCTCGGCCGCGGCGGCGAGGACCTCGTCGGCGCGGCCCGGGACCCGTGCCAGGACGGTGTCGAAGAACTCGTCGTGGGCCACCTCGACACCGGCCATCACGAGTCCGTCCGCCAGCACCGCCGCGTGCGCGTGGACACGCCGCGCGATGGCTGTGAGCCCCTCGGCACCGTGGTAGGAGGCGTACATCGCGGCGAGCACGGCGAGCAGCACCTGCGCGGTACAGATGTTCGACGTGGCCTTGTCGCGGCGGATGTGCTGCTCCCGCGTCTGCAACGCGAGCCGGTACGCGACGCGCCCGTCCGCGTCCGTCGACACGCCCACCAGACGCCCGGGGAGGTTACGCGCGTGTGCGGTCCGGCAGGCCAGGAAACCGGCGTGCGGGCCGCCGAAGCCCATCGGGACCCCGAAACGCTGGGTGGTGCCGAAGCACGCGTCCGCGCCCTTCTCCCCCGCCGGGGTCAGCACGGTGGCCGCCAGGAGATCCACTCCCGCGGCGACCATCACTCCGCGCTCGTGGCACTCCTCGATCAGCTTGGACACGTCCGCGACCCGTCCCGAGGCGCCGGGGGTCTGGACGAGTGCGCCGAAGAACTCGCCCTCCGGCAGACCGCCGTCGACGAGGTCGGCGGTGACGATCTCGATGCCCAGCGGCTCGGCGCGAGTGGCGAGGATCGCCGCGGTCTGGGGGAAGATGTCGACGTCGACGGCGAAACGGTGGCTCTTCGACGAACGGTTCGCCCGCCTCAGCATCGTCATGGCCTCCGCCGCCGCGGTCCCCTCGTCCAGCATGGAGGCGTTCGCCATATCCATCCCGGTCAGATCGGAGACCATCGTCTGGAAGTTGAGCAGCGCCTCGAGCCGCCCCTGACTGATCTCCGGCTGATAGGGGGTGTACCCCGTGTACCAGGCCGGGTTCTCGATGATGTTGCGGATGAGGACCGGCGGGGTGAGCGTGTCGTAGTAGCCCTGACCGATCATCGACACCGCCACCGTGTTGCGGTCCGCCAGTGCACGCAGTGCCGCGAGGGTGTCGGCCTCGGACAGCGGCTCCGGCAACGCATCGATACCCGCCGCACGACCGTCGGAGCCGACCTCGTCGACGATCACCGACGGGACCGCCCGCTGCGCGAGTTCATCCAGCGACGACACGCCGATGGTGTCCAGGATGCGGGCGAGCCCGGCTTCGTCCGGGCCCAGGTGGCGGGAGACGAATTCGCCTCCGGTCCGGGCGGTGTGGGGGGTCGTCGTCACAGGTGCTCCTCGAAGGGCGGGGCCACCCGGGACGGGCGGCCGGCGGGCCGGTGCTACCCTCTCCGCTCTGTCCCCTGCCGGGCACACGCCGGCGCCTGAGAGATTCGCCGAACCGGACGTGCCGGGCCGACTTTCCCCGTGGGCGGGTGGTCGATTCCACCGCTCTCCAGAGGCGCTCGTGGACTACACGGTCCGGGTGCCTGAGAGATTCTCGGAGAGGAGTTGCTCCTTCGGCGCCCGCGACACGAAACCGCGGGACTCTCCCGTGAGTCGCGTGAACGCGTCCCCGAGTCTAGACGACGTGTGTCGACTAACCGGTACGCCGCGACGCGCGCGCACGTCGACGAGCCGCGAGCTCGTCCTCGACCGGGGCCACGACGTCATCCTCCGAGACCGTCTCGGCCGGAAACTCCGAGATCGAACCGGCCAGCTCACGCATGGCCCCTCCGATCCCGATACCGAACACGCCCTGACCGCCCTGCAGGAGGTCGAACACCTCCTCCTTGGAGGTGCACTCGAACACCGTACGTCCGTCGGAGAACAGTGTGATCGTGGCCAGATCCTCGACACCACGGGACCGGATCTGATCAACGGCCTTGCGGATGTTCTGCAACGAGATCCCGGTGTCCAGCAATTGCTTGACGATCTTCAGGACGAGGATGTCCTTGAACGAGTACAGGCGCTGACTGCCCGATCCCGCCGCGTTCCGGATCGAGGGGACCACCAGATCGGTACGAGCCCAGTAGTCGAGCTGGCGGTAGGTGATACCGGCGATCTGGCACGCGATCGGTACGCGGTATCCGCTGGTCCCGTCCGGGATGCCGTCATCCGGGAACAGGCCGGGCTGCACCTCGTCGAAGGAGGCCTGCGTGGCCTCGCTCGCGTCTGCGAGAAGACTCTCGGTGTCGGTGACGACAGTCGGCTCCGGAACCCGGGTGTGGTCGGCCACGTTTGCTCCCTCAAGCTGTGGGTGCCGCCACCATCGTGGCCGCACTGTACCGGGCTTTCCCGCCCGGATCCTGGACGCGTGAACACCATCGGTGTAGTTCACTGAGGGCAACGCTATGTCTGCTGCGCCCGCCGATCAATAGGACACGCGGTAATCCTCAACCTCAAGTTGAACTTTAGAGTCTGGCGCTACCTGCGGGAAGGTGACCGAGTGACTCGTGTGACTCGTAAAACCGCAGGTCGCGACACTCAGGACGAGCCACTTCCGGGCTCTTCGGCAGGACCGCCGCCACCGAGGAAATCATCAGGACTCACGTGGTCGAGAAACTCCCGGAAGGCCTCGACCTCCTCCTCGCCCTGCTCCACCAGCGAAATACCGACCTCGTCCAGCACCTCGCGACTCACCAGGACCGGCGACGAGGTACGCAACGCCACGGCGACCGCATCCGACGGCCTGGCGGAGACCCGTGTGGTGCCGAACACCAACTCCGCGAGAAACGTCCCCTCCGACACCCCGACGATCTCGACCTGCTCCAGCGAGTGGGAGAACGTCTCCAGGAGCGTCGCCACCAGATCGTGGGTCAGCGGCCGACTCGGCTGCACCCCCTGCTGTTGAAGACTGATCGCGGCGGCTTCGGACGCTCCGATCCAGATCGGCACGTACCGGCCACCCTCCTTCTCGTGCAGGATCAGGACGGGCGCGTACTCGGGCTCCTCGAAACGGATCCCCACCACGTCGACCTCACGCATGTTGCTCCCCATTGTCTCCGCCTCTCGACTTCCTCCAGCCTAACCCCGAATCGACCTTCGGCGAGCGGAGCCGGCCACCGCGTGCGACCGGGTCTCGTCAGGAATCGAGCGCGTGGCGGACCGCCACGGTCACCAGGCTCGAGTGCAGCGCCACCGACAGCGCCGCGATCTCCCTCGCGAGCTCCGCGGCACGGTCCCGCGCATCGGCGTCGCCCTGCCGGGCGACAGGTCCGGCGATCTGCTCGATGAGCCCGGTCTGACGATCAGCCGCCGTCCGGAAACCGCGGAGATGACGCACATCCACACCGTGGACTCCCAGGTCATGGGCAGTGCGCGCGATCAGTACCGCCTCCGGGTCGAAAAAGCCTCCGGGCCCCGCCGCGATGAGCCCGGCATCGATCAGCGAATCGACGAGCTCAGCGCCCACCCCCGACTGTTCGACCACGTTCTCCCGCGTGAGCCTTCTGAGTGTGTCGCTGCGGAAATCGTCCGGCTCCGACCCCGGGACCCCCTCCGACCCCGGGCGGGGCCGCAGCGCCGTGGTCGAACCGTCCGCGATGGCCGCGTCGAGGGCGTCGAGCTCCTGGCGGATCACCTTGAGCGGCAGGTAACGATCACGCTGGGCGGTCAGGACGTACCGGAGGCGCTCACGGTCCTCGGCGCTGAAGCGCCGGTACCCGCTCGGGGTGCGCTCCGGGGTGACCAGGCCCTCGTTCTCGAGGAAGCGGACCTTTGACACCGTCAGGTCCGGGAACTCCGGGCCGAGAAGTGCGATGACACCTCCGATGGAGAGGTACTCCTCCTCGGAGGCGCCGTGGCCGGCGGCGGTCACTGCCCGGGCGTACCCGTCAGGAACACCAGACGGAACTTGCCGATCTGGACCTCGTCGCCGTTGGAGAGCGACGCGGAGTCGACAGGCTCCCGGTTGACGTAGGTACCGTTCAGCGAGCCCACGTCCACCACGGTGAAGCTGCCACCCTCGCTGCGGAACTCCGCGTGGCGACGGCTCACCGTCACGTCGTCGAGGAAGATGTCGCTGTCCGGGTGCCGACCGGCGGACGTGGTGGCCTGGTCCAGAAGGAATCGCGAACCCGCGTTGGGGCCACGCTTGACCACCAACAGTGCCTGGCCCTCGGGCAGTCCCTCGACACCGGTGACCGTCGAGTCCGACTGGGCCGCCTGCTGGTCGGTTTCGTTGAGGAGCTCGGCACGGAACACGGAGGTGGTCTCGGCGGTCGCCTCTGGCATGTTCTTGTTCTCGGTCACGTTCGTCTCTCCTCGTCTGAGCCCGGACGCGGGGCTCGCGGTGCGCTGTGATTTATTCTATGTCGGACTCTCTGCCCGCGGGGTCGGGGGCGGTCCTGCCGCCGGTTCAGGACTCCGTGATCTTGGCGTACCCGTCCGAGTCCAGAGTCTGCTCGAGCTGCCCCTCGAGGTCATCGGCGTCCGAGATCTCCAGGACGATGATCCAGCCCTCGCCGTAAGGGTCGGAGTTGACCAGTTCGGGCGAGGCCTCGAGCGCGGTGTTGACCTCCACGACCTTTCCGGTGAGCGGCGCGTACAGGTCCGAGACGCTCTTCGGAGACTCGACCTCACCGAAGGGCTCACCGGTCTCGGTCTCGCTCCCCACATCGGGGAGCTGCACAAAGACGATGTCCCCGAGCTTGGACTGAGCGTACTCGGTGATACCGATTCGGACCCGGGTGTCCGACACCCGCTCCACCCACTCGTGCTCATCGGTGTAACGGAGCTGGTCGGGGATGTTCTGATCGCTCACTGACGTGCCCTTCTCGAGTGGCTCACTAAGAATTCCAACTGGCGACATTACACACCGTCGGACCGTCCCACAGCAGCCGATCCGACACGATGCGGGGGAACGGCGACGGCTATTCTGCGGGCCTGCCAGACATAGATACCCCCACTCCACGCGTAGAGGCCCACCCCCCAGTAGAGGCAGGCCTCACCGACGATCAACAATCCCTCCGCACCGACGATGCCGGTGTTGCCCGCCAGGAGGAGCGGAAGGGACCAGAACAGGGCGAATGTCGCTGCTTTGCCCAGGTATGTCACCTCCGGTTCCAGGCCACGCCGCCTGTAGACCGGCACGGTGACCAACAGCAGTGCATCTCGCGTCAACAGCACCACCACGACCCACACCGGGATGTACCCGGCGATGACGAAGGTCACGGGTACCACCGCGACGAGAATCCGGTCGGCGATCGGGTCGAGCCGTTCCCCCCAGGTGGACCGCATGTTCCACAATCGTGCGATCTTGCCGTCGAGCCAGTCGGAGACGACGACGACACCGAGAATCCACAGGGCCAACGTGGGGGCGTCCCACACCAGTACCGCGACCACCAGTACCGGGATGAGCGCGATCCGAGCCAGGGAGATCGCGTTGGGCAGTGTCCAGAACCTGTCGCTCAGCCCGGGGTCGCGCAGCGACCCCTCCTGACCCAGACCCGGGGGGACGGCCGCCGAGAGGTGGCCTCCCCGGGGAGGTGGGATCTTCGCGCCGAGAACCCTGCCTTCGCCGGTCCGCCACTCGCGCAGATCCGTTTCGCGCCTGCCCTCACGTGCCGCGCTCATCGGAAGGTGGACATCATCCCGGAGAAGACATTTCCACCGGCCGCCATCGGGTTGTCATGAACCATGTAGGTCCAGGTCGAGGTGGGCCGAGCCATGTCATTGGCGTCCAGATCCACCCCCGAGTCGGTGAACTCGATCTCGGCGAAGGTCTTCTCCGCCTCGGAGACCGCGTCAGAGGCGAGGTCGCGGAAGTGATCGATCGCGATCCGGTGGAACTCGTCCAGCGGGTTCTCCCGTCCGAGCGCACGGAGATGGATCGACTCCCGGACGTCGTTCATCGCCTCGAGATGCTGTGCCCACCCGCTGTCCAGGTGCCAGAGCATGATCTCCCGGCATCCCTGGACCACGGCATCCCGGCCGTACGCCTCGACCAACTGCGCACTTCGTTGCGGGTCGTGCTCGGTGAGCTCCTCGAACGCCTTCTCCGTCAGCAGTAGCGTCGACCGCCGTTCGGCGAGGATGTCGCGCTGTTCGGCGAGCAGCCGACTGTATCGCCACGTATTGGAGTGGATCTCCAGCATCTGACCTTCGGTGACCCGCTGCGCGTGATCCACCGCGTCGCGGCCGCGATTGCCCTTGAGCAGGCCGGATATCCGGTCGTGCGCAGTGGGCAGCTTCTCCGGTTCGAGGGCCGAGGTGACCACCGGATCGTCCATCGCCGCGAAGAACACCGAGCTTCCCGGATCGCCCTGGCGACCTGCTCGTCCGCGGAGCTGGTTGTCGAGGCGTTCGGTTCGGTGTCGCCCCGTGCCCACGACGTGCAGTCCGCCGAGCTCCACGACCTCGTCCCGGCGCGATTCGTCGGACCCGCCCAGCCGGATGTCGGTGCCGCGTCCGGCCATCTGGGTGGACACGGTGACATGCCCGATGTTGCCGGCCTCCGCGATGATCGCGGCCTCTTCCTCGTCGTTCTTGGCGTTGAGGACCGCGCACTCGACGCCCTTCTCCGCCAGTCGCGCGGCCAGCTCCTCGGACTCGGCCACATCGTGTGTTCCCACGAGCACCGGCTGTCCGGTCGCGTGCACGGCGGCGATGTGCTCGACCAGCGCCCTGGTCTTGCTGTCGGAGTCGATGTAGGTCCGGTCGGCCTCGTCGAACCGGATGTTGGGCCGGTTCGGTTCGATCTGCGAGACACCCAGCGAATAGAACTCGCGCAACTGGGCGCCGGCCGCCAGAGCGGTGCCCGTCATCCCGCACACCTTGGCGTAGCGGCCGATGAAGGCCTGGACGGTGATGCTGTCGAGGATTTTGCCGGCCTCGGAGACCGCCACCTCCTCCTTCGCCTCGACCGCGGCCTGTAGCCCGTCAGGCCAACGCTGCAGCTCGGCCACCCGTCCCCGCGAGGCGTTGATCAACTGGACCCTGCCGTCCCGCACGATGTAGTCGACGTCCCGGCGCAGCAGGAAACATGCGTGCAGCGCCACGTTGACCTGGACCAGCGTGGTCCCCACGTGGTCGGTGTCGTAGAGATCATCGATTCCCAACTCCGTCTCGATCGCCGCCGCACCGTCATCGGTGAGGAAGATGTTGCGACGATCCGAGTCGGTTTCGAAGTGGCGGCCCGGGCGCAGCTTGCGGACCGCCGCCAGGACTTCACCCGTGGGTGCCTCACCGGAGGTGGAACCGGCGAGCACGAGCGGGACCAGTGCCTCGTCCACCAGCACCGAATCGGCTTCGTCGACGATTGCGACATCGGTCGCCGGGGAGATCAGGTCGGCCGGGTCTGTGACCAGCTGCTCGCGGAGCACGTCGAAACCGATTTCCGATACCGAGCCGTACGTGACGTCACAGGCGTAGGCCTCGCGGCGCTCCTCACGCGTCGACGACTCCGTGACATGGCCGACTGACAGTCCGAACAGCTCCAGCATCGGCCCCATCCACCGGGCGTCACGTACCGCGAGGTAGTCGTTCACCGAGATCACGTGCACGGTGTGTCCCTGGAGGGCGTAGCCTGCGGCCGCGATGGCGCCGGACAGTGTCTTGCCCTCGCCGGTGGCCATCTCCACTACGTCGCCCGCGAACATCCTCAGGGCGCCCTGCAACTGAACATCGAACGGCCGTAGGTCGACGGTACGCGCCGCCGCCTCTCGCGCCAGCGCGAGGAAGCGGGCGAGATCCTCCGCCGATTCGCCGAAGAGTTTGAGACCGTGAGCGGTGTCGGCGAACTCGTCGTCGGCCAATCCCGCCGCCCACTCATCGAACCCGTGTGAGGCCTCGACAGCGCTCTGCGCGCGAGAGGTGTCCCTGCCCTGAGTGGAGCCCATCAGCTTCCAGAAGCGGTTGGCGAATCCCACGCGCGGCGTCCTTCCCGGTCACGAACAAGATGCCACCACCGTACGCAGTGCGCACCCTGTTCGGTGCCCCGCCCCGCCGGGCGCAGAGTTACCGTTCCGGGTCGATCTGACCCCGCAGGCGTCGCATCGCCTCCGTCGAGAGCATCCGGTCGCCCGCACGTGCCGCCAGGTGCTCGGCGGCGAGGTCCGCCTGCGTGGGCCGATACTGCGACGCGGGCGGGCGGACTCCGTTCTCCCTGGCGATGCCGGCCAGACGCTCCGCCTGCTCCGCGGCGGCTGCGGCACGGGACTCCACCGACTCGACCAGCTCGCGAAACGCGACCGCCCGCTCCACGACCTCGGCCCAGGCCCCGTCGATCGTCGCGCCCAGACCGGTCAGTGTGGTGAAGCCGTCACTGGCCGGGGGGACCCCCGCCGAGGCGGCGGCCTCACGGAGCCGACACAGGTCCCCGGACAGGCCGATGACCTCGCTCTCCGCATCGAACTGGAGCCTGATCTCGTCGACCGCACGACCGCCACGGACATAGGCCGCCAGGAGTCGGTCGTACAGACCGCCGACCTCCATGAGCATCGCCGTGTACATCTCCGGGATCCTTCGGCGATCCGCGCGGATCTGCGGCACCGAGGGCAGCGACTGCACGACTGACTGGACCCGCTGGGGCCACATGACGCGTCCCATCTCCCGCTGTCCGTACGCCGCCGCGACGGTACCGAGCTCACCCAGTGTCCGGGGCACGAGCGGAACCGGCGCCATCGTCGGGGTCGAGGCCAGCGCGTCGAACAGACGACCGCGATCGTCCGTATCCAGGTGGACTCCCCTGCGTCGGTCGGCGCGGATGTCCTTGATCCGGAACGCGAACACGCCGGAACCCCGCGTGAAACCGGTGCGCAGGACGAGATATTTGCGATCCAGCTCGGCGAGTCGCGTGCGAAGAGCCATCCGCAGCATCGACGGCGCCGGCGAGTTGATGATCTTCCGCAGATCGTGACGTTGCTCCTCGATGACGCGAACCTGGTGGAATCCGCCCACCGTGGGAAACGGGAGATTGTGCTGCAGCCGCGCCCGGACGACGGTGCTGATGCGCGGCTCGACGAGACCACACGCGACCAGCAGGGCCGCACGATCCGACAGTTCCGCCACCGGGGGCGAACCCTCCCCGCGACACATCCGGTCTATGTCGGAGACGATCCGATCCCGTGCCGTGCGCGCCGTGCTCTCGCCGTCCATGCGCCCTCCTCGTTCCGCGCCCGGCAGGGGCGCGTCCATGTCACGGGATACCACATCCTGTACAACGAGGATCCGATCGCGCGTGTTCCCCCGGGCAGATCGCACCGGCCGCGGCGACCGGTGCCCCTCCCGGTCGCCGCTCACGTCACCTCTTCGTTCCGACCAGTTTCTGCACTGCAGCTGCGAGCGCCGCGAACTCGTCCTGCTTCTGGGCGATGTACTGGAGAGCCTTTGTGCCGGTGGCGAGCACCTCGGTGGTGAAGTCGTCCACCTCCTGGAACTCGTCCGTCACGTTTCCGGCGAGCCCACCCTCCAGCGCCAGCCGGCCCACCAGGTCGAGCCTGCGGGCTCCGGAACCCTCGCTGAAGTCCACACCCGCGAAGTCGACCCAGACGATGTTGGGTCGGGTGGTCGACTCGAAGACGTAGCGCTTGTTGGTCAGATCCAGAACCACCTGCCAGATCGTCTGCGACGCGTCCGGCTTGCCGGGTTCAGGGACGCGGAACGGTTGTGCCACGTTGCGGATGATGCTGAACATCGCGGCGATGCCCTCGAGCTGGGTCTCGGGCTGCACCTGGTGCTCCACATAGAACAGGGCGCGTGCGAAGCGGTCAGTTGCCTGAGTGGAGCCGGGAAGCGGCTTCTGCCCGCCGAGTCCCTCGATCTGCCTGACCAGTTCGAGCTGCTTGTCAAAGGTCGGGGAATTGGTCATGACCTTGTGGTCACGGCTGTGGTACACGGTGGGCGTACCGTCGACGTACTCGATGATCGCGGAATCGCCCGTCGCGTCGTTGATCGCGAGGTGCAGGGCCGGAACGAGATGCCCGGTGGGATCGAAGAGCTGCGAGATCGCGACCTCGGAGTCGCGGGTCCACTCGACTGCCTCGGCGACTGTCGCGAAGTTGTCGAGGTAGTACTGCAGCCACACCGCCTGGCTCAGTTGGGTGTCGGTCGCCGAGGGCTTACCGTAATCGGATTCGGTCAGCCACAGTATGTGGCCGGCGAATCCCTCTTCGTTCATGCCGTCGGTCGCTATCAGGTCGAACGCGGTGGCCACGATGCTGCCGTACTTCGCCTTCCAGGTCAGGGCTCCTGTGGCCCCGTCTGCGCGTTCGACCCCTCGGGGGAACTTCCAGAGGTTGGTCAGCAGGTCCATGTGGAAGTCCATGTTTCTGCCGACGATCACCGACCCGTTGGCGTCCGGCCATAGAACACGCGTACACATCTGGGTGAGACGTCCCTTCGAAGAGTGGTTCACCATCCGGGTGAGAGGGCTGCCGGATCAGGCTGTGGAGGACTCCGCCTCCGAGGTCCGGCGATTCCAGCCGAGCTGAGGTAGGACGACCGCCGAGGAGAAGAAGAAGCAGAGGGCACCGATGAGCGTGCCCCAATTGGCCAACATCGCGTTCTCGGTCGAGCCGTCGGACAGGATGAACGCACCCACCGCCGAGACACCGAATGCGATGCAGCCGAGCATGTTGATGTGCGCAGCCCACCATTCCGACCGGCCGGGCTCCCACAGGGTGTCCCGCTCACGGAAGTAGCCGACGTACACGAATGCCGCGCTGATGAGGAAGGCGACGGAGCCCCCGGCGTCCGGGTTCCACACCAGTCGTTCCTCGGCCAGCACGGTGTGAGCTGACAATGCGCCGCTGGTACTGACGTTGAACAGGATGGTGCCGATGCTCTGGATAGCGGCGGCTAGCCACACCGCACGAAACATCCGCCCCGTGCCATAGTCGACCTTCGTCGTGGCGGCCCCGCTCAACGCCGTCTGCATCAGGCCGGCCGCTGTGAAGAACCACGCGCCGATGAAGCACAGCATATTGGTGAGACTGGCCGAGCCGAGATCCCAGATCGCCACCGCCGCGCCCACGGCGAACAGTGTCGAACCGATCATGAATGACCAACTCTGTTTGGTCAGCGTCGGAACCAGTATCGGGGTCGAACGGCCCGTAGCGGTGTCGGCTCGGGATCGGGTCATGGATAAGTCCACCATCCAGCAGGTCAGAGATGTACCGGGTTCAGAAGCGGGTCACCCGCCCGGGCCGGATCACACCGGCCCGGGCGGGTCGCCCGTCGAAGGTGCCCCGTGCCCTTCGCAGGGTACGGGGCACCTCCGTCTCTCGCGTCAGCGCGCGAACCTCACGTCAGTGCGCGAAGTTGGTCCGCGGCCGCTCGCGCGGGATCGGGGCGTCGAGGTTCTCGAGGAACTCGACCTCTTCCTTGATCGCATCGAGCAGAAGTCCCGCGAGGTCACGGCTGAGCCCGAGGCGGACGACGATCCGCTGGACGACCAGGTCCGTCATGTCGTCCGGCATCGGGTAGGCGGGCACCTGCCAGCCGCGCATCCGCAGGCGGTCGGCGAGGTCGTACAGATCCCAGTTCCGGACACCGTCGTTGAGCTTCCAGGCGAAGACCGGGATCGTGTCGCCACGGCTCACGAGGGTGAACTGCCCCATCTTCTCGATCTCCGAGGACAGGTAGGTCGCGACGTCGATCGAGCCCTGCTGGACCGCTCGGTAGCCCTCACGTCCCAGGCGGAGGAACTGGTAGTACTGCAGCAGAACCTGAGCCCCGGGGCGTGAGAAGTTGAGCGCCAGGGTGGGCATGTCGCCACCCAGGTAGCTGACGTGGAAGATCAGGCTCTCCGGGCAGACCGCCTTGTTGCGCCACACGACCCAGCCGACGCCGGGGTAGACCAGTCCGTACTTGTGGCCGGAGGTGCTGATCGAGTTGACGCGATCGATCCTGAAGTCCCACTCCAGATCGGGCTGGCAGAACGGTGCCACCATCGCGCCGGACGCACCGTCCACGTGGATCTTGACGTCGTGCCCGGTGGACGCCTGGATCTCGTCGAGCTTCGCGGCGATATCCTTCACCGGCTCGTACAGACCGGTGTAGGTCTGGCCGAGGATGGCCACGACTCCGATGGTGTTCTCATCGACGTACTTCTCGAGCTCGAAGCCGTCGAGGACGAGGTGCTCCTCGGTGACGGGGACGTACCGGGCCTCGACATCCCAGTAGTTGCAGAACTTCTCCCAGACGACCTGCACTCCGGCGGACAGGACCAGGTTGGGCTTCTCCGTGGACTTGCCCTCCGCCCTGCGCTTCTCCTGCCACAGGCGCTTGAGTGCCAGTCCGCCGAGCATGCAGGCCTCGGAGGAACCGACGGTCGAGGTACCGATGATGTCCTCGGTGTCCGGGGCGTTCCAGAGGTCGGCGAGCATCCTCCAGCAGCGGTCCTCGATCGCCGCCGTGGCCGGATACTCGTCCTTGTCGATCATGTTCTTGTCGGCGGTCTCGGCGTAGATCTTCTGCGCGTTCTCGTCCATCCAGGTGGAGACGAACGTCGCGAGGTTCAGCCGAGAGTTCCCGTCGAGCATCGCCTCGTCATGGACGATCTGATAAGCCGTCTCCCCCGACATCATGTCCTGGGGCATCTTGAACTTGGGCAGGGAGGTCGCCTCACCCGGACGGGCGAACACCGGGTTGATCTCCAACTGGGCAGCGGCTGACTGCACAGTGGAACTGCGATACGTCTCAGACACGTTGTCCTCGCTTCTCTCTATTGTCGGTCATCGGAATCAGGTGGTCGGCAGGTGTGCTCGGTCACGCCGCTGAAGGCGGTTGGGAGCGCTCTGTGGTGCGCCACGAGGCCAGCGCTGGCCCGGGCTCGACCGCGGGTCGGTTCGGCCCGGTCACGGCGTCGGGGATCCCGGCGGGCACGACGGATTGACCTTCAGGCAGGCGGCGGGATGATCGCGTCCGGGAAATTGAGTGTGCAGTACCCAGTGGCCCGCGCCTCGCTCTGGACGTCAAAACACACTCACTCTCTGTCACTGCGTAGACGATGACCGCCGAAGTGCTCGTCGCCGTGCCCGTCGCCCGCCTGCCACTTGGACGCTACCCCAGAAAATATAAATCATCACTGATGCGCGCAACGGTGTATCGAAGATTACGTTTGTCACCGCCACCCCCGCCACGAAACCGGGCCCTCCGCACCCGAAACCGCAGGTAACGGTGCTTACATGTCAGGGCCCGGCCCGCAGAACACGGAGCATTCCCCCGGCCTCCACTGCGTCACGACGCGACCGTCGCACAGTTGCGGGTTTGCCCGTCGTCGGGGAGCAGGGCCCCGCTTCAGGCACCCAGAGACGACGAAACCCCAGGTCAGATTTCTCTGACCTGGGGTTTTTCTCTGTCGGGCTGACAGGATTTGAACCTGCGACCCCTTGACCCCCAGTCAAGTGCGCTACCAAGCTGCGCCACAGCCCGTCACCCGCGGTTCTCACCGCGGCGACTGGAACAGAGTATCGCACCCCGTGCCACAACTCCCAATCGGGGTCACCTGCGTTGGCGGCGCTCCTTGACGCGAACGTTCACGCGCACCGGGGAGCCGTCGAAACCGAAGGTCTCCCGTAGCCGGCGCTCGAGGAATCGCCGGTAGTTGGCCTCGAGGAAGCCTGTCGAGAAGAACACGAAGGTCGGAGGCCGGGTTGTCGCCTGGGTGCAGAAGCGGATCCTGGGCAGGCGCCCGCCCCGCATGGGGGGAGGGGTGGCGGCCACGACCTCGTTCATCCAGGTGTTGAGCGGACCGGTGGGGATACGCTTGTCCCACGATTCCAGCGCCGTCTCCATCGCGGGAACCAGCTTGGCCAGCGAGCGTCCCGTCCGGGCGGAGATGTTCACCCGGTGCGCCCAGGACAAGATCTTGGACAGTTCCCGGTCGATCTCGCGGTCCAGGTCGTAGCGCCGGTCCTCGTCCACGAGGTCCCACTTGTTGAACGCGATCACCAGGGCCCGTCCGGCGTCGGCGACCATCGAGATCACCCGCAGGTCCTGCTCGGTGATGGGCTCGGAGGCGTCGAGCAGCAGCACCACCACCTCGGCGGCCTCGATCGCCCCGCGAGTCCTCAACGACGCGTAGTACTCGTGGCCGTACGCCTGGTTCACCTTGCGGCGCAGGCCGGCGGTGTCGACGAAACGCCAGGTCCGTCCGCCCAGCTCGACCAGGGAGTCGACCGGGTCGACCGTGGTGCCGGCGACGTCGTCCACGACCGAGCGGTTCTCTCCGGTGAGCTTGTTGAGCAGGCTCGACTTGCCCACGTTCGGTTTGCCCACCAGGGCGACCCGCCGCGGGGCATCGGTCTCCTCGCGCATCTGCGCCTTGGAGGGCAGCCTGCTCACGATCTCGTCGAGCAGGTCGCCCGTGCCGCGTCCATGGGCGGCGGAGATGGCGAAAGGCCTGTCCAGCCCCAGTCCCCAGAACTCGGCGGCCTCGAGCTCCGCCTTGTCGCTGTCGACCTTGTTCACCGCGAGGATCACGGGGGTGTCGGATCGGCGAAGCGATCTGGCGACGGTCTCGTCCCCGGCTGTGATCCCCACCGTCCCGTCGCACACCAGCACGATGAGGTCGGCGGTCCCCATCGCGATCTCCGCCTGCTGGGCGATCGACCGGTGCATCCCCTTGGCGTCCTGCTCCCAGCCGCCGGTGTCCTGCACCATGAACGCCCGCCCGTTCCAGAGGGCCTCGTATGACACGCGGTCGCGGGTCACGCCCGGTACGTCCTCGACGACCGCCTCTCGACGCCCGATGATGCGGTTGACCAACGTCGACTTGCCGACGTTGGGACGTCCGACGATCGCGACGGTGGGCAGGATCTCCACGCCCTGGACGGCCGTCTCGATCTGGTCCGCGAAGTCGGCGGCGATCTCGTCCCAGTCGGTGTCGTCACTCCACGCGTCCTCGACGGTCTCGTCGGCGGGCCCGGTGGGCAGGTGGAAGTCATCGTTACCGGTCACTGTGCGTTCCCTTCTGCGGTGGCGCCCTGCGACGCGGCGGTGCCCTCGGTGAGTGCGACCAGGCGGTCGAGAACCTCGTCGAGGGTGAGGTCGGAGGTGTCGATCACCACGGCGTCGTCGGCCGGCCGAAGCGGACTGGCGGCCCGGGTGGAGTCCTTGCGGTCGCGTTCGATCACCGCGGCGAGGACCTCGTCGTAGTCGGCGGCCCGTCCGGCGGCCCGGTCCTGGTCGGTGCGTCGCTGTGCCCGCACCTCGGGGCTCGCGGTGAGGTAGACCTTCACCTCCGCATCGGGTAGGACGACGGTGCCGATGTCCCGGCCCTCGAGGACGACGGTGCCGCCGTCCGAGGCCAGACGGCGCTGCAGTCGGACGAGATTCTCGCGCACCTGCGGCACGGCGGAGACCGCGGAGACGTTGGCGGTGACCCGAGCGGTGCGGATCTCCTCGCTCACGTCCTCACCGTCCAACAGGATCCGCTCGGATCCGGCGTCGGTGCCGATCTGAAGAGGCAGGTCCGCGGTCGCATCGATCACCGCTGCGTCGTCCTCGGGGTCGATCCCGGCGCGGAGCACCTGGAGCGTCGCCACGCGATACATCGCACCGGTGTCCAGATAGGCTCCGCCGACCCGGCCCGCCAGAGTGCGGGCGAGCGTGGACTTACCGGTGCCGGCGGGCCCGTCGATGGCGATCCGTTGACAGGGGCGTCCGGCGTTCACAGGCCCACCGCCTCGTACAGGTCGGAGACCTCGTCACGGCCCAGTTTGCGGAAACTTCCCGGCCGCTGGTCACCGAGGGCCACCGCGCCGAAACGCGTCCGCACGAGTCCTTCGACCGGGTGGCCGACCTCGGCGAGAAGCCGACGAACGATGTGCTTGCGCCCCTCGTGGAGGACCACCTTGACGAGCGACCGTCCGTCGTGGACGTCCAGGACCGAGAATCGGTCGACCGTCGCCGGACCGTCCTCCAGCTCGACTCCCTCACGCAGCCGCTTACCGACGCCCTTGCCCACGACACCGGTGACGGTGGCCATGTACGTCTTGGACACCTCGTACGACGGGTGCATGAGGCGATGCGCCAGCTCGCCGTCGTTGGTCACCAGCAGCAGCCCCTCGGTGTCGGCGTCGAGCCGGCCCACGTGGAAGAGTCGCTGACCGGCATCGATCCGGCCCGCGACGAGGTCACCCACACAGGGCCTGCCCCGCTCGTCCGACATGGTGGTGTGATACCCGCGCGGCTTGTTCAGGGCGAGGTGCACCAGGGTGTCGTCCAGGACGATCCGGGTGCCGTCGACGCGGATCACCGCCGTCGCGGGATCGACCTTCACGCCCATCTGGCGGACGATCTTCCCGTCCACCTCGACCCGTCCCCGGGCGATGAGCTCCTCCGAGGCACGCCGGGACGCCACTCCCGCCTGGGCGAGTACCTTCTGGAGCCGGACCGGTGCGCCTTCTCGGCCAGCGGATTCAGTCATGCGGGTGTCACATCTCTTCGTCGTCGTGTCGGGGTTCGGGGCCCGGCGCCGGGGTCCGGCGCCTCCCCACGGGAATCCGCGGATCCTCCGCGGGGTCATCACTCAGCTCGTCGACCAGGTCGACATCCGGCAGCAACGGGGCGATGTCCGGGAGCTCGTCGAGTGATGCGAGGCCCAATCTTTCCAGAAATAGTTCCGTCGTCCTATACAGGATGCCCCCGGTGTCGGCGTCGGTGCCGCATTCCACGGCCAATCCGCGCGCGACCAGGGTCCGCATCACCCCGTCGACGTTGACGCCGCGTACCGCCGCGATACGCGATCGGGTCACCGGCTGCCGGTAGGCGATCACCGCGAGGGTCTCGAGCGCCGCTCGGGTCAGGGTGGACCGGGTGCCGTCGGTCAGAAACCGCTCCACGTACGGCGCCAGTTCACGACGGGTGTAGAGCCGCCATCCGTCCCCCGTACGGCGCAGGTCCATCCCGCTGCCGCTCATCGTGAGCTCATCCCGCCATGCACGAAGTTCGGCGTCCACCTCCCCCACCGAGGCCCCGGCGGCGGACGCGAGCGACTCCTCTGCCGTGGGCTGGTCAACGACCAGCAGCAACGCCTCCAGCCGAGCCCGCAGCGGTGGCTCCTCCGGCTCGACCTCGCCCGGTCCCCCGACCTTTCCGTCGTCACTCACGTCCACTCGTCCTTCCCCCGCGTCACCTCATCGGCCTCTACGCCCGTCCAGCTCACCAGAAGGTCCCCCAGCGCCTCGTCCTGGGCGAGCGCGACCGCGCGCGCCCGGTACAACTCCAACAGCGCCAGGAACCTGGCGACGACGACGAGGGACTCCTCACAGCCCGACACCAGCTCCCGGAAATCCACCCACTCGTCCCGCCCACGGAAACGCAACAATTCCAGAACACGACCCGCCTGCTCCGGCACCGAGACCACAGGCGTGTGCACGTGCGCCACCCCCACCTCGTCCACCGGACGCGGACGGAACGCCACCGCCGCGATCGTCGCCAGCTGCTCGGGATCCACCCCCAGCTCGACGTCGGGGAGGATGCCGAGGAACTCCTCGTCCGGCCCGGCGGTCCGCGGATACGACCGGCGCGCGGTGCGGTCCAGTTCGGCGAACAGCTCGGCGACCCGTCGGAACGCGCGGAACTGCAGGAGCCGGGCGAACAGCATGTCGCGCGCCTGCAGCAGTGCCAGATCCTCCGGGTCCTGCACCTCACCGGAGGGCACGAGTCGCGCCGCCTTCAGGTCGAGCAGCGTGGCCGCCACCACGAGGAACTCGGTGACCTCCTCGAGCCCCGACTCCTCGCCCAGTTCCCGGGTGTGAGCGATGAACTCGTCGGTCACCGCGTGGAGCGCCACCTCGGTCACGTCGAGTCGGCGCGAATCGATGAGCTTCAGCAGCAGGTCGAACGGGCCTGTGAAGTTGGTGAGAGTGACGGTGAACTCCCGCGGGCCCGTCTGCTCCGCTGCGGGACCGACGGCCTCGTCGGCCGGACCCGCCGCGTCCGCGGTCGGCTCGCCGGGGTCGGCAGGCGGCCCGGTGCTCTCCTCCGCGGGCTCCTGCAGGCCGGTCACCGGGACACTCACCTGCCGCGCTGGATGACCTCGCGAGCGAGCGCCCGGTAGGCCTGCGCTCCCGCGGACTTCGGTGCCCACGTGGTGATGGGCTCGCCGGCGACTGTCGTCTCGGGGAACCGCACCGTCCGGGTGACGAGAGTGTCGAAGACCTTGTCCCCGAACACCTCCACGACGCGGCCGAGAACGTCACGTGCGTGTACCGTCCGCCGATCGAACATCGTGATGAGGATGCCCGTCAGGTGCAGGCGGGGATTGATGCGCTCACGCACCTTGTCGATCGTGTCGGTGAGCAGTGCCAGTCCGCGCAGTGCGAAGTATTCGCACTCCATCGGGATGAGCACGCCGTCCGAACAGGCCAGGGCGTTGACGGTCAGCAGGCCCAGGGACGGCTGGCAGTCGATGAGCACGAAGTCGTACCGGTCCAGGACCGGGTACAGCGCCCGGCCCAGCGCCTGTTCGCGACCCACCTCGTTGACCAGCTGGATCTCGGCGGCCGACAGGTCGATGTTCGCCGGGATGAGATCCACCCCCTCGACGCGCGTGCGCACCAGGACCTCCTCGGTGGAGACGGTGTGGTCCACCAGGAGGTTGTACACGGTCAGGTCCAGCTCGTGGTGACGGATGCCCATGCCGGCGGACAGCGCGCCCTGGGGGTCGAGATCCACCACGAGCACGCGACGACCGTACTCGGCGAGTGCCGCGGCGAGGTTGATGGTGCTGGTGGTCTTGCCGACGCCGCCCTTCTGGTTGCACATCGACATGACGACAGCCGGGCCGTGCGTGGTGAGCGGTTCGGGCTCGGGGACTGCTGCGAACCCCTCACCCGCTGCCGGGTCGTCGGCTCCCAACAGCTCCGCGCGGGAGAACAGTGCGGGATCCATCGCCCCAGTGTTCTGCGCCACCCGCGTCTCCTCTCGTCGCCCTCACCCGCACCCGGGCCGTATCCCCGGCCACGTTACCGTGCCCGCGGGTGACACTCGGCCCAGACCTCGCGCAGTGTGTCGACCGTGACGAGCGTGTACACCTGGGTCGTGGTCACCGAGGAGTGCCCCAGCAGTTCCTGGACCACCCGGATGTCCGCCCCGCCATCGAGGAGATGGGTCGCGAACGAGTGTCGGAACGAGTGCGGTGAGATGTCCTGCCCGAGGCCCGTACGCCTGGCCGCGTCCCCGACGACGTTCCACAGGGTCTGGCGGGACAGCCGGCCACCCCGGGAGTTGACGAACAGCGCCGGCCCCCCTTGGATCGCGAGCGCCGGACGGGCCCGGACCAGGTAGGCGCTCACCGCGTCACATGCCGGACGCCCCAGCGGCACCACCCGTTCCTTGCCGCCCTTGCCCCGCAGGAGCACCGAGCCCCCCTCGGCGTGGTCGAGCCCGTCGAGGTCGTCGACGTCCAGTCCCAGGAGCTCGGTGGCCCGGGCGCCGGAGGCATACAGCAGTTCGAGCATGGCCCGGTTCCGCAATCTGGCGGGTTCGGTGTCTGTCTCCGTCTCACCGGCGGACTCGATCATCGCGATCATCCGGTCCACCGGGACCGCCTTGGGCAGCCGTTTCGCGGGCGTGGGCGGGCGCACAGCGGCCGCGGTGTCGACGAGGGTCACCCCGTCCCGGGTGGCGAACCTGTGCAGGCCCCGGACCGCCGCCAGTGCGCGGGCGACCGAACTGGGTGCCAGTGCCCGCTGCCCGGCGTCCGGGTCCCCGGTGGACAGGACCGTACGGAACTCCTCGACGTGCGACTCGCTCACCGACGCCAGGTCCGTCACCCCGGCCGCACCGAGATGACGCCGGTACCTGTCGAGGTCCCGTCGGTAGGCGGCGAGGGTGTGGGGCGACGCTCCGCGTTCGACGGCGAGGTGATCCAGGAATCCGCGGATCTGTGAGTCCACGGCCGCGTCACCGGACACGACGGCCCCCGGCCCGTCAGGCCCGGTCGAGCAGGGTCCGGGCCGCGAGGATGCCGGCCACGGCGATGCCGTTGACGATCCGGCCGTCGAGGACGGCGTCGACGGCCTCGGTCAACGGCATGCGGACCACCTCCATGTCGGCCTCCTCGTGTCGCGCCTCCGGCCGGTCCACCTCGTGGAGACCGGTGGCCAGGTACACGTGGACGCGTTCTGTACTGAACCCGGGCGACGGCACGATCTCGACGACCGGACGCCATTCCGCGGCCTCCAGGCCCGCTTCCTCGACCAGTTCGCGCCGCGCCGTCTCCAACGGCGGCTCGCCCTCGACATCGCACAGGCCGGCGGGCAGCTCCCACAGTCGCTCCCCCACGGCGTGGCGGTACTGACGCACCAGGACGATCCGATCGTCGGGATCGACCGCCACCACGGCCGCGGCGTCGTCGTGCCCGCAGATCTCTCTGTCGGCGGTGCCCCCGCCGGGCATGGTCAGGGTGTCGATGCGCAGCCTGACGATCCGGCCGTCGAAGATCTCGCGGCTGGCGACGGTCTGATAGTCATGCGCCCCGGGGGCACCGGATTGCGACATGGTTCAGCTCTCGTCGTCCGCCGAAGCCGCCGCGACGGTCCCGGCGCAGACGCTGTCCTGTTGGTTCTCCCGCCACGGCTCCACGGGCAGCCGCATCTCGTTCTCGTAATCCAGCGATGCCTTGATGAACGCCGCGAACAGCGGGTGCGGGCGCGTGGGTCGCGACTTGTACTCCGGATGGGCCTGGGTGGCGACGAAGAACGGGTGCTGGTCGCGGGGGTACTCGACGAACTCCACCAGACGTCCGTCCGGCGAGGTCCCCGAGAACCTCAGACCCGACTCGGCGACCTTGTCCCGGTAGTCGTTGTTGACCTCGAAACGGTGCCGGTGACGTTCGGAGATCTCGGTCGTGCCGTACGCCTCGGCGACCAGTGAACCCTTCTGAAGAACCGCCGGGTATGCGCCCAGCCGCATCGTGCCCCCAAGATCGGCGTTGCCCGCCACGGCGTCAACCTGGTCGGCCATCGTGGAGATCACGGGATGCTCGGTGTCCGGATCGAACTCGGTCGACGACGCCCCCTCGAGACCGACCGAGCGGGCCGCCTCGATGACCGCACACTGCAGGCCCAGGCACAGGCCGAGCAGCGGGATGCGGTTCTTGCGCGCCCATGAGATGGCGCCGAGCTTGCCCTCGATGCCACGGATGCCGAACCCGCCGGGGATCAGCATGCCGTCGACGCCCCGGAGCGCCTCCCGTGCTCCCGCCTCGGTGGCACAGTCGTCCGATTCCACCCACCGGATGTTGACCCGGGCGTGGTGGGCGAATCCACCCGCACGCAGGGCCTCGGTGACCGAGAGATACGCGTCCGGCAGGTCGATGTACTTGCCGACGAGGGCGATCTCGACCTCTTCGCGCGGCTCGTGCACGCGCTTGAGGAGCTCGCCCCAGACGGTCCAGTCCACGTCGCGGAACGGCAGATTGAGTTTGCGGATGACGTGGGTGTCCAGGTGCTCGGAGAACAAGACCCTGGGGATGTCGTAGATGCTCGGGGCGTCGGGGGTGGAGACCACACCCTCGAGGTCGACGTCACACATCAGGGCGATCTTGGCCTTGAGCGCGTCGGGGACCTCGCGGTCACACCGCAGGACCAGCCCGTCGGGCACGATGCCGATGTTGCGAAGTGCCGCGACCGAGTGCTGGGTGGGTTTGGTCTTGAGCTCACCGGACGGCGCGAGGTACGGCACCAGCGAGACGTGGAGGAAGAAGATGTTCTCCCGGCCGACCGAGTGACGCACCTGGCGACACGCCTCGAGGAACGGCTGCGACTCGATGTCACCGACAGTGCCGCCGACCTCGGTGATCACCACGTCCGGGGTACGACCCTCCGGATCGGGGGCACCCATCGCGATGATCCGTTCCTTGATGGCGTCCGTGATGTGCGGGATCACCTGCACCGTGTCGCCGAGGTACTCACCGCGGCGCTCCTTGGCGATGACCGCCGAGTAGACCTGACCGGTGGTGACGTTCGCGTTGGCGCTGAGATCGCGGTCGAGGAACCGCTCGTAGTGGCCCAGGTCGAGATCCGCCTCGGCGCCGTCCTCGGTCACGAACACCTCACCGTGCTGGAAAGGGTTCATCGTGCCGGGGTCGACATTGATGTACGGGTCGAGCTTCTGCATGGTGACGCGGAGCCCGCGGGCGGTGAGAAGCTGCCCCAGGCTTGAGGCGGTGAGCCCCTTGCCCAGCGACGACGCCACACCACCGGTGACGAAGATGTGCTTGGTCGCGGACCGCGATGCGGCTCGGTTCAGTGCCAAGGGGACTCCCGTGTCAAGACTCCGGAATGGATGAAAGCTGGTGTGGCTCCGGTGCACCCCACGGGGCTTCAGGCTATCACCGAGTGGGTGTCGGGGGGACTGGCGCCGCCGCAGCGGTCGCGTCGTGTCGCAGTCCGTAGTCACCCTGCCCGCGTTCGAGCTGCTCCGCCAGCGCCAGGACGGCCGCGAGCTGCCCGGCTTCGGTGCCGACGTTGTCGACGGTCGACACGTCGTCCTGACCCGAGGAGCGAAGTACGAGAAGCGCATCCGGGCCGTTTCCGGAGGCGATACCGCTCACGAGCACCACTCCGGCCCCCTCGTCGTCCAGGGTGCGTGCCAGGGAGGCGATCCGCACCGCCGTGGACTCCTCGGTGCCGGGACCGGTCACGACCACGACCACCTGCCCGGGGCGGATGGTGCCCGGCTCGAACTCGATCATCTCCGCGTCGGAGAGCGTGGTGAGCACCGTCGCGCGATCGTCGTCCGGGAGGTGCGGTTCCGCGTCTTCGCTGCGCAGCAGGGCCGCTCGTCCGAGAGCGGTCCCGAGTTGGGTTCCGAGGTCGGCGTCGGGTGCGGGCGCGGTACCGATGGGCAGGTTGGCCACGAGTGCCGCGAGTTCGGAGTCCGCCTCGGGGTCGACGGCGCGATCGGTGAGTCGGATACGACCGGCATCGATGCCGCCGGCTGCGGCGACGGCCTCGGAGACCGCGTCGGCCTCCTCGGCGGACGCTCCCGGCGCCACCACCACGAGGACCGGCCTGTCGGACAATCTGCCGTCGGCCACCGCGGGGGTCAGATCCCCGACCATCGAGTTGAGGCGTTCGGCTTCCAGTCGTGTCCGGCTCAGTTCCTGTTCCGCGGATTCGAGCCGCCCCGCCGTCGTCTCCTCTCGGTCGACCACCGCGTCGCGGATGGACGTCGCCACGGAGGTCGATCCGAGCACCACCCCCACCGCGAGTGCGAGGAAGACCGCGACCAGGGTGAGGACGTGGCGACGTAGGGAGATCACCGGAAGAGTCCCTGGACCCACAGGGCGAAGGAGTTCCAGGTCTCGACAGCCCAGACCAGCAGGTCCTGTGCGGAGTCACGCGCCACGACCACGACGGCCACGGCGGCGAGCGCGGCGAGCACGAGCAGTGCCAGTCCGATGCCGGCACCACGCGAGCGGTACAGGGTCGAGCAGGCGTCGGCGTGGACCAGGCGGGCCGACACGGTGGTGTCGACCATCGTCGACGACGGTGCCGAGGACGTGCCGAAGGCGTTCTCGAGCCCGCGGTTCTCGCCGGTGGTGACGATCATCTCGGCGCCGCCGTGGAACGCGAGCAGCAGCGCCATGTCCCGGGCGGTGGCCGCCGCGGGGAACGTCGTCGCCCCCAGGCCGAGGTCCGTGATCCGCTCGAGGCCTTCCGCCCGGCCGTCGCGGTCGGCGGGGACCACCAGCACCGCGGCGTCGGTGAGCACCTCCTCGGAGACCTCGGTGGGGGTGGCGACGACGACGTCGGCCGTCAGCCGGGCCGCGCGCAGCAGCTCGGCGCCCCCGTCCACACCGACCAGAACGGGACGGTACTCACGGATGAAGGGTTTGAGGTCTGCGAGCTGCCCCTTCGAGGCCTCGTCCCCGGTCACCACCAGGACGTGGCGATCGACGAAGTCGACGTCGATCTGCGGCAGGCCTTCGCCGTCGAGGAGGAGCTGGTGCTCGATGCTCAGGAATTCGGTGGCATTGGCGAGGTGGGCCAGCGCCGACTCCACGTAGGCGTTCTCGGCGGAGTCGACCTCGGCGAGCAGGGTCGCGGACCCTGCTTCGCGGCCGGTCGCGAGCTCGTCATCGGACTTGAGGGCGTAGACCACTCCCTCGTCGATGCGGACGCGGGTGCCGTCCGGGACGTCGGACAGGTCGGCGTCCTCGATGACCGGCACCGTGGACCCGGCGAGGATCCGGTACGCGGCACGGGGCAGCATCTCCTCACCCGACCTCGGCACGTGCACGACAGCCGCCACACCGGCGTCGACCACCGCGCGGGCGGTCTCAGCCGAGGTGCGGTTGAGATCGAGCACCGCCACGTCCTTCGCCCCGAGTCTCCGGGGCGCCGGAGCCCCTGCGGGGATCTGACGGAGGGCACCGACTATTCCGGCGAGGTCGGTGGAACGACGATTGAGCAGACCCGACATCTTCATGTGCAGGAGTATCACTCGTGTGATTCAAGTGATCAGGGAGGCGTACCGGCGTGTCTGGCTAACGGTCGACTTGAGCTTGAGACTTTTGTCTCTGTGCCTTCTCCAACAGTTCACGTGCGTGGGCCAGGCCGGTGTCGGTGTCCTCCATACCGGCGAGCATCCTCGCCAACTCCGTGACCCTGTCCGAATCGGCCACCGGCCGGACACCCGAGACAACGGTGGAGCCGCCCCCGGCGTCCGTGTCCTTGTGGACGACCAGATGAGTGTCCGCATATGCCGCGACCTGGGCGAGATGGGTCACCGCGATGACCTGATGGGTACGCGCGAGAGAGGCCAGCCGCCTGCCGATACTCAACGCCGCGCGGCCACCGACTCCGGCGTCGACCTCATCGAACACCAGCGTGCCTCCCCCGGAGCGTTCGGCCAGCACCACCTCCAGGGCGAGCATCACTCGCGAGAGCTCGCCGCCCGAGGCCCCCTTGCCCAACGGCACCGCACCCGAGGGGCCTTCCAGCTCGAGGGCCACGTCGTCGAGTCCGGACTCGGTCGCACCGGCGAGTCCGTCCCCGGCCGGAGTGATCCGCACCGCGAGCCGGGCCCCGCCCATCGACAGCTCCGCGAGCTCGGCGGAGACGCGTTCGGCCAGGTCCTCGCCCGCCGCGCGGCGGACCTTCGTCAGAGCCGCGCCCCGTTCGGCCACCTCGTCGGCCAGGCCGGCGACCTCGGACTGCAGTTCTGCCACCGCGGAATCGGACGTGTCGACCTCGGTCAGCCTGACGCGGGCCTTCTCGGCCCAGGCGATCACGTCGTCCACATCCGTGCCGTACTTGCGGGTGAGGGCCCGCAGCTCGTGCCGCCGTGCCAGAGCAGAATCCAGATCCGCGGCGTCCACGGGCAGTTCGGCCAGGTAGAGGCCGAGCTCGGTGGCGGCATCACCCAACGCGGCAACGGCCTGACCGATGCTCGTGGCGATGGGATCGAGTGCGGGATCGCCGGCGCCGGCCAGCCGCTGCCGCAGCTGGTCCAGCTCCCCGACCACCGGTTCGACGCTCTCGCCGTCACCGGCGAGGAACCCGTGCGCGGCACCCGCGATCTCCCGGAGTTCCTCCGAATCGGTCAACCGGCGGATGAGGGCGTCGAGTTCGGCCTCCTCCCCCGGCTGCGGGTTCAGTCCGTCGATCTCCTCCAGCCCCATCCGCAACAGGTCGGCCTCACGCGCCAGCTCGCGGGCCCTGCCCGTACGTTCTGCCAGCGACGTCTCGGCCTCACGCCAGCGGCGGTAGGAGTCACGGTAGGCGTCGAGCGCCGATCGTGCCGCGTCTCCGCCGTGGGTGTCGACGGCGTCACGTTGATGGTCCGCACGCAGGAGGCGTAGCTGGTCGTTCTGCCCGTGCACCGCGAGCACCGGCGCACAGAAGCGTGCGAGTGTCCCCGCGGGTACCGACCGCCCGCCGAGACGGGCTCTGGACCGACCGTCCGCCCCGACACGACGCACGGCGATCACACTGCCGTCCTCGTCCAGCTCGGCGTCGGAGTTCTCCAGTAGTTCGTCCAGTTCGCGTCGATCCGTGGCGTCCATCGTGGCGGACGCGTTCAGGTCGAATCGGCCCTCGACGAGGGCCTTGTCCGCACCGCGACGGACCCGGCCGGGGTCGGCACGCCCTCCGGCCAGCAATCTCAGGCCTGTGACCACCATCGTCTTCCCGGCACCGGTCTCGCCGGTGAGGACCGACAGGCCGGGCGAAAACTCGGCGACGGCCTCGTCGATGACGCCTAGACCACTGATCCGGAGTTCCGTGAGCACGCAACCACCCTAGGCGAGGGGGCGGACACCTGACCGTCCGCGCCACCCCGTGACGGGCAGCTCGAACTTGGTCACCAGGCGATCGGTGAACGGGGAGTCGTCCAGCCTGACCCATTTGACCGGCCGACTTCCGCGGACGACCTCCACGCGGCTGCCGGGCGGCGCGTCGATCGTCCGTCGCCCGTCGAGGACCACCACGCAGGGCACGGACCTCACGCCCGTCTCGACCGCGACCCTCGAGGTGGGCGCGACCACCATCGGTCGGGCGAACAACGCGTGGGCGTTGTTCGGCACGACCAGGATCGCGTCGAGTTCGGGCCACACGATCGGTCCACCGGCCGAGAACGCGTACGCGGTGGATCCCGTCGGTGTGGACACGAGCATGCCGTCGCACCCGTAGTCGCTCACGGGCCGGCCGTCGATCTCGACGGAAGCCTCGAGCACTCCCTGCCGTGACACCTTCTCGATACTCACCTCGTTGAGCGCCCAGTCCCGCCCGAGCACGGTGTCCCCGTTGATGATCGTCGCCTCGACGGTCATTCTCTCGACCACCCGGTAGTCGCGTGCGGCGATCTGTTCGACGACACCGCTGAGCGACTCGACCTCGGACTCGGCCAGGAACCCGATGTGCCCGAGGTTCACGCCGAGCACCGGGACGTCTGCGGCGTTGGCGTACTGGCACGCCCGGAGGAAGGTGCCGTCCCCTCCCAGTACCAGGACGAGCTCGCAACCGTCGGCCGCGTCGGGCGTGTCGGGGACGGTCTCCACAGCGATCCCGGTGGCCACATGCGAGCTGGTGTCCTCAAGCATGCGGACGGCGATGTCGTGGCCCGCACAGGCCCGCACCACCTGGGCGACGGTGGCCACGATGTCCGGCCGCCCGATGTTGGGCTCGAGCAGAATCCGCCGACCCGGAGCCGGGGGCTTCGTGCCTGTCATCGGGGACCCTCCTCGACCGCGGTTCGGATCGCGTCTACTGCACTGTCGGTAAGTTCCACCTGTTCCGTCTCTCCCACGTCGCGCAGATGCAGAAAGTACTCCACGTTCCCGGAGGGGCCGGGCAGCGGGCTGGCCACACATCCCCGTGTCTCCAGTCCGAGTGCCGCGGCAGTGCGGGCGACCCCGGTCACGGACTCGATCCGCAGCCCCGGGTCCCGGACGACCCCGCCCTGTCCGACCCGGTCACGTCCGACTTCGAACTGGGGCTTGACCATGGGCAGCAGATCACCGCCGGGCCGGACGCATCGGGCCAGTGCCGGAAGCACCAGCGCCAATGAGATGAATGACAGGTCGGAGACCACGAGATCCACCTCTCCCCCGATGTCCTCCGGTGCCAGCGAGCGCACATTGGTCTTGTCGTGCACCCCCACGCGGTCGTCGTTGCGTAGTCGCCACACGAGTTGTCCGTAACCCACGTCTACGGCTTCGACGCGAGCCGCACCGCGGGTCAGTAGCACGTCGGTGAATCCGCCGGTGGATGCGCCCGCGTCCAGGCACCGCGCGCCTTCCACGACGATCTCGAAGGCGTCGAGGGCGCCGAGCAGCTTGTGCGCCCCGCGGGAGGCCCAGTCGGGTTCGTCCGAGGCGGTCAGCGCTATCGACGTGGTCGGCTCCACCTGAGTGGCGGGTTTGGACGCTGCCACACCGTTGACGATCACCCGACCGTCGGCGATGAGCGCTCGTGCGCGTTCGCGGCTGTCGCACATCTTGCGCCGGACGAGTTCGGCGTCGAGTCGCCTCCGTCGTGCCGCCATCAGCGTTGCGCGTCCAGTGCCGTCAATGCGTCTGCGAGCAGCTCGTGGGCTGCGTCGAGCGCGGCCACCTGCTCATCGCGCACGCTCGCCGCGCCGTCGTGGTCCCCGTTTGCGTCGGTGGCTGCCGAGTCGGCCAGCAGGTCGTCGAACGCGACACGAAGTTCGTCGATGTCCGGCCCGGTCGGCCCGGGACGCGGGTGCGGTGCGGGTGTGCTCACGTGCTCCACGCTAGCCGACGACGAACCCTGCATCCGCCAGGCGGGACCTGACCGTCGGAGCAACCGCATCCACGCGGGCTGCCCCGTGCTCCCACCCGTGGCGGATGACGGCGCGGGCCAGTGCGACGCCCTCGAGACCGGTCGGCAGCTCCTCCACGAGCAGTACTCCGCCCACGACGGAGCCGATGATCTCGTCGGCGGTGGCGATCCGGGAATCCTCGCCGTTCGCGTTCACGGTGGACAGGTCGTACGCGAGGTGGGTCGCGCGCCGGGACGGTGGCGCTGCCAGGAGGTCGGAGGGCCCGTGGACTCCGGTCAGCACCATCAGGGCCGGCATCCCTGCGGCCACCGCACCCTCGATGTCGGTGTCGAGGCGGTCGCCGATGACGAGCGGGCGCTTCGCATCCGCGAGCGCGGCTGCAGCGTGCAGGACTCCCGCGGCCGGTTTACCGGCGACCACCGGTTCACGGTCTGTCGCAGTCTTCATGGCGGTGACGAGGGAGCCGTTACCCGGCAGGAGTCCCCTTTCGGTGGGCAGGGTCGCGTCGGTGTTCGACGCGATCCACGGGATGCCGGTGCGGATAGCCAGGCAGCCTTCGGCGAGGTCGGACCAGGTGAGTTCACGGGACAGTCCCTGCAGAACGGCCTCGGGGTGGTCGTCTGCGGAACGAACCACTTCGTAGCCGGCCTGTCGGGCGAGATCGCGGAAACTGTCGTGGCCCACCACCAGAACCTTCGCTCCGTCGGCCACGTGGTCGGCGAGCATCACGACGGCCGCCTGCGCGCTCGTCATCACCTCTTCAGGTCGAGCCGAGTACCCCAGGCCCTGAAGGTGGGTCGCCGTGTCCGAGGGTGCGCGGCTCGCGTTGTTGGTCACGTACACCACCGGCAGTCCGGACGCCTCGAGCGCTTCGGCCACGCCCGGGATCGGTTGCGTTCCGCGGATCAGGGTGCCGTCGAGATCGACGAGGAGCGAGTCATGACGGGAGGCGAGAGTGCGAGAAGTCACGGCGTCGTCAGTCCTCCAGCTCAGCCAGACGCGCTTTCGCGTCGGTGTTCTCCTCCGGGTCGGCGGCCACGGCGTGGCCGAACCATTCCGCGGCTTCGGCTTTCCGGCCGGCGGCCAGCAGAACCTCGGCGTAGGCGTAGTCGAGCCGCGCAGCTGATTCGCCTCGGGCGTCGGGTGAGACGCCGGCGTCCTGAAGGGTGACGAGTGCGGCATCGACCTGGCCCATGTCGATCCGGGCCCCGGCCTCGACGATTCGGAGTTCGACGAGGTCATCGCCGTCGAGTTGTCGCGATTCGTCGCCCCGTGCAAGTTCTATGGCCCGCTGGGGGCGTTCCAGTCCCCGCTCGCAGTCGGCCATCATCGCCAGCAGCCCGGGGCCGCCGGAGATGCGGCGTGCGGCCCGGAGTTCGGCGAGAGCTTCGGACCACTGGGCTGCGCGGTAGGCGAGAACGCCGAGTGTTTCGCGTACCACCCCGATGCGGCCGGCGCGGTTCTTGGCGGCCCGACCGTGTGCGAGCGCGAGATCCGGGTCGTCGTCGACCAGGTACATCGCGGCGACGAGGTGCTTGGCCACGGTCTCGGCGTTGGCTTTGTCGAGACTTCGCAGATCCCGTCGAACCTCCGGATCGAGGTCGGTTGCCTCGATGTCCTCCGGGAGCGCGGGTTCATCAGCCCGAGCCGCGGCCCGGATGTCCTGTCCGGGCCTGCCGGGCCCCGGGCGGTCGGCACCGTGGCGTCTTTCTCCGCCGTCTCGCCGACCGCCGGGGTTCCGGCGATCTCCGCCGCCGCGTCCCCGTCCGCGGAAGTCCGGGCCTCTGCGTCCGTCGCTGCTGCGCGCGGCGCGTCGGGGTCCGTCACCGCGATCGGGGCCGGCATCATGTCGATCGACGCCGCCGTCGTGCCGGGAGCCCCGATCGTGTCGGGGGCCACCGTCGTGTCGGGATCCGCTGTCACTCCGGGGGCCACCGTCGGCTCGGGGTCCTCCACGGTGTCCGTGGGTGGCGGTCTTGTCCGCCCCGCGTCCGTCGTAGCGTTTGCCGCGACGTTCGCCATAGGAGCTGTTGTCCCGCTTTTTCGCGTTGCCGGCCCGGTCGCCTCGGCGGGGTATGTCGCGGTCGCCTCGGCGAGGTGAGTGTTCTGCACTGTCTGACCGGGAATCGTTCACGTCGTTCACCTTACGTGCACCGGGGCTCGGCTCGTGTTCGGGCTTGCAGCCGGTTGATCGGAAATAGCGGCAGCGGGAGGGACGTGTCTGTCCCTCCCGCTGCGTGTGAAGTTGTGTTCGGCGGTGACCTACTCTCCCACACCCTCGCGAGTGCAGTACCATCGGCGCTGGCAGGCTTAGCTTCCGGGTTCGGAATGGGACCGGGCGTTTCCCTGCCGCTGTGGCCGCCGTAACTTT
>DWWG01000131.1 GCA_019119875.1 Candidatus Dietzia intestinigallinarum | reverse complement strand
CTTCCCAGTCTTCGCCGAGCGTTTCCACACCATCCTGCTGGACATGCCAGGCTTCGGGAAGAGCGGCGACCTGGAGTGGGAGAAGGCCTACCCGAAGATCGCGGCAGAGGCCGTCGACGCGTTCTGCGAGGCCAAGGGCATCGAGAAGGTCGACATCGTGGGCAACTCGATGGGCGGCAACGTCGCCTGCGAGACCGCGTTGGCCTACCCGCACCGCGTCCGCAAGATGGCGCTCATGGGCCCCGGCGGACTCGCCGCGCCGCTGTTCACCCCGGAGCCCAGCGAGGGCTCGCGTCGTCTATTCGAGTTCCTCGCCGAGCCGACCGACGAGAAGATGGCCGCTTGGGTCGACACGATGGTCGGCAACAAGAAGGTCGTCTCCGACGAACTCATCCGCGCCCGTACCGAGGCCGCCACCGCACCCGGCGCCGTGGAGCGCATGTACTCGATCTTCGGCTCGATCCTCAAGCCCGAGAACGCCTACACCCCGCTGTACGCCCGCGCATCTCAGATCCGCCAGGAGACCCTGATCATCTGGGGCCGCGACGACCGGATGCTCCCCTACGAGCAGGCCCACTTCGCGTTCCGCCAGCTGCCCAAGGCCGAGCTGCACGCCTTCTCCCGCTGCGGACACTGGGCGATGATCGAGCAGAAGGACAAGTTCGAACGCCTGGTGATCGACTTCTTCACCCACTGACGCACCCAGCGGGAGCAGCGGATCCCCGGGTGGGGCGCAGGCACTAGCCTCGGGGCATGAGCGAAACGCCGCAGCCCGGCCGGCCCGCCGACGGGGGCCCACCGATCGACCCGCAGACCGGTGAGGACCTGTCCTGGAAGCAGGTCCCGCTGGCGCTCGTCCTCCTCGACCGTCCGGCACCCGACCACCACGAGGTGGGTGAGCTGCTCGCGGAGATCTTCGAGGGCTCCTACGCGGTCGAGCCCGGCACCGACGAGGACCCGGCCACCGCCGTCCACGTCGAGGACGCCACCGTGATCGTGTCCACGGTCGATTCGCCCGTGCCCGAGGGCGAGGCCTCCCGCCACACCGCCGACCTGGCCATGTGGAACGGGCAGGAAGCCGTGGTGGACACGCACCGGTCGCAGGTGGTGGTGGCGGCGTTCCGGTGGGGACCGCCGGGCGACGACGGCGAGCCGACCGATCCCGAGTACATGGACCCCCGCCTGGAGACACTGCGCTGTGAGTTGGCGGTCGCGAACGTGACCGCAGCACTGACCGCGCTGCCCGGCGCGGTGGCCGTGGGCGTGGGCGGCGCCGCCACCACCCTGCCGTCCGCCGCGTACCGCGACCTGGTGGTGCGGAATCCGCTGCCCGCTCCGGCCCTCGTCGGGATCCGGGCCGGCATGCAATCCGAGTCCACCTCGTGCGTCTACACCACCGGCATGGGCCGGTTCGGCCAGATGGACCTCGAGCGACTGGACGTGCCCGCTCCTCCCGCGGCGGTCTACGGCCAGATGTGCGACATCGTGGCGTACGCCCTGGCCAACGGAACGGTCTTCCGCCCCGGCCAGGCCCTCGGGGTGGGCGGGCCCGAACCGCTGCTCACCGAGGCGGCCGTCTCCCCGTTCACCGGCCGGGAGGCCCTGCGGCTGACCCCCGGCACCCCGACCGAGTAGGCACCCGCCCCCTACGGGCGCCTCTTACAGTTGCGCTCGACCACCAGACGCGTGGTGGCGGCCAGCTGGAACGGCCGCACGACCGGCTCGATCCGGCTGGTCAGGCGGCTCTTCTTGAGCTTGGCGATCACGCTGCGCACGAGCTCGGGAAGCGGATTACCGGCGTGGTCCACCAACGGGTAGATCCGCACCTCCGGCGCCACGCGCGCCATCTCGACGATCGCCGCCACATGGTCGGCCGTGTCGAGCCGGTCCGCGTAGGTGAACAGCAGATGCGAGCACAGCACGAGATCGGCGGAGTCATCCGCCAGCGGCAGGTCCGGCAGTGCGCCGGCGATGTAGCGCTCGGGAGCGGCCGCCATATGGTCGAGCATCAGCCCGGCGGCCCGCCGCCGGATCGCCTCGTGCCCCACCAGTCCGCCACGGACGTCCCAGTCATAGTCGACCTCACGCCGCTGCAGGTGCGCCACCGCGCGGTCCACGTCCGCGTGGATCCGGGTACGAAGCTCTTCCGCCCCACTCGCGTACTGCGGGTCCACCGCCACCGCGTCTCCGCCGTCTGCGCAGATCTCCGCCACCGCGCTGGCGGCGCCGCCGGGGCAGTCCACGATCCGGCGTCGCCGATCGGCCTCATCCAATCCGAACATGTCCACGTACTCGCCCAGCGAGCGCGCACTGACCAGAACATCCGCATCGCGGAGCGTCGGTGGGTGGATGGTGCGGGGACTTACGGTCACCTTGAGTCTCTCCTGAGGTTGGGCCAGACCGCTGCCTGACCGTCGACCCGGGTTCCGGCGCGGGCCGGTGCTCCCAGAGTCAATACGCGGCCCTCCCGTCCCCCGGCGGGCCCGTCGCTTCTCGCTACGTCTAGGCGCAGCGGGCGGCGCGCGACCACACGGGAACGCGTCGCCAACACATCAGTACGTTTTTCTGCACGGAGCAACCGTAGCAATGAGCTCAGACACGAGCCACCGTTAAGTTAACGGCATCCCCCGCAGCCGGGCGATACACCGCCCACCCCCCAGCCGAGGCCGGCCCCCCGAGATCCGCGAGGCGACCACACCCCGGGCCGCCGCTCAGGGCAGGTTGTGGTGATACGCCTGCTCCTGCGTGAGCGAGGCGATCCGCCAGCCCTCGGCCGTGCGGACGAACTCCAGCACGTACCAGAGCCCGTAGAAGAAGACCTGCTGGTCCTTCTCCGTGGTGGGCCTCAGCGCCATGGGGTTGAAACACATGCAGCGGCCGCTGGCGGTGTCGCCGTCCAGGGCCACCGCGAGATTGCCCATGAGGTGCTGCGTGGCGGCGAAGACCGGCAGCATCTCGGCCAGCCACGCGCGCACCGCCGGGTAGGTGTCGTCGGGCCCGCCGGACGCCTCAAAGCTCACCCGGGCATCGGGCGTGAAGACCCGGTCCAGCCCCTCGAAGTCGCGGGAATCGATGCAGGTCGCGTACCGCGTCATGAGGTCCTGCAGGTCCCAGCGGTCGGACAGTTCGACCAGTGTTCGGCTCATGGCACCTACGCTAACGTGGCCTTCATGGACTACGAGGTGGAAGCCCGCGCCCGCGTGGCGATCGAGCAGCTCAAATACCGCTACTGGCGCGCCTGCGACGCCAAGGATCCCCGCGGTTTCCGCGAGTGCTTCGTGTCCTCCGGCGGGGTGGTGGATTTCGGCCCCCTCGGCCGCACCGACCCGGACACCATGGTCGGGATCTTCGAGCAGATCGCCCTGGCCACCGCCGCCGACGGCGGGCCGCGCATCCTCGACATGCACCACGGCTTCATGCCGTCCATCACGATCGAGCCGGCCGGGTCCCACGGCGGCGCCCCCGGCGAGCCCGGCACCACCGCCGAGCCCACCCGGGCCACCGGCACCTGGACACTGCAGTTCCGCCAGATCGACCGCGACAAGGGCACCGAGACCCTGTCCACCGGCGAGTACTCGGACGTCTACGTGGTGGAGAACGGCCGCTGGGTGATGGCCGAGTGCCTGTTCACGCCCGGCTGGTCGGTCACACGCGAACTCACCGGAGCCACCGTCACCTACCCCGAGGTCACCACCACCCCGGGCGCCGCCACCGAAGGAGCCGAGTCGTGACCGTCCAGTCCCCGAACCCTGCAACCGAGAACCGCGCAACGCAGCGGGTCGCCCTCGTCACCGGCGGCAGCCGCGGCGTCGGCAAGGGCATCGCCACCGCCCTCGCCGTGGCCGGCTGGACCGTCTACGTCACCGGCCGCTCCACCGAGCGACTGCAGGACACCATCAACGCCGCCGCCGCCCTCGATGCATCCGGCGAGATACGGGCCGTGGAATGCGACCACGGCCGGGATGAGGACATCGTCGTCGTCGTCGAGACAATCGTCGCCGACACCGGACGCCTCGACCTGCTGGTCAACAACGTCTGGACCAACCCCAAGGGCTTCATGGGGTTCAACGGCAAGTTCTGGGAGCGGCCCGCCAGCGACTGGGACGCCCTCATGGGCGTCGGCCTGCGCGCGCACTACGTCGCCAGCGTCGAGGCCGCCAAGGTGATGGTCCCGCAGGGCTCGGGGCTGATCGTCAACATCTCCTCGTTCGGCTCCCGCGCGCCGTTCCACACCGTCCTCTACGGAATGAGCAAGACCGCCCTGGACAAGATGGCCTCCGACATGGCACACGAGCTCGCCGGCACGGGCGTGTCCACCCTCTCGCTGTGGCTGGGCCTGATCCGCACCGAGCTCATCCTGTCGCTGGGCACCGCCGACTTCAACGGCTTCCCCCTCGACCGCGCGGAGGACCCGACGTTCGTCGGTCGCGTGATCGCCGCGCTCGCCGACGACCCCGAACTCGCGTCGATGAGCGGCACCACGATCATCACCGCCGAGTACGGGCGCGCGCACGGGATAAGAAACGACGACGACGCCGAGCCCCTCTCCCACCGGGGAGCCTTCGGCGGCGGCCCGCTGTTCCCGCCGGTCACGGACGAGCAGCTGGGGATCGAGACCGTCGACGAGGTAGCCGAGGCGGGCGGACACAACGGATTCGCCGGAAAGCGCCCATGAACGCCAAGGGTTTCGACGAGCTGGAGGACCCGCTCGCACGGCTCGAACGGAACGAGAGGGAGGGCGCCCGCGCCTTCCGCTTCTTCCTGTTCTCGGTGGTCGCGGTGGTGGCGACCGCGGTGATCGTCATGTTCCTCGTCGGCGGCCTCGGCGAGGACTGCCCGGGCACGGACGGACTGTGCCTGACCGCGGGCCGCGTCGAGGTGGTGGTGATCCCCACGCTGCTGTCGCTGCTGCTGGCCGTGTTCTCGATGTGGAAGACCTACCAGGTGTGGTCGCGCCACATCCGCTGGCGGCCGTGGCTGTTCGCGACCTACGCGATGTGGATGCTCACCACCGCGTGCCTGCTGCTGACCTCGTCGGTGGCGTTCGTCGAGATCGGCTGACGAGCGCCAACCGAGTTATGCGCCCTCGCCGTCGATCGTCCGGACCCTATGCGGCGTCTGGTCGACCGCAAGAGTTCACAACCTCTCGGGCCGACCAGATCGACGCATATGCGCGCACCGGGTGGGCGCGCTGGATCACCCGGGTGGGCGCGCTGGATCACCGGGGTGGGCGCATATGCGTCGATCAGGGGACGACGTTGACCATCTTCCCGGGCACCACGATCACCTTCTTCGGCGCCGCGCCACCGAGGTTCTCCTGCACCTTCGCGTCCGCCAGGGCCGCGGCCTCGACGTCGGCCGGCGAGGAGTCGGCAGGCACCGTAATGCGGGAGCGCACCTTGCCCTTGATCTGCACCGGGTACTCCACCGAGTCCTCGACCAGGTAGGACTCGTCGTGCTCGGGGAAGGGCCCGTGCGCGAGGGACTCGGTGTGACCGAGCCGCGACCACAGTTCCTCCGCCAGGTGCGGGGCGACGGGCGCGACCATCAGCACGAGCGGCTCCACCACCTCGCGGGGCGCCCCCGGCCCGGAGGTCGGGTACGCCTTGGTCAGGGTGTTGACGTACTCGATGAGCTTGGCGATCGCCGTGTTGTCGCGCAGCCCGGCGTAGTCGTCGCGCACCCCGGCGATGGTCTTGTGCAGAGCCTTGAGCACCTCCTCCGACGGCGCCTCGTCGGTCACCCGGGCCTCACCCGTCGACTCCTCGATCGCCACGCGCCACAGCCGCTGCAGGAAGCGGTGCGCGCCCACCACGTCCTTGGTGGCCCAGGGCCGGGACGTGTCGAGCGGGCCCATGGACATCTCGTACACGCGCAGGGTGTCGGCACCGTAGGCGTCGCAGATCTCGTCCGGGGAGACCGCGTTCTTGAGGGACTTGCCCATCTTGCCGTACTCCCGGAACACCTCGGGGGCGTCGGGCGAGCCGTCCCGGTAGAACGCGCCGTCGCGCTCCACCACGTCCGCGGCCTCGACGTAGACCCCGCGGGCATCGGTGTAGGCGAAGGCCTGGATGTAGCCCTGGTTGAACAGGCGACGGTACGGCTCCTCGCTGGTCACATGCCCCAGGTCGAACAGCACCTTGTGCCAGAACCGCGAGTAGAGCAGGTGCAGCACGGCGTGCTCGACTCCACCGACGTAGAGGTCCACACCGCCGGGATCGTCGGCACCGTGGATCTCGGGGCGCGGGCCGGTCCAGTAGCGCTCGTTCTCCAGCGCGCACAGCTGCTCGGAGTTGGTGGGGTCGATGTAGCGCAGCTGGTACCAGCTGGAGCCGGCCCAGTTGGGCATGACATTGGCGTCGCGTGTGTAGGTCTTCAGCCCGTCGCCCAGGTCGAGTTCGACGGTCATCCACTCGGTGGCCTTGGCCAGCGGCGGGGACGGCACCGAGTCGGCATCGTCCGGGTCGAAGGAGACGGGCTGGTAGTCCTCCACCTCGGGCAGCTCGACGGGCAGCATCTCCTCGGGCAGGGCGTGCGGGACGCCGTCGGCGTCGTAGACCACCGGGAACGGCTCACCCCAGTAGCGCTGGCGGGCGAACAGCCAGTCGCGGAGCTTGTACTGGACCGTGCCCTCGCCGGTGCCCTGACCCTCGAGCCAGGCGATGGTGGCGGCCTTGGCCTCGTCGACGCCCAGCCCGTCGAGGCTCAGCCCCTCGCCGTTGGACGAGTTCACCGCCACACCGTCGCCGGCGTAGGCCTCGGCCTGCACGTCGATCCGGGAGCCGTCGGCCGGCGCGACGACCTGCGAGATCGGCAGGCCGAAGGCGGTCGCGAACTCGTGGTCGCGGGCATCGTGGGCCGGGACGGCCATGATCGCGCCGGTGCCGTAGCCCATGAGCACGTAGTCGGCCACGAACACCGGGATCTGCTCGCCGTTGACGGGGTTGACGGCGTAGGAGCCGGTGAAGACGCCGGTCTTGTCCTTGTTCTCCTGGCGTTCCAGGTCGGACTTGTGGGCGGCCTGGCGGCGGTACTCCTGCACGGCCTCCACCGGCGAGGAGTACCCGCCTGTCCAGCGCGGGTCGAGCTCGGCGGCGGCACCCGCTCCAGCGGAACCGTCCGCTCCCACTGCCCCGGGGCCGCTGGCCGGCGCCTCGGGCCAGAACGGCCCGGCCAGCTCGTCGACCAGCGGGTGCTCGGGTGACAGGACCATGTAGGTGGCGCCGAACAGGGTGTCGGGGCGGGTGGTGAACACCTCGATGGACTGGTCTGCGACGGCGAAGCGGACGCGGGCGCCCTGCGAGCGGCCGATCCAGTTGCGCTGCATGGACTTGACCTTGTCCGTCCAGTCGAGGCGGTCCAGATCGTCGATGAGGCGGTCGGCGTAGGCGGTGATCCGCATCATCCACTGGGAGAGGTTCTTGCGGAAGACGGGGAAGTTCCCCCGTTCCGAGCGTCCCTCGGCGGTGACCTCCTCGTTGGCCAGCACCGTGCCCAGGCCGGGGCACCAGTTGACCAGCGAGTCGGAGAGGTAGACGAGCCGGTGCGAGTCGAGGATCTTCTCCTGCTCGGCCGGGGTGAGGTCGCCCCAGGTGCGTCCGGCGTACTCGGGGGGCAGCGGGCGGGCGCCGGAGGCGAACTGCTCGCGCAGCTCGGCGATGGGGCGGGCGCGGCCGGTGCGGGTGGGGTGCTCGCCGCCGTCGGTGGTGCGGGCGGGTGCCTCGGGGTCGTACCAGGAGTCGTGGATCTGCAGGAAGATCCACTGGGTCCAGCGGTAGAAGTCGGTGTCGGTGGTGGCGAACACGCGGCGGCGGTCATGCCCCAGGCCGAGACGCCCGAGCTGACGCTCCATGTTGGCGATGTTGGCCTCGGTGGTCACGCGCGGGTGCTGGCCGGTCTGCACGGCGTACTGCTCGGCGGGCAGGCCGAACGCGTCATAGCCGAGGGTGTGCAGCACGTTGGTGCCGAGCATGCGGTTGTAGCGGGCGAACACGTCGGTGGCGATGTATCCCAGGGGATGTCCGACGTGCAGGCCCGCGCCCGAGGGGTAGGGGAACATGTCCTGGACGAACAGCTTGTCCTCCGGCGGCGCGGAGCCGTCGGTGGCGGCGAGCGGCCCGACGGGGTTGGGGGCCTCGAACGTGCCACGCTGCGCCCATTCAGTCTGCCAGCGCGATTCGATCTCGCCGGCCAGTGCCGCTCCGTATCGGTGGGTCGGTCCGGTCTCGGACTGCTCGCCGGTGACGGTCTGGTCGCTGCTGCTCACGTCGTCTGCTCTCCCTGGTCTCGCCGGTGCCCACACGTAGGCCGTGTCCAGCCTAAACCCTGGGTCGGGTCGGGCCGCGTCAGCGTGGACGGTCGGGAGGGCCGGCGGCGGCGTCCGCGCGCCGGGCGGGATCAACGCGCCCGGAGAGACGGCCCGCTCCCGCCAGCTCCCCGATTCTGCTCAACATCGGCGAGTTACTCATCATCAGCGTTGCGACACGCAGTCTGGATCTCGCTGATGACGAGTAACTCGACGGGGTGGCACCCGGGTCGCGGGCCGCGTCAGGCCGTGGCGGAGCGACGTCCGGCGATCAGTGCGTCGAGGCTGTAGCGGCCGGGGCCGACCAGGCCGAAGACCACCACGGCGAGCCCGATCACGGCGACGAGCTCCCAGCCGCCGTCAGCCGCGTAGATGCCGGCGGCCTGGTGGACGTAGATGTAGGCACCGGCCATGACGACCACCACGAGAACAGCCACCAGCTGGGTCAGCAGCCCCAGGACGAGCAGGATCCCCCCGACCAGCTCGACGGTCCCGGCGAAACCGGCCGCGGCCCGGGCGGCCGGCACACCGACCGATTCGAAGAACGCCCCGGTGCCCTCGACACCGTTGCTGAACAGCTTCTGTCCACCGTGAACGATCAGGACGACACCCAGCAGGGCGCGGGCGAGCAGCAGGCCGAGATCGCGGACGGCGCCGGGTACCGGCAGGAGGGTGGTCGACGGCTCGACGGCGGCGGGACGGGTGGAGGTGGTCATGGGAGTCCTTTCGTTGGTTGCTCCGGATTTCGCCGTTGCCGCCCGGGTTGTCCAACCATCCGGGCCGACAGTCTCACGAGAACCGGCGGCATTATGTGATACGTCATGTACATCTACCCGTGCGCTATGTGTCATGTCAACTACGGGCTAGGATGAGGGCATGACCGAACAGGTGAGGTGGCTCGATGCCGAGGAAGCAGCCCTCTGGCGCACCTTCCTCGCGCTTGAGCGCAGCATCCACCTGGAGATCCAGCGCGACCTCAAGACCACATCGGGACTGACCGAGCCCGAGTTCGAGGTGCTGGTTCATCTCAGCGAGGCCGACGGCCCACTCCGCATGACCGCGCTCGCCGACGCGTTGATGTGGGAACGCAGCCGCGTCTCGCACCAGGTGACCCGCATGGCCGCACGCGGACTCGTCCGGCGCACGAGCTGCCCCGAGGACGGACGCGGGGCGTTCGTTTCCGCGACCGACGAGGGCCTGCGCGAGATCGAGAAGGCCGCGCCGGACCACGTGGCCACTGTGCGGCGGGTCTTCCTGGACCGGTTGGACGACGACGACAAGCGTGAGCTCGCCCGCCTTCTGGCCCTGCTGGAGGGCACCGGCGGGGGCCCGCAGGATTCCGCGGCGACTCGGAGTTCCGGCGCCCCGGGCGTACCCTCATAGACGTGAACGCAGTGCTCGTGGTGGTCTCGGTGCTTCTGGTGGTGCTGGCCCTCGTGGTGGGCGGCACCGGCCTGCTCGCACTGACCGGCAGATTGCCCGGAAACGACGTGCTGGGGGTGCGCACCCCGGAGACGCGCCGCTCCCCGGAGGCCTGGGAGCTGGCCAACCGGGCCGCCGGACCCGCCTTCCTCGGATCGGGCCTCGTGCTGCTGCTCGGAACGCTCGCCCAGGGACTGATCGGCGGCTGGATCGGCGGGGTCGTCGTCGTCGTCGCGGTAGCCATCGCGCTCGCACTGCTCAACGTGGCCGGCATCGCCGGGGCACGCGCGGCGGCCATCTGGCAGGCGGAACAGGGTGATGAGGACGGCTGCGGCTGCGGACCGGGCGGCTGCGGCGGCCATTCCGGCAGCGCCGAGGCCGGCGACTGCTCCCCCACCACGGCAGGCGGCGCGGCACGCGACACCGGCGGCGTCTGCACCCCCGCCGATGGCTCCACCGACCCCGCCGACGACTGCGGGGTGACCGGCGGCTGCGGCTCGTGCGCACTGCAGGGCATGTGCGAGTCCGAGACCGCCGGCCACTGACGCCGACCCTGTCCCTGTCCCCTGACGCCCACCCCGCTCCCCCCGGGGGGTCAGGCAGATCCGCTCCTCGCCCCGCACTCCCGCACGCGCTTCGGCGGGGGCGCGAGTTCACGGTGAGGAGCGGATATGGGCACTTCCGAGCGAAGTTGCATCTGGTCGACTATTCGACCTCATCGTGAACCCGCTGGACGACCATCGGAACGCG
>DWWG01000130.1 GCA_019119875.1 Candidatus Dietzia intestinigallinarum | reverse complement strand
CCCGAGGGTGCCCGTACCCCCGAGATCGTGGCCGAACGGTGGAACGAGATCGCCGACGTCACCGACGCCAACCCTCTCGAGTCGGCCTTCGAGCAGACTTCCAAGTACGCGGCGCTGGCCGCGCGTGAGCTTGGTCTGCACCTGGAGAGCTGAGGCCCGCCCGCCCACGCGCGCAGGCGTGCAGGCGCCAGATGGCCCACACGCCCCGGCCGACGCGTCCCGGCCGATACGTCTCGGCCGACGCGTTGAGTCGCTGCGACAGCCACCGCCCGCAAATCCCCAGGGAAAACACTGCACAAAACGACTCAACACCGAGACGCAGGCGCCCAGGCACCAGACAGCCCACACGTTGAGTCGCTCCGACAGCCACCGCCCGCAAATCCCCTGGGAAAACACTGCACAAAACGACTCAACGTCGAGGGGCGGGCGGCGTGGCGGGCGCAGGTGCGCAGGCGCGCGAGGGGATGGTCAGCGTGGCGGGCGCGGGCGGCGCGGGCGGCGGGGCTGGGCGCGGGCGGCGCAGGCGCGCGAGCGGATGGTCGGCGCGGTGGGGCGGGGTCGGGTTACTCCTGCTCCGCGAACTGGGTCTCGTAGAGCTCGGAGTAGCGGCCGCCCGCCGCGAGCAGTTCCGTGTGCGTTCCCGACTCCACCACGCGTCCTGCCTCGAGCACCAGGATCTGGTCGGCGGCCCGCACAGTGGACAGCCGGTGCGCGATGACCAGCGAGGTACGGTGCGCCATGGCCTCGGCGAGGGCTTCCTGCACGGCGGACTCGTTGGTCGAGTCGAGTGCACTGGTGGCCTCGTCGAGCACCACGACCGACGGCGACGCGATGAGCAGCCGGGCGATGGTCAGGCGCTGCCGCTCGCCGCCGGAGAGTCGGTACCCGCGGTCCCCGATCACCGTGTCGAGGCCGTCGGGCAGGGATCGGACGAGCTCGGACAGCCGCGCGCGCCGCAGCGCCTCCCACACCGCGTCGTCGGAGACGTCGGGTCGCGCGAAGGTCAGGTTGGCGCGAATCGTGTCGTGGAAGAGGTGGCCGTCCTGGGTGACCATGCCGACGGTGCGACGCAACGACGACGACGTCACCTCCCGCACGTCGAGTCCGGCCACCCGCACGGCGCCCGAGTCGACGTCATAGAGGCGCGGCAGCAGAGAGGCGATGGTGGACTTCCCCGCCCCGGAGGAGCCGACGAGGGCGACCATCTGGCCCGGCTCCGCGCGGAAGGAGACCCCGTGGAGCACCTCCTCGCCACCGCGGTTGTCGAGAACCGCGACCTCCTCCAGGGAGGCCAGGGAGACCTTGTCGGCGGACGGGTAGGAGAAGCGCACGTCGTCGAACTCGATGGTGACCGGCCCGGCCGGGACGTCGACGGCGTCGGGGGCGTCCGACAGCAGGGGCTCCAGGTCCAGCACCTCGAAGACCCGCTCGAAGCTGACTATCGCGGTGACCACGTCCATGGGGGCGTTGGCCAGTGAGGTGAGCGGGCCGTACAGCCGGGTGAGCAGCAGGGCGAGCGCGACGACCGACCCGGCGTCCATGCCGCCGTTCAACGCGAACCAGCCGCCCAGGCCGTAGACTAGGGCCAGTGCGAGGGTCGAGACCAGGGTCAGCGAGTTCATGAACACGCTCATCAGGAGCGCGGTGCGCACGCCGATGCCCCGGACGCGACCGGCCCGCGCGGCGAACTCGGCGGACTCGGTCTCCGGGCGGCCGAAGAGCTTGACCAGGGTGGCGCCGCCGGCGTTGAACCGCTCGGTCATCTGGTCGTTCATCGACGCGTTGAGATCCGAGGCCTCGCGGCGCAGCCTGGCCAGTCGTCGGCCGACGAACCTGGCCGGGAACAGGAAGATCGGCAGCAGCAGCACCGAGAGCGCGGTGAGCTGCCAGTTGATGCCGGCCATGACGATGAGCGTCAACGCCAGCTGCACGAGGTTGGACACGACCCCGGACAGCGTGTCGGAGAAGGCCCGCTGGGCGCCCATCACGTCGTTGTTCAGGCGGCTGACCAGGGCGCCGGTGCGGGTGCGCATGAAGAAGGCGACGGGCATGGTCTGCACGTGGTCGAACACCGCGCGTCGCAGGTCGAGGATCAGGCCCTCGCCGATGCGCGCGGACCACAGGCGGGTGAAGACCGCGTTGACGGCCTCGACGATCCCGATCACGGCGATCGCCGCCGCGAGCAGGAGCACGACCCGGACCGAGTCGTGGTCCACGATCGCGGTGACCACCCGGCCGGCGAGCAGGGGCGTGAACACGGCGAGCGAGGCGCCGAACACCGACAGCACCAGGAAGATGACGATCCGCTTGGTGTGGGGCCGCGCGAAGAGGCCGATCCGGCGGAAGTTCTCGCGCGTGAACACGCTGCGATCGAGCGAGATGTTGTTCTTCTCGGCCCGCATCAGCGTGCGCATGGCTGCCTGCTGCATCGTCACGTCGGGCCACTCCTTCCCTGTCGGAAAACCGGCTCCGACGATCTGTCGGTACAACCGTTTCGACGGCCCGGATATTCCGGCCCGCCCGGGTGGGAGAAGGCGTCGTCGTCGTCATCGGGAGCGTGACCGGCGGCGCCCCCGCCGCCCTTCGCACCACCACCGCCCGGCCCCGGCTCGCGATCGCCATCCCACGCCGCTGGACAAATAAAGGCTCAGTGTCTAGACACGGCGCGGTCATTTGTCTAGAGTTGAAGCCAGGCAGTGGCGTATGCCACACAGGAGTTCTTCCGGGAAGGTTGTCAGCGATGTCCAGCACCGAGTACATCCGGCCCACCGACGGGGGCGCCGCCGAGCACCGCGGCGACGAGCACGCCCCCGACCAGCACGCGCACGAGCACGGCCACACCCACCACGCCGAGGTCGAGCCGTACGCGTGGACCGACGCCAAGCGCTACCTGTGGCTGCTCGGCCTCATCCCCGCCCTCGGCCTGTTCCTGTCGCTACCCCTGGTGGCGGGTTTCAACGCGCTCGGCTGGGGCGTGGCCGCCACCGTCTCGTGGTACCTGCTGCCGTTCCTCGTCTACGTGGCCGTGCCATGGGGCGACTACAAGATCGGGGTCGACGGCGAGAACCCGCCCGACGAGGTCATGGACCGGCTCGAGGCCGACCCCTTCTACCGCTGGTGCACCTACCTCTACCTGCCGTTCCAGTACGGCGCGCTCGTCATGGCCTGCTACCTGTGGAGCTCGGACGACCTGTCGTGGCTCGGGTACGACGGCGGGCTCGGCATCGCCGCGTCGATCGGCGTGGCCTGGACCGTCGCGATCACCGGCGGCATCGGCATCAACACCGCCCACGAACTCGGCCACAAGATCGCCGGCAGCGAGAAGTGGCTGTCCAAGGTCGCGCTCGCCACCACCGGCTACGGTCACTTCTTCGTCGAACACAACCGTGGCCATCACGCGCGCGTCGCCACCCCAGAGGACCCGGCCAGCGCGCGTTTCGGCCAGTCGTTCTGGGCGTTCCTGCCGCGCAGTGTGTGGGGATCGCTGAGGTCCGCGTGGTCACTCGAGAAGGAACGGCTGGGCCGCCAGGGACGCGGACCGTGGACCCTGCGCAACGACAACCTCAACGCCTGGCTCATGACCGTCGTGCTCTACGGCGCGCTCATCGCGGTGTTCGGCTGGCAGGTCGCCCCGTGGCTCATCGCCCAGGCGGTCTTCGGCTTCTCCCTGCTGGAGGTCGTCAACTACCTCGAGCACTACGGGCTGCTGCGGCAGAAAACCTCCTCCGGCCGCTACCAGCGCTGCCGCCCCGAACACTCCTGGAACTCCGACCACCTGGTCACCAACATCTTCCTGTACCACCTGCAGCGCCACTCCGACCACCACGCCAACCCGATGCGGCGCTACCAGGTGCTGCGCAGCTTCGACGAGGCCCCGCAGCTGCCGTCCGGGTACGCGGCCATGATGGTCGTGGCCTACATCCCGCCGCTGTGGCGCAGGGTCATGGACAAGCGCGTCCTGGCCCACTACGACGGCGACATCACCCGCGCCAACATCCAGCCCTCCAAGCGGGACAAGATCCTCGCCCGCTACGCGGCCGGGGGGACGGGGGCCGGCGACGCCGCGGACACGCGGAGCGAGCCCGCCGCCACCGCAACCGGCACTGCGACCGCCACCTCAGCCGCCACCGCCACCGCCACCGACGAGGTCATCGTGGACACCGACATCGCGACGGACCAGACCTCCCCGACCGGTGAGTACGTGTGCCCGGGCTGCGGCAACCGCTACTCGGAGGCCGCCGGACTACCCCGGGAGGGATTCCCGCCCGGAACCCCCTGGTCAGCCGTCCCCGACACGTGGACCTGCTCGGACTGCGGGGTGCGCGACAAGGTCGACTTCCTGCCTGTCAGGTAGGCCGTGAGCGCCGGGCGGCCGATATCGGGGACAATGGTCCCCATGCCGCGTCACCGCTCGACCACCGACAGCCGCTCCCCCGCAGGGAACCGACGGGAACGCAGACCGCTACGCTCCGCGGTGTTCGACGCGATGCACGGCCTGTTGGAGAGCCGCGACTGGTCGGCGGTCACCATGTCGGATGTGGCCAAGGCCGCCGGGCTGAGCCGGCAGACCCTGTACAGCACCTTCGGCAACCGCCAGGGCCTCGCCCAGGCGTACGCGCTGCAGCTGTCCGAGACGTTCGCCGGCGAGATCCGTGACTCGATCAACCGCCACCCCGGGCAGATCGAGACGGCGCTGAGCGAGGGGATCAACGGCTTCCTGCTCTCCAGCCGCCGCGACCCCCTGATCCGCGCCCTGCTCACCGGGGACATCAAGCCGGACCTGCTGCGCCTGATCACCACCGAGGCCGGACCGCTCATCGAACGGGCGACCGAGGTGCTCACCCCGGCGCTGTCCGACAGCTGGATGCAGATCGACCGCGCCCAGGCACGACTGGCGGCCTCGATCATCGCCCGGATCGGGATCAGCTTCATCTCGCTGCCACCCGAGGATCCCGACGAGCTCGCCACCGGCCTCACCGACGTGATCTCCCCCTACCTGCAGAAGGTCGTCCAGCTCGACCTGCAGGGCTGACTCGCCCCGCCGGGCTGAGGCGGGGCCGGGGCCCGGCGGCCGGGTCCCGGTTGGGCGCTGTCACGGCACCCGACCGCCGGCGGCCTGCGACTACGGGCTGCCGTCGGTGACCGTCGACGTGCTCCCCGGCTGCCCCGGGATCGGCACACCCGCCTCCAGGAACAGACCGCGCGCCTCCACACACAGGCGATCACCTGCGTGGATGGTGCCGTGCGTCCACGTCTTGCGTCCCTCGGTCTCGTGCACCCAACAGCGGAACGTCAACGGCTGCAGCAGCGGTGTCGGCGACCGGTAGTCCAGCTCGTAGTGGGCGGTCATGCCGAACCGACCGCCCCAGTGGTTGGCGAGCCCCATCATGTGGTCGATGATCAACGCGCTGATGCCACCGTGCACACAGCCCGGAGGGCCCTGATAGGCCGGCCCCATGGTCACCTCGGCCATCACCGAACCGTCGTCACAGCCCACGAAGTCGATCGGCGGGGCGAGAGGGCTCTCCTGCCCGCTGACCGGATTCGAACGGCGGGTACCCGCGCCCTTCCACATGTTCTCCAGGCGCTGCTGCGGGCTCGGGACCCGCGGCTCGAGGAGGTCGGCGACCTCGGCGAGCTTGTCGGCGATGTCCCCCAGCTCGACGTCGGAATGGGCCAGCGCCGCCGTCGCGTCACGCAGACGACGCAACTCGGCCACCGCCCGATCGAGGTTCGGATCCGCTGGTGGGAGCACCGGAACGGGGATCGGGTCGAACGACTCCCCCAACCGCTTCCTGGCCTCATCGAACTCGAACACCTCGTCGTCACGCAGCCCCGGGAGGGGCACGCCGCCGAAACCGGGACTTTCGCTGCCTCTGGTCATATCCTCAGAGTATGTCGACACCTGTCAATCCGAAGACTTTCGATGCATCTGCCTACGGCCCCTGGGCCCTCGTCGTGGGCGGGAGTGAGGGCGTGGGCGCCGAGATCGCGTTCCGACTCGCCGATCAGGGCATCTCCTGCGTCCTGGTCGCCCGCAAACCCGAGGCCCTCGAGGAAACCGCCGAAGCCGTTCGCGCCAAGGGTGTCGAGTGCCGCGTCGTCTCCACCGACCTCACCGAGGCCGGCTCGACCGACACGATCGCCGCCGCCTGCGAGGACCTGGACCTCGGTCTCATCGTGCTCAACGCCGGCGCCAACACCTACGGTGCCGAGTTCGTCGAGTCCGACATGGCACAGGTGCAGAAGGTCATCGACCTCAACATCACCTCGCCGATGCAGATCATCCGCCGCTTCGGCCCCGGCCTCAAGGCCCGTGGCAAGGGCGGAATCGTGGTCATGGGCTCCATGGCCGGCTACCTCGGCCACGCCGACATGAGCATCTACTCCGCCGCCAAGGCGTTCAGCCGCGTGTTCGTCGAGGGCCTGTGGCTCGAGATGCGCGAGTACGGCGTCGACGTGGTGGAGGTCATCCTCGGGGTGACCCGCACCCCCGCCATGATCCGTGCCGGCCTGGACATGGACCTGCCCGGCATGACCGTGAGCGAGCCGCACGAGGTGGCCGACGAGGTCATGGCCTCCATCGGCAACGGCCCGGTCCACGTCTGCGGGGGCGAGGGCAACGCCAAGGGCGTCGAGTTCTCCTCCGGTGTCGACCGCGGCCGCATCGTGGCCGGCGCCCACAAGCGCATGAAGGCGCTGCGCGGAGAGTGATCCCCTCCGATCCGCTACCCCGGCTCAGGATCCGCCACCCCCTGAGTCCGGAGGCGGGGTAGCGGATCCCGGGTGGAGATACCGGATCCCGAGCAGGGAGAGCGGATCCCGGGCGGGGGTCAGCCTTCGATGGGCTTGTGACGGTCCTCGTCGCGGATCCCGCGCGGCTCGATGAACAGCGCCTCCGTGCTGGCGCAGAGCGTGTCCCCGGTGTGCAGCGTGGCGCTGGTCCAGATCTTCCGACCCTCGGTTCGCACCTGCTTGGCCTCGAACCGCAGCGGCGCGTTCAGCGGAGTGGGCGATTTGTACGACACCCGCAGGTCCGCCGTCATGCCCACGCTGCCGGCGGCCGCGTTGGCCAGGCCCAGCATCTCGTCGAACAGCAGCGCCACGATCCCGCCGTGAACACAGCCGGGAGGGCCCTGGTACTCGATCCCCAACTCCAGGTCGCACCGGACGGTGCCGTCCGGGAACGAGACCGGCCGCAACGGCGGCGAGACCGGATTGCGGATCCCGATAGCCGGGTTGGCGCCCAGATGCTCCGGTGTCCCCCAGGGGCTGAACATCGAGGGCTCGACCGGGGTGCCGGCCTGCTCGAGCCGGTCCGACAACTCCCGCACGGCCGCCACCGCGTCATGGACGTCGGTGAAGATCGAGCCCGCGACCAGACCTCGGAGCCGCCGCAGTTCGGCCGCCAGCTCGACGTGACCGGAGCCGTCGTTCTCCGGCACCAGGAACGGGGTGCCCCCGGACGGCGCCGGGGCCGGATCAGCCGTGCCGGAGGGGTTCTGGGACGCGCGGGATTCGAAGGTCACGGCACAAGAATCTACTCGTGCCCCCGGCGCCCGCCGTCCCGAACCCAGCCCTCGGGAGTCACGAACAGCCCCTCCGCGGTGGCACACAGTCTCCCGTCGGCGTGGATGGCCCCCTGCGTCCACACCTTGCGACCCTCCACCCGGACCGGCCGACCCGTCACCACGATGGGCTCCAGCAGCGGGGTGGCACCGCGGTAGTCGATGTCCAGATACATGGTCATCCCGGTGGTGCCGGCGTGATGGTTCGCCCGCCCCAGCACGGCGTCGAACAGCAGCGCCACGATCCCACCGTGCACCCGACCGGGCGGGCCCTGGTACTCGATCCCCAGCGTCAGCTCCGCACGCAGCGTGCCGTCCTCAAGGAGTTCGTACTCCGCCGGCGGGGCCAGCAGGTTCGACCGGCCGACCACCGGGCAGTTGGCCATGTAGCCGCGGCTCGACCACATGGTCTCCAACCGCTGCCGCGGCGTGGCCGAGGCGGCCTCCAACTCGTCCGCCACCGCCCGGAGCCTCTCGGTGAGCGGCCCCAGATCCGTGTCGAAGACCCCGCCGGACGTCAGTGCACGAATCCGGCGCAGCTGATCCACCAGGTCGTAGAGGCCGGCCTCGTCGTCGTCGACACGATCCACCGGTGACCCCGGCGACGGCCCCGGATCCAACAGGGACGGGTCCGGCTCCGGGCGTGGCCTGCGGGGTATCACCGGCCCCGCGGCGCCCGGGGTAGCCACCGCCGGACCCCCCGCGTCCGCGCCGCGCCCACTCACCTCACTCACCGCCGCCCGGCCGCCCCGCGACCCGCGCGGCGACCGAAGAACGAGCCGTCCCCCAGCGAGGTACCGGAGATGTACCCCTCGCCGTGCAGGCCGTGCGTGCAGCGCCCCGCCGCGTACAGTCCCGGGATGGGCGCACCCGAGCGGTCCAGCACGCGCGACTCCAGGTCCGTGTGCAGACCGCCGAGCGTGAAACCCTGCGCCTTGAGGGGCAGCCCGTTGAAACTGTCCGGGCCACCGGCGCCGGTCGGGTACGCGCCGAACGGCGGCTCGAGCGGCCGCACCCAGTTCGCGCTCTTGCCGAACTGCGGGTCCTCGCCGCGCTCGGCGCCCGCGTTGTATCGGCGCAGCTGGTCGGCCAGGGCGTCGGGCGGCAGGCCACAGTCGGCGGCCAGCTCCTCGATGGTCTCGGCGGCGTGCATGGGCTGCATACCCCACAGCTCGGACTCGGGGACGTCCTCGATGCCCTTCTCGTCGATGATCACCCACACCGGCGGGCGGCGGTGGTGCACGGCGGCGTGACAGTACAGGCCCGGGTAGACCTCCTCGTTGATGAAGCGCTGTCCGTCCCCGTCGACGAGCATCGCGCCCACGACCAGGCGCGGGATGATGAGCATCGCGGTCTCGGTCTGGTGCATGCGGCGCACCGCGGCGCCGGCCGCCATCGCCATCTCGATACCCGAACCGTCGTCGCGGCCGTCGGAGACCGCGTCCTTGCCGAGCTGCTGGGGCGCCCACTGCTCGACCATGCGCTCGTTGTCCACGAACCCGCCGGTGGCCAGCACGACGCCGCCGGTGGCCAGGTACCGGCGCTCCGCACCGAACTCGGTGGCGTGGACGCCCACCACGCGGCCGTCCTCGACGATGAGCGAGCGGACCTTGATGTCGCACTGCAGGGTGACGCCCGCCTTATCGGCCGTGGCGACGAGCGCGTCCATGAGCACGTTGCCGGCGAAGTTGGGAGCCGGGGGACGGTGCCCGCGCGCGGCGGGCCTGGCGAGCGAGGCGTACGGCTCGGCACGCTCACCCATCCACATCAGACCCGAATCGTCCCCGGGCATCCAGGTGGGGGTGTCCCAGAGCTTGTGGTTGAACACCGCGCCGTGGTCCACGAGCCAGTCGTGGTGCTCGACGGCGCCGTTGCAGTACGCCTCGATCTTGGCCTCGTCGGCGTTCGGGCCGAGCGCCGCCGTGAGGAACGCCCGCATGTCCTCCACCGTGTCGGAGATACCCAGCGCCTGTTGGGTGGCGGTGCCGCCGCCCAGGTAGACCTCGCCGCCGGACTGTGCCGACGAGCCGCCCGGGCCCGACGCACCCTCGAGCACGATCACCGACGCGCCCGCCTCGGCGGCCTCGATGGCAGCGCACGCTCCCGCGATGCCCATCCCCACGACCACGACGTCCGCCGTGACGATCGATGGACCGGTGTCCGAAGTAGTGTCCGTCATGCGCCGAACTATAACGTGTTCACCCGTTCAGACGGCGCATTAGAGTGCAACCCATGACTCCCTCCTCAGCCCTGACCGACCCCTCCGACCTCACCGCCCTCGCCGCCCGACTCGCCTCCGTCGAGTCCCGGATCGCCGAGACCGAACGTCGACTGGCCGCCGCCGAGGACGAGCTGGCGATCCTGCGGATCCTCGGCTCCTACTCCCCGCGCGTCGACTCCGGCGACGCCGAAGGTGTGGCGCAGCTGTGGACCGAGGACGGGGTCTACGACGTGGACACCGGCCGCCTCGACGGCCACGACGGACTGATCGAGATGGTGCGCGGCGACGCCCACCAGGGCCTCATCGCCCACGGGTGTGGTCACGTGCCGAGCCTGCCGGTGGTGCTGCTCGACGGTGACACCGCCGTGGCCACCGGGTACACCCAGCTCGTCGTGCGCTCCTCACGGCCGGGCCGGTACACCGTGCTGCGGGTCACCGCCAGCAGGTGGGAACTGGAAAGGCGCGGCCCCGTGGACGCGCCCGACCGCGGGTGGCGCGTCGTGCTGCGCACCGCGCGCGCAATGACCGACGACGGCGAGGGTCGACAGCTGCTGGCCCGATCGCGCGAGGGGTAGCCTGACGGTCATGACGCGCCGCCGGCCACCCTTTGACCCGACCCTGCGCGCAGGCCGCCTCGCGCTGCTCACCACCTCCGCCGTCACGCTCGGCTTCCAGTCGATCGTCACCTCCGTGGTGTATCCCCAACTGTTCGACGGCGCGACGCACGGCATCGCCGAGCGGCAGTCCGACCACGCCCGGCGCATCGCCCCGGTCGCGCTGACGCTCTACGCCACCTCGCTGGGGGCGGCCGTCTGGGCGGTCTACGGCTCACTGCGCTCCGGGGAACGCAACGGCCGGCTCGCCACGGCGGTGGCCTGCGCGAGCAGTCTGGCCGGGCCGGCCGTCACCGCCGGCGTGGTGCCGCTGCACGCGAGCATCGCCCAGGAGCAGATCACCCGACCGCGGATCGCGGCACTGATGGCATCCGACCGGCTGCGCACCGGGATCGCCGCCGTCGGAGTGGTGGCCGCCGCGCAATCGCTCAGCGGCTGACGGGCCCCGCCTCAACCGAAAGGTTGACACACAGATCATCCTTAACCCCGAGGTGGCAGTGCCGGACGGGTGATGAGATGTCACCATGACCCGCCTCTTCGACCGCGGTGACGAGCCCGCGAGCCCTGTCCCCGCCCCGGGGGCCGACGACCGGTCCGACGCCCCCGCGCCCACACGACGGAACTGGGCCGGGCTCGCCGTGCTGTCGCTGTCCCTGGCGATGATCGTGCTCGACGGCACGATCGTCGGCGTCGCCCTGCCGACGATCATCCACGACATCGACCTCGACCTCACCGACGCCCAGTGGGTCAACAGCCTCTACGCGGTGATCCTCGCCGCGCTCCTGCTGTCCACCGGCAGTCTCGCCGACCGGACGGGCCGCCGGCGGATGGTGATCCTCGGGATCGTGGTGTTCGTGGCGGGCAGCCTCCTCGCGGCCGCCGCCGACTCCGCGGCCCCGCTGCTGGTGGCCCGGGCGGTCCAGGCCGTCGGTGCGGCGTTCATCATGCCCGCCACACTGTCCTCGGTGAACGCCACCTTCCGCGGCAGGTACCGGGCCGCGGCCTTCGGCGTGTGGGGAGCCGTCATCTCCGGCGCCGCCGCGGTCGGCCCGCTCCTGGGTGGCGCACTCACCCAGTGGGCCTCCTGGCACTGGATCTTCCTCGTCAACCTCCCCGTCGGCGTGGTGCTGGTCGTCCTCGTCATGCTGACCGTGCCCGAGACCCGCGGCGTCAGGACCCGCCCCGGCACGGACGTCGACGGCGCGCTGCTCAGCGCGATCGCGTTCGGAGCCCTGGTGTTCGCGGTCATCGAGGGCCCCGACCTGGGCTGGTGGAAGCCCGAGGCCGACCTGTCGATGTTCGGCCTCACCTGGCCCGCGAGCGCCCCGATCTCCGCGGTGCCGGTGGCCCTCGCCGTGTTCGTGGTGGCACTCGTCCTGTTCATCCTCTGGGAGCGGCACCGGGAGAAGGTCCGGCGATCGGCGCTGCTGGACCTGTCCCTGTTCTCACTGCGCACCTTCTCCTGGGGCAACCTCACCGCCGGCACCGTGGCGATCGGCGAGTTCGCCCTCCTGTTCGTCCTGCCGCTCTACCTCGTCAACGTGCTCGAGATGGAGATCATCGGCGCCGGCCTCGTCCTGGCCGCCATGGCGTTCGGAGCCTTCCTCTCCGGGGCATCGGCCCGCCATCTCGCCGCCCGGTTCGGCTCCCCCGGCACGGTGCTCATCGGTCTGGGACTGGAAGTCGTCGGCGTCGTCGTCCTCGCCCTCGTCATCACCGCCACCACCCCCGGCTGGCTCGTCGCGCTCCCGTTGGTCCTCTACGGCCTCGGCCTGGGACTGGCCTCCGCACAGCTCACCGGCACGGTGCTCAGGGACGTCCCCGTGCGCATCTCGGGGCAGGGGTCCGCCGCGCAGAGCACCGCCCGCCAGATCGGCTCCGCACTCGGCACCGCCGTCTCCGGAACCGCGCTGTCGATCTCCCTCATGATCACGCTGCCGCGCGCACTCGAGGCGGCCGGGCTGGCCGGGGAGCCGGCAGACCATCTCGCCGACGCCACCCGTCAGTCGGCCGGGAGCTCGATCAGCGCCCTCCGCGGCGCGGGCGATTCCGGCCCGCTCGGCGACGACACACAGGCGGCCCTCGACGCGCTGCAGGTCGGGTTCGCCGACGCCAGCCGCTGGTCCATGCTGGTCGCCGCCGCCTTCCTCGCATTGGGATTCCTCGGCGCGGTGCGGTTGCGGCGCGCGTCGACAACGCCCGCCGTCACCCAGGAAGCGGACGCCTGAGGCGGGCGAGGTCGCCGCCGCGATCAGCTGGTACGGGAGGGTGAGGGGCGACGACGACGTGGCCACCGCCCCCGAGAGCAGAAGGCCTCGCGGGTGAAGACGTGGGCGAGCCAGGCTTCGCTGCCGATCTGTGGCTCGTCGTCCGGGTCACTCACCCCGCGCGCCGCTCGTTACTGCTGGTCGTTGCGCAGGGCGTTGGCCTCATCCTCCCAGGCCTCGTTCTGCGCGATCAGCCCGGCGCGGTCGTCGGGGTCCAGCGCCTGCACCTGCTGGGTGACCAGCCGCTCACGGGCTGCCCAATGCTCTCGCTCGGCATCGTCGGTCGCATTCCGCTGACGGCTCAGCAGGATCGAGGCCAGCAGCGAGGCGGTGTGGCGGGCGATGGTGGCGAGCAGACTGGCACCGAACGAGCCGACGCCCGGTGCGCGGTTGAGATCCGCGTGTCAGCTCCGAGCGATCGCCGGCTTCATCGCTGTATCTGCCAGTGACATCAAGGTCGAGGTCGCGGGCAAGCGCCAGGCAAGCGGTCGCCCTTCTGACGAGTCACTGTCTCACGGTTTCTCGAGTGGTCAGCAGTGGAATCAATCCAAACACCCGACGTCGTCTAGAACGCCTTGTTTCCGCGTGGGAACAGGCCAGACAGGGTGATGCGGACGAGCCAGAGTTGGCTGCGGAAACCGAGCCAGATGTCGTCTCACACCCCAGTCGCCGTAATCGAACACCGCTGACCAAGAAGGAAGTAGAAGCTATTCGAACTGCTGGTGAGAGCGGCGAGAGCGTGCTGTCGATCGCGAAGCGCTTCAGGATTCACCGGGGAACGGTGTGGCGCTACGCGCGAGAGCCACAGTGAGCGTCCGAGGGAGTCGGCTCACTGGCTGATGAGGAAGGAGGCTCGGCGGAGCAGCGTTTTGCGGCTCTGTCGTAGGGCTGGATGGTCTGGCCAGGGCTTCGCCAGGTAGCCAGGACCGTGGATGGGCGAATCTAGTGTCTTGCCAGCAACCGCGACGACATCTACGACCACCTGTCTGAGGGCGAATGGAAAGTACACCCGGCTAGTTGGGCTGGTCTAATCTGCCAACGAGCATCGTGACCGGACAGAGTCCCCAGAGGGGGAGCTACGGGGGCCGGTCTGCCCGCCGCTCCCTGCTCTGCTTCATCAGGCCACCCTAGCCGGATCCGCTGCTACCGCCTTGGCAGGGTGCTGTGGGGCGGGCAGGAGAGTCTCCGTGCCGCCGACCAGTTCACCCCGGCTCCAGGAAACCCAACCGGCATGCGCATCTTCTTGCGTGCCGTTACGTCTGTCGCGCGTGTGGACGCGGATGCATATCACGGACGGTGGAGGGAAAGACCGCAAGGTTTCCGCAACGTTGGCATAGCGCGCCGCGCACAGCATCGGTATCGACAACCGAAATCTCGCGAAGGAGTCGATACCGATGACCACCTCCACCGTTCCCACCGAGAATGCCGGTGCTGAGCGGGCCGCCTCCGGGCGGGCCATCAGCGCCCCCGTACGGGTCGCGGTGATCGTGGGCAGCATCCGTGAAGATCGGTTCTGCCCGACCCCGTCGAACTGGATGGCCGAGCAGGCCCGCAAACGTGACGACATCGAGGTCGACTTGATCGACCTGGCCGACTACGACCTACCGGTTGTGCTGGGCGGCAACGACGAGAACGCACCGCAGCCCGAGTCCGTGACCGAACTCAGCCAGCGCCTCGCACCGGCTGATGCCTTCGTCGTGGTCACCCCGATCTACAACCGCTCCTACCCGGCGTCGCTGAAGAACGCGATCGATTGGTTCTACACCGAATGGCAGCTCAAACCGGTCGGGTTCATCTCCTATGGCGGCATCACCGGCGGACTGCAGTCGATTGACGCCCTGCGCAGCGTGTTCACCGAATTCCACAGTGTGCCGCTGCGTGACTCGATCACCTTCGCCAACTTCTGGGAGACCTTCGACCACGACGGCAGACCCGTGGACACCGAACGCACCTCCAGGCTCGCCAATGGCTTCCTGAACCAGCTCGTCTGGTGGGCGCAGACCCTGCGGCAGGCCCGCACCGAGCGCCCGTACCCCTTCGTCGAGTCCGAATGACGAATCGAGACGACGATCCACTCGTCGATGACATTTAAAGAGCTGACCTCCCGTGAGTACTACTGACTCCCTCACCAGGGCCTCACGACCCACGTGGCGTGAATGGTCGGCACTGCTGCTGTTGGCGTTGCCGCTGTTCATGATGGCCACCGACTTCACTGCGATCTTCCTGGCGATGCCTGCGATCGCAGCTGACGTGACGCCCTCGACAACGCAACTGCTGTGGATCGTGCATATTGGCGAGCTCATCGCCGCGGGCTTCGTGATCACGATGGGCTGGCTCACCGGCCGTATCGGTCCGCGGGCACTGCTGTTGATTGCGATGGGCCTGTACGGCCTCGCCTCGGCGCTGGCAGCCTTCTCGCCCAATGCCGAGACCCTGCTTGTTGCTCGAGTGCTGATCGGCCTGGCGACAGCAGCCGCTTCCCCGGCCGGGATCGCGTTGTTGCGCTCCTTGTTCAGCAGCGCGAAACACTTCGGCATCGGCTTTGCGGTGGTGATGGGTGCCTTCTCCGTCGGTGGCGCGCTCGGCCCGCCCCTGGCCGGTCTGCTCTTAGAGTACTTCTGGTGGGGATCGGTCTTCTTGGTCAACGTCCCCGTGGCTGCAGTGGCTTTGCTCGGGGGGCTGTGGTTGTTTCCGCGAGCCTCCGACCGGACCACCGACCGGATCGACATGACCAGCGTGGTGATCTCGATGGCCGCGGTGATGCTGGCGGTCTACGGCCTGCAGAACATCGCCGACCGCGGGATCTCGGTTCCTTACGCGCTGACGATCATTGCCGGTCTCGTTTTGGGGTGGTGGTTTATCCGGCGGCAGCGCCGCATCGAGAACCCGTTGCTGGATTTGGACCTGTTCTCCGTCCGTGTGCTGCGTATCCTGGCGATCGTCTTCGTCACCTCCCAGGTGGCCTTCATGGCCGTGGATTTCGTGCTAGTCCAGTACCTCCAGGTCGTGGCAGGCATCTCCACCGCGCCGCTCGGCCTGCTTCTGGCGATTCCCGCGACCGCCGCGATCATCGCCACGGCACTGACGCCGGCTCTGACCCGCAGATTCTTTCCTGCGACGGTCATGACGGTAGGAATGGGTGTCGCGGTGCTGGGAACGATCACGATTCTGGTCGCTCTCGCAGTGGCTCCGGTGACCCCGCTGTTCGCGGTGGGGATGACGATCGTCTCCCTGGGTGTCAGTCCTCCGATGGTGGTCGGCGCCCAGCTCATGGTGACATCGGTCACAAAGAGACAGGCTGGTCCTGCCGCAGCGATTCAGGACATCGCGGCCAGCCTGGGCGCGGCCGTGGGGATCGTGGTCCTGGGAAGTCTGGCCATGTCGGTCTTCAACCAGAGCCTGCGAGCCACCGCACCCGAAGACCTCTCCGAGTCCGCCGTGGACGCTGCCAGCGAGAGCCCCGGTGGGGCGGTCGGTGTCGCCGAGAGCATCGGAGGCGGAACCGGTCAGGAACTGCTCCGGGCGGCTCAGGACGCGCTGTCCTGGGGCACGGCAGCCGCCTACCTCGGCGCCTTGATCATCGGAGTAGCCACGATGGTGATGCTGCGTGGACTGCGCGGCGTCGAACTGCCAGATGATGACGCTGACGAGAAGGTACCCGCTCACAAAACGTCTACACCCGAGGTAACGCTGAGCGCCGCCGCAACAACCGTCCACCCCCAATCCGTCGCCAAACCAGCAGACACGACAGCCAACATGAGGAATGAGACGCTATGACGACCTCGCCTACACCTCTCGCCGCTGCCGATGAAGCCGTGATTCATCGCATCGTGGCCGATATCGAGCAGGGCTTCAATGACAACGACCCCGAGCCGCTGGTCCGCCACATCGCCCCGGATGCTCTGATCGTGAACCCGTTCGGCGCGGTGATGCGCGGACCCGAGGAGGTCCAGGCTTCGATCCATCCGCTGCTCAACGGCCCGCTCCAGGATGCCACCGCCCACTATCGCCTCAGCGACCTCGCGCAACTGGCCCCCGGTGTGGTGGTAGCGCACAAGAGCGCTTGGTCGAGCCGACAGGCAGCCGACTCTGGTGAACCGCCCCAGATGAACGCCCTCTACGTGTTCGTCAAACGGGAAGGCACGTGGTGGATCGCACGCCGACAGAACACCTCAGTGGGCAGCTGATCGACCATCGCTACCGCACCACGAGGAGAAGACGGTCTCCCCCGAGGATGACAATGCCAGGCATCTAGGGGATCGAACGGGGTCCTCGCATGGCCGTATATGGCGCCCCGTGCAGGGTACAGCAGCCCGGAATGGCGCCCGTGGTCGGCACTGGCGAGTGTTCGGCCTAACGGGCTTCGACGGAGAACGTCGGCATGATCGCAGCGAGCTGTGTCACGGGATCTGACTGGCTCCCACGCGAGAATCTTTGGGATATCTGTTCTGTAGACAGGTGAGCTTCCACGAGTGAGTGGATCCGGTTGATGTCTTGGCGTTCGGGTGTCGAAGGGTGGGCTTCTGCTTCGGTGCGCACTGCGTCGGCGGTGCCGAGAAGTTCGGCTGCGGCCTCACGTTCCCCGCCTGCTGCGCGGATCGCCGCTGCCAGTTCCAGCAATCGCGCCGTCTGGTGCGGTCTGGCGGTCGTGGATACGGTCTGGTGCAGTTCCTCGAGCGATCGCTGGGCATGATCGAGGCGTGCTTGCTCGACTGCGAGGAATCCGTCCTCGAAGTGTGCGGTGGGGTCCGAGACAGTAGCAGGGCTGTGGGTGAGCCAGGAGTCCAACAGGATTCGCGCGCGATCGAGGTCGCCCTCATACCGGGTGATCATCGACTCGGCGAACTCGGCGAATTTCAGACTGTGTTGATACGCGATGTCCTGGGCCAGTGCACGGCCCTCGGCCAGTCGGCTCCGCGCCGAGGGCAGGTCGCCGGATCGTAATGAGCTGATCGCACCGACGATCATCCAGTAGGACGCATCGGACCAGAAGCCCATATCCAAACAGATCTCCAGCGCGTGCTCTGCTGCCTCGGCGGCGTGGCCGAAATCTCCCTTTACCTCGGCCACGCAGTACTCCACGCCGTATACGTGGGCCAGTCCGTAGCCGGTGTCACCGGCGGCGCGCAGAACCTCTTCGGGGTCCCGACCGCCCGGCAGACCCCTGGGTGGTTCACCACGATTCATGACGATCACCCAGTCGCGCTGGCATGAGGCTACTGCGGCCTCCCAGTCCAGACCGTGCTGGAGCAACACCGCTACAGCGTCATCGATGAGGCGTTCGCCCTCATCGTGACGGTTCGAGCTCAAGTGCGCCATCCCGGCGAACCATTGCACGCGGGCTCGTGCCAGCGCCTCGTCGCCGAACAGCGCGAGCGCCGCGTCCATCCGCTTCGTCTCGTCATCGCGCCCAGTGCCGAGGGAGAGTGCCACCGCCAATGTCCTCGCAGAGGCATGAGCGTTGTCGCGAGGGCCGGGAAGGCTGGCTGCGGTGTCAAGGTCGCGATGCAAGTGGGATTGCCGTCCGCTCATCCACGAGTACCAGAAGGTGCCCAGAACCAGTGCCACCGCCCGGTTTCCATCCTGTGTACTGACGGCATGGTTGAAGGCGTGGCGTACCTGGTGGCGTTCGGCTTCCATCCGTGCCAGCCAGTCGCGCTGGTGGGGGCCGCGAAGACCTTGGTCTGCTTGTTGGACAAGATCCAGATAGTAGTCCAGGTGACGATCGGCGACCGTTTCACGTTCGTCTGCCGTGTCGAGCTTCTCGCCGGCGTAGGTGGCGATCGATTCCAGGAGACCATAGCGCGCACCGGTCGGGGTAGAGACGGTGGTGATCAGGCTGCGGTCAACCAGGCCAACAATGACGTCGATGATCTCCGTGCGCTGCGCTGGTGCTGTCTCGCCGTCCTCGGTCTCCTCGGCGCAAATCGCTTCGGCTGCCTCCAGGCCTACTGCGCCAGGGTGGACGGCGAGCCGGCGCAGCACGGCTCGCTCGGTCTCGCTGAGCAGCGACCAACTCCAATCGATCATCCCGCGCAGGGTCTGCTGGCGCCGCGGAACACCGTGGCCGGGCCGTCGCAGGATGTTCAATCGATCGTTGAGCCGCTCCAACAGGTCATCTACCGCGAGGCCCTTGATCCGTGCGGCCGCCAGTTCCAACGCCAAGGGCAGCCCATCGAGGCGCCGGCACAGCTCCGTCACCGCTGCGGTGTTCTCCTCAGCGAGGACAAACGTCGGGTCGGCCGCACGGGCGCGCGCGGCAAAGAACTCCGCCGCCTCATGAGGTTGGTTGTCATCGCCCGGTGCTGTGCTGAGAGTGCCGACATCGTCTCGTTGCTCCTCCGGCAGGCCTAGCGGTTCGCGGCTGGTCGCCAGCACCCGCGCGCCAGCAGCGTGACGCAACAGGTCAGCTACGAACACCGCGGCCTCGCTGACGACGTGCTCACAGTTATCCAGCACCAGCAGTACCGTTTGTGACCCCAGAGCCTCAGCTACCTGGCCGAGGGCATCGCCCTCTGCCCAACGCTCAGGCAGGCCCAGCACGGCCGCCGTCAACAGGGCGATCCGCTCACCAGAGCCGAACTGCTCGGAAGGCGTAGGAGTCAGCTCGGTCAGGTCGATGAACCAGACACCGCGCTCAAACGCCGGCGCTTGCGCGCGTGCCAGGTGCAGTGCGAGGTGGGTCTTGCCCACACCCCCGATGCCCGTCAGCGTCACCAGGCGGGATCCGGCCAGTAATGCCTCGAGTTGTTCCAGCTCATAGCGGCGGCCAATCAGCGGTGCCGTCTCAGCCGGCAGGTTCGTGCGCACCAAGGTAGCAGCGCGAGCTTCGGGCGCTGTTGCGATGCTCAAGGTGGGATCCTGGTGCAGGATCCGAGTGTGGAGCTCGCGGACCTGTGGACTCGGATCCACACCGAGGTCCTCGGCGAGCCTGTGCCGCAAAGATTCGAACAACTCCAGTGCGTCGTGCTGTCGACCCACCTGGTACAGACCCAGCATCAATGCCGCGACCAGCCGCTCCCTGGTGGGATAGGAGTGCACCGCACCGCTGGCGTGGTCGATCGCCTGCCGAGGCTCACCGACCTCAACCAGTGTCTCAACAAGTAGTTCCAGGGCGTCACCGCGCACCTGCGTCATATCCGCAACCTCCGGTGCCAGCCACACCTCATCACCGACATCGCCATACGGTTCCCCACGCCACAGCGCCAGGGCCTCCCGGAGCGTCTCAACCGTCTGTGTCGAGGTGGCCGAGCGCCGCGCACGCCCGACAGCGGCCTTGAAGCGCGCAGCATCAACGGCATCAGCCTCGACGGCAAGACGGTATCCAGCAGGGGTGCGCTCCAACAGCTCACGCGCACCGGACTCCGCCGCATCGAGGACCTTGCGTAGGTGGGAGAGCTTAGCCCGTAACACGTCCCTCGGATTCGCCGGCGGACTCTGGTCCCAGAGGCGATCGATCAGCACATCAGCCGAGACCGGCTCTCCCTCGGCGGCGACCAGGGCAGCCAGCAGAAGACGCAACTTGCGCTCCGCGACCTTGACCGGGACCCCCTCGTCGGTGCTGAGCCGAACCGGCCCCAACACCTCGATCAGCATGACCCCATTCTAAGCCGCAGAGCCCCGCCACCGCGCTTCCGCAACGATGCAAAGCCCGGGCTAGGGCGTGTCTCCCATAGCTGAGCGGTGACCCGCGAGACCGTGGCCGTATGGGTCAGACGAAGTCACGGTTTCGCCAGTTCACCGACGAGCAGTGGGAACGGATCGAACCCCTGTTGCCCTCGAATGAAGGGCGGCAGGGGCATCCGTTTCGCGACAATCGCAAGGTAGTCGAGGGTATCGCCTACCGCTATCGAGCCGGGATTGCGTGGCGGGACCTGCCCCGCGAAGAGTTCGGTCCGTGGCAGACGGTGTGGAAGCGTCACGCCCGCTACGCCCGTGATGGGACCTGGGACCGGATCTTGCAGACCATCCTTGCTGAAGCCGACGCGGCTGGAGATGTCGATTGGAACGTCTCGGTCGACGCCACCATCTGCCGTGCTCATCAGCACGGCACAAATACAACTCGTCCCGAGCAGGACACAGGGGGCACGGTCGAATCACAAGAATCGACCACCCCAGGACTGTGAACCCGCAGGTCACGGCATCGGTCGCTCACGCGGTGGGCTGACGACCAAGATTCACAAGGGCCGTCGACGGTCGCGGTCGGCCGCTGGCGAATGTGGTCACCGGCGGGCAACGCAACGACGGCGCGATGCTGGCCGAAGTACTGGCCGACATCCACGTCCCCCGCCAGCGCCGAGGTAGCCGCGGCGGCAGGCCGCCAAAACTCGACGATGACCTCTACAAAGACCGGAACGTCGTCGAGCGATCCTTCGCACTGGCCAAGCAATGACGAGCCCTGGCCACCCGCTACGACAAACTCGCAATCACCTACCGCGCCGCCGTCACCCTCTGCGCAATCCTGACCTGGCTACGCGCATTAGGAGACACACCCTAGAGTGGACCTCCGTAGCAGCTTCTCAAACCCCCGGAAGCCGCTCGGATCGCTGATTTCCCGTGTGCTACGGGGTTCTCGGGCTCGTCGGCCGCGCGCTCGGGATGCTCGGATGACCGATGAGCGCGGTCCCGT
>DWWG01000129.1 GCA_019119875.1 Candidatus Dietzia intestinigallinarum | reverse complement strand
GCCTCCGACCCGCGCGCCGCGGACTACGTCCTGAACGCGCTCGACCCGCGCAATCCGCGCGAGCCGCGGTGTGTGGCGATCGCGCCGGTGCACGGGCCGACCGGCTCCTGACCGAGCGCCGGGCCGCGAGGACGGATAGGACTGCGCCACCCTGCCGGCAGGTCGTGACGTGAGTCACATCGGCATGGCTTAATGGGTATATGAGATTGCAGCGCCTCGCCTCCGTCCTCGTCGCAGTGGCCCTCGCGTTGGCAGGGGCCGGTGCCGCACGGGCTGTCGAACCGGGCACTGACCCCTCCACCCGCGCGCCGATTCCCGTCCCCTACTCGTTCTTCACCGGAGCTGCCCAGCTGCTTAGCGACCCGGGCGGGCACTTGCCGGGGGCGAATGACTGGACGTGCCGCCCGACGGCTGACAAACCCCGGCCGGTGGTGCTCGTCCACGGCACCTCCGGCGGGGCTGTGACCAACTGGGCGACCTACGGCCCGCTGCTGCACAACGAGGGCTACTGCGTGTTCGCCCTGACCTACGGCGCGCTACCCGGACAGCCGTGGCCGCTCAACGAGATCGGCGGGCTCTCGGACATGACCGCGGTGTCGGCGCCACAGGTCGGCGAGTTCATCGACCGAGTTCTCGCCGCCACAGGGGCCGAGCAGGTCGACCTCGTCGGGCACTCCCAGGGCACGCTGATTTCCGGGCTCGTCGCGAAGTACGAGCGCCCCGGCCGGGTGGGGACCGTGGCCTCGATCGCCCCGCTGTGGCACGGGTCCAGCAGTACGGGATCGGCGCAGGTCGGCACCGCGCTGGCCAGCGGTGACCGCGGTCGGGCTGTCGCGGTGGCACCGGCGCTGGGCCAGATGGCCGCGGACTCGCCGACGATCGGGCACCTGTGGTCCGGCGGTACCCCCTATGCGCCGGGCGTGCGGTACCTCAACCTCGTCACCCGGCACGAGCAGGTGGTGCGGCCCTACACCTCGGGAGTGGTCGAGGGGCCCCAGGCCACGAACATCATCATCCAGGACGGCTGCGAGCAGAACCGGGCCGAGCACCTGGCGATCGCGGCTGATCCACGGACTGCGGATTTCGTTCTCAACGCACTCGACCCGGCGAACCCTCGCGAGCCCCGGTGCGAGCCGACCGCCCCCTACGTCGGGCCCGTCCCGCAACTGTCCGGTTCATGACGTCGAGTCGGCGGCCCCGGTCTGATCGCAGCCGCCCTGGGTGATGCCGGGTGATGGCGATGCTGCGAGGTGCCGATCGCCCGGCATCTCGTCAGTAGTTCCAGTCGCCCTGGCCGTCGAAGTCCCCGAACTGCCTGCCGGGGCCGTTCACGACGATGAACGGGTCGCCGTTACGGGTGTTGTCGTAGTACCAGGCCGCGTCCTCGGGGCTGAGGTTGATGCAGCCGTGGGAGACGTTGCGCACGCCCTGATCGGCGACGGACCAGGGGGCGGAGTGGATGAAGATGCCGTCGTAGCTCAGGCGCACGCCGTCGTTGACCACCGTGTCGTAGCCGCCGGCGTCGCGGGCCAGTCCCCAGGTCGAGGAGTCCATGTGGACTTCGCGGGCGCGCCAGCCGTTGTAGTAGATGCCGTTGTAGGTGGGGTAGGCGTCGCGGCCTGCGGAGGCCTTCATGGTGTGCACCACCTCGCCGTTCCGGGTGACGGTGACCTCGTGGGTGTTGTCGTCGTAGGTGGAGATCACCGCGTCGCCGGTGCGGAAGGTGTGTCCGGTGCCGCCGGCCCAGACGGTGACGGAGGTGCCGGCAGGCCAGAATTCGTGGGGTCGCCAGCGCAGTTCGGTGTCGCTGACCCAGTAGTACTTGCCGTCGACGGCCGGCGCGGTGCGGATTCCCACCGTGGCCTCGGCGGCGGCGCGGTCGGCGACGGGCCGGTCGAAGGTGACCATCACCGGCTGTGCCACGCCGACCGTCTCGTCGGCCGTGGGGTAGACCGATGCGACCTGCGCCTCGATCGCGGGTCGCTGCGGCGCGGGGACGGGGACGGTGAGGACCGGGGAGAGTCCGAAGAGGGAGGGGGCCGGCAGCGGCGCGGTTTCCACGCCGAGCGCGCCGGCCGAGCCCGAGGAGCCGAAGGAGCCGAGGGACTGCGCGGAGGCGACGGGGGAGAGGCCGACGACGACGAGGCCGGCCACGGCCAGCGCTGCGGTCGACCTGGTTCGACGGGACATCATTCTCCTTCGGGGCGCGTGCCGCGTCGGGGCGGCGGTGGCGGGGTGGGGCTGTTCTGGCGTGGCGGCCGATCAGCCCACAATCACAATAGTCACAACAGTCACTCAGATAACTCTGGCAACAGTACCGTGACACCCTCTGCCGTGTACATCCCGCAGTGTCCGGAAGGTTGCGGGGGTGCGTGCCGCGTCGGGTCGGCGCCGTACACGTGGGGTGGGCCGGTCCGTGCGTCAGTGGCTGCGGGGCTCCGGCGGGGGGTGAACCGTGCCATCGTTCATTGGTATCGATGCCTGGAGAACCGCAGGTAGACGTTTCGAGCAATGTTACTGACCGAAAGTCAGCAGAATAACTGCAGTTCACCGGCTTGCTCGTCTCGGAGACGCAACATAGAGTCGCAATAGTCACTGACCACGAGTCGGGTGGCGAGGTGGAGAAGCTGGTTGAGGACCAGTGCTCCACCGTGAGGGGCCGGTCGCTTGGACCGGGGCACCTGGGGGGGTGCTGGCCCGCGGCCGCAAAGGCGTGCGAGGCGGCGAGAGCGCGCACAACGCGATCCGCCGAAGAGTGAGAACGGCGTCGGATGCTGAGGGGCACCGGCGCCGTTCCGCATTTGTCAGCGCGCGCGGACTGCCTCTCACCGCCAGGCCGGGGCTGTGACCGTCAGCCCGCCCGCAACAGCGCCCGCCGCCCGCCGCCCGACGCCGCGCCCGCCCGAGGCGAGGCCTCTGCAGGTTTGTCGTCACCACTGCGAACCTTGGTGCCACCACTGCGAGAATTTCGGGAAATTCCCGCAGTGGTGCCACCTAAACTCACGCTGCGCGGATCTTCGCTGCGAGGGCTTTCGCTGGGAGGGTCTTCGCTGCGGGTGCTTCGCTGCGGAGTTCTCCGCTGGGCGCCTTCGCTGTCAGGCCTGGTCGAGGAGGTGCTCGGCGACCCGGTGGAGTCCGGCGAGCGCCTCCGATTCGGCCTCGGGGGTTCGCGGGATCTCGGGACGGAGCAGCGTGATGTGCCACATTTGGTCATTCACCACGAGGATCGTGTGCACCTCGACCCCGCCGCCGGTCGGCGCGGCGATGCAATCGATGTACGCGGTGGGCAGCGCGGGCTGGACGGGCGCCGGAGCCCCCTCCGCGGCGGCGGGAGCGTCGGGGACGTCCGGGGCCTGCGACCCCCGCACTTCCGAGCACGCATAGCGCGCGCCGAGCATCTGCGGCTGCCCCGCGAGCGCGGCTTCCGCACCGCCCTCGGGTACGACGACTCCGGCGGCAAAGGTGTCCGGGATGAGGTCCGACTCGACGCCCCATGCGGTGGAATCGGTCACGGTCGCGGCGCCGGTCGTGGCGTCGGCCAGGCCCGAGTTCGTGCCCGAGGCCGCGCCAGTGCCCGCGCCGGTTTCCGCGTCCGGCTGGCCGCCTGTGCCTGTGCCTGTGCCCGCGCCGGTCTCCGCGTCCAGCTCAGCGTCCGTCCCGGAGACTGTTTCAGAGCCTGTTTCAGAGTCCGTTTCAGAGTCCGCTCCATTACCCGTGACCGGGTCCTCGTCGTCGTCCTCCCCCGCGGCGCGCTCCGGCGAACCCGAGCCACCGTAGGTGCAGATCAGACCGAGGTCGCCGGAACCGGTCGGCTCCACCTCGGGCATGTCCGCCCCTGTGAGCTCGATGACCTCCGCGGTCGTCAGATCCAGCAGCTCGCAGGCGTTGAGGCGCTCCTCCGGCGCGGGACGGCTGTCGATCATCGCCGCGGCGACGTCGTACTGCGGTCTCGGGGTGAGCCGCGGCGGGCCGCCGTTGTCGTCACCACCACCGGAGCAGCCGGCGAGGACGAGCGCGGCCACGAGAGTCACCATGCCCGGTACGCCGCGGGACACAGACGGCCGGGAGGGACGCAGCGAACGCATGACCTCGATCCTACGACGCAGCCCCCCGGCACACGTGTCCGCGCCGGAGCCCGCACCCCGCGGGCGGTGACCGGCGTCACGATGGCGTCGTCCGGAGTTCACCGCGCGTGTGCCGTCCGATCAACTGCCATGGCGAGACTGCCAGGTGTGGAGCCGAACCCTGAGACCGTCACCGATCGCGGCCACCGCCTGGCCCGGCTGGGCGGCCGCGCGCTGAGCTATCAGCGCTCCGCCCTCCTCCTGCCCGGGCCGTGCCGGGCCCCCGCCGGGTGGCGGGAGGTCACGGTGGTCTCGGAACTCGGCCGCGGGCTCCAGGTGTTCGACACCGCCTCCGACGATCTGATGGGCCTGGCCGCCCACCACCGGGCCGGAATACGGATGGCGAGGGCCGATCCGGAACTCCCCGAGGACATCGACGTGCTGGACGGGCCGATGCGCGGACCCTGCAGGTTCGTCGACAGGACGGACGAGTCGCTTCGGCAGGGCCTCGTCGTCGGCACCCTCGAGGGCAACCCCGCGGTGGCCGAGCACCGCTGCCGCCTCGACCTCGACCCTCACACCGGCGCGGTCACGGCGACGGTACGCACCACGTGGCGCCCCCGCGCGGACTCCGTCATCCCCGGCGCCGGACGGCGTGAGGTGCGCGCGTACCGGAAGATGGGCGAGCGACTCGTACGCGCACTCGGCGAGACCCCGCAGGCCGGGTCAGGAATCGTCTGAGCGGAGAATCACCGCGTCGGTGACGGCGTCGAACGACTCCCCGATCAGGTGCTCCAGCAGCGCACCGGACTCGTCCGTACGCCAACGCTCCACGGCCACGCGCAGGATCGCGATCGACGCCGCCGCCACCGTTGCCGCCCTGGCGGATCCGGGCTCCAGCCCCTCCCGCAGGGCGATCAGTCGGGCGAGATGCTGCTCGGTGCGCGCCAGGATCGCGTGGACCTCGGTGCGGATGCCCGGCTCGCGCCGCCACATGTCGTGGAAACGATCGAAATCCGCAGTGTCACGACGAGCCGTGGACACCTGGTTCCACATCAGGTGCGACAGGGCGGTCATGGTGGGAACGGACCGGTCGTTGAGGAACACGGTCACGGCCTCCGGCTCGGGCGGCGGCGTGCGCGGGATGCACGCGGCGACCTTCGACGGGAAATAGTTGAAGAACGTCCGCCGGGAGACGTTCGCGGCGCGGGCGATCTCGTCGACCGTCACGTCGTCCAGTCCCCGCTCCAGGACGAGCTCCAACGCCACAGCCCCGATCCGCGCGCGCGACTCGCGGCGACGACTCGACGCGGTGGACGGGGAGGTGCCCGTGCCGGCAGGGGTGCTCGCTTGGTCCGCCCTGTTCATCCCGGCCTCCCGTCGCCGCCGTGTGTGCTTTTCAACCGTGTGTGCTCGTCACCGATGGTACGAGGCAGGCGGAGTGCGCTCTATTCTGGCGGGCATGACCACTCGTTCTCCCGCCGCCCTCGCCGCCGCGTCCGTGACCCTGCTCGCCGTGCTCGCCGGATGCGGTGAGTCAACCTCGGAGCAGGCGTCGGAGCAGGCGTCGGAGCAGGCGGAGGTAGGCACCATCAGGACGGAGCCGATGCCGGCCCCGGAGCCCGAGCTGCCGCCCGTCGAGCCCGCGATCGTCGGCGACTGCCCGTACCTGTCGATGGACGAGGCCACCGACCTGGGTGGCACGCCGGTCGCGTCGGTGCGGATCGACGAGAGTCTCGACCCGGCGGCCTGCTTCTTCTTCGGCGACGACGGCGCGGTGGTCTTCACCACCACCGTGCACACCGTCGACTCGCCTGAGCGGGCGGCGGAACTGGTCGCCGAGTCCGCGCCCACGGGCCAGTCCGAGCAGGTCACCGCCGACGGCGGCTGGGTCGGTGGCAGCACCGAGGCGCCCGGGGGCTCCCTGGTGGCCCTGTCCCGTGGTGACCGGATACTCGCCGTGCAGACCGCTTCGCCGGACGCGGCCTCGGCGCTGGAGGTGGCCGGACTCGTGGGGCCCCGGATCGGCGACTGACCGTTCAGTCGATCAAGGGCTCGTGATCATCTCGAGGATGAGCTCGGCCATGCCGCGTGCCGTCAGGGTGGTGGTCTGCACCTCGCCGAGCATCGCGGCGGTGACCGCCCCGTCGTGGAGCAGCGCGAGGCGATCCGTCAGGTCGTCGATGTTGTCCGGGTCCTGCAGCCCCATCCCGACCAGTTCGGCGCGCAGCGTGTCGGACACCCACTGTCGCTGCTCGGCGACCGCCGCGCGGATGGCGTGCTCGCCGTCCGTGGAGGGGCTGGGGAACTCGATGGCGGCGGCGATGTGGCACGAGCCGGGGGTGGCGGGTTCGACCCGCTCCCGGATGATGTCGAACAGCGCCAGGACGCGGCCCCGGGCATCGGGGGAGAGTTCGGCGCGGCGCCGCCACAGTTCCCGGTCGCGCTCGGCCACCGCGCGCAGGTACGCCACCACGAGCTCGTCCTTGGAGCCGTAGGTGTTGTAGAGACTGGCCTTGGCCACGCCGGCCTCGCGCAGGATCCTGTCGATGCCTACGGCCCTGATGCCGTCGGTGGAGAACAGACGGGTCGACGTGACCAGGAGCCGCTCCCGCGGCCCGGGCTTGGTCGACCTGCTTCTCGTCACGGGTTACACACTATCGGCTGGGGGCACCGACACCACGGGGCCGGTGCCGCATCGAGCGGGCACCGGCCCCGTGGTGGCGGACAATGGGAGCTCGGGAGAAGCGTCGAGCCGAGCGGTCAGGCCGGCGGCTGGTCCTCGCCGGCGGGCGCGTCGTCCGATCCGCCGGTGAGGAATTCATTGGCCTTGTCCTGCACCTTGTCGGTGTGCTGGGCGTGCTTGCCGCCGGTCTTCTCATCGAACATGTCGCCGGCCTTGTCGATGCCGGACTTCACCTTGTCCGGGTTCTTGCCCGCGAACTCCTTGGCCTTGTCCAGAAAACCCATGTCGTGTTCCCTTCATGTGTCGCTGATGTCGGCCCGGCCCCGGTCCGGGACCGGGCCCTGTCTGACGAGGGGTGCGAGGGGTGGAGTCGGTCCGGCCGTCAGACCCTGCTGCGGCCCTTGATCTTGGACACGATCCAGATCAACAGGCATGCACCCACGATCGCGGCGATCAGGGTTACGAACCAGTTCCCCTTGCCAACGCTGAGCTCAACGCCCGGGATGAGCGAGGCGAGGAAGGCGACGAGAAGTGCACCGATGATGCCTGAGGCAATGTTGGCGATCGCTCCCATCTGAGCGTTCTTGCCCATGATCATGGAGGCAATCCAACCGGCCAACGCACCGATGATGATCCACAGCACGATAGTCATACGGTCTTCCTTTCCCGAGAGTCATGCTCGGCCCGCGTTGGGCCGCGTACTCAGGAGAACATGTCGGGCGGCTTCACGCTTCCGCACCGCCGGACTGTGCGGTTAAACGTCGCTCACCTGTTACCTCGCCGTATCCTG
>DWWG01000128.1 GCA_019119875.1 Candidatus Dietzia intestinigallinarum | reverse complement strand
ACTGGATTCAAGGTAGCAACCAAGTACGACACACAGACGATTCAGCACCTGTGACCAGTGCGGATGGCGCGATGTGGGGTCGGCGTCGCGCGGTCAGTCGGGCGCCTCGGCGCGCCTGTCAGGCGGGGGCGGTGCGGGGCAGGCGGGGGCGGTGCGAGACGTGCGGGTGCAGTGCCGGTCGGGCGGAGGCGGTGCGAGACGTGCGGGCGCAGTGCCGGTCAGGCGGGCGCGCGCGTCGTGGGCTCTCTCAGCGCAGAGCGGGCATGAGGGCGTCGCGCATCGGCTCGAGGAAACGACTGAAGTTGTCCCAGTTGTGGAGCCCCGTCGGCCGGTAGTCGACCTGGGCGGGGATGCCCAGCTCCTTGAGCCGCTCGTCCATCTCGACGGTGCAGGCGTGAGTGGCGATCTCCAACCCGGCGCCCTGCGTGAAGCGAAGCAGGTCATGGTCATTGCGCTGCCATTCGGTGGCGTCGGGCACCCCGGTGGCCGTGGCGAAGTACAGGGCCTTGCCGTTGAGCTTGTCGGCGTGGAGGAGGCCGTCGTTCTCCATGTACGCCGGGTCGGTGCGCTGCCCCCACATGTTGGCGATGTTGCCGCCGCGGGTCTCGGCCACGATCTTGGCGAGCAGGAACCCGAGGTCGTCGCGCGCGGTGTAGCAGCCGGCGATCGCCCCCACGGCGTCGTACATCTCGGACGGCGCGCGCTCGGCAGTGGTGACGGCGCTCGCCGCGCCCATCGACAGGCCGGCGATACCGCGATTGCCGTTGAACGGGATCGCGTCATCGCCCGACTCGAGCAGCGGAGGAAGCTCCTCGGTGAGGAACGTCTGCCACTTGTTGCGGCTCAGGACCGGGTCGTCCTGCTGCCAGTCGGCGTGCAGCGAGCCGTCCGCGCGCGCCGGCATGACCAGGGTGACGTGCTCGTCCGCAAAAACGTCCTGGACGTGGCCCGGCAGTAGCCAGCCGCTGGGGGAGGGGGAGTCCACGCCGTCGAGGAGGTAGAGCATCGGGGCCGGGGAATCCGAAGCGGGACGCCAGATCTCGACCGGCAGTACCCGGTTCATGGACTTCGACGCCACCCACCAGCGCTCGAGGCGCTCGTCGCCGCCGCTGACCGCCTGGTCGCCGAACTCCTTGTGGCGCACCTCGGTGACGGTGACCGGCTCGTCCTCCATGCCGATCGGCGGGGTGGCGGAGGTGTTCTGCGAACCGGTGCCCAGCGGGGGCAGGGTGCCCAGGCCGACGAGGGAATCGGTGCCGGTGGAGCCCGTGGAACCGACGGTCGCCGCGCCGGCGGCGGCACTCGACGGGTCGACGCTGCCGCCCAGGTTGTTGACCGAGCCGATGTTGCCCAGCGAGCCGGGGCCGGCCGAGCCCGGAGCAGCCGAGCCGGGGCCGGACTGCGCAACGGCCGGGGCGGCCGCGCCGCAGGCCAGAGCCAGCGCGAGCGCGGAGGCGAGGAGGCCACGGCGGGCGTGGGGGGTCGGTGAGAAAGCGGCGGAGAAAGCGTTGTTCACGGGGTCACCTACGTTGCGCTAGTGGGATTACCGACCACATTGGGAATCCCCGCGAGGTCGCGCAGCGATGATAGACCACCGACGAGCGTGCCGCGGCGGGATGTGTCGCGATGGTGGGAGGTCGCCCGACCGCGCCCGGCACAGTGTCACCGGGTCGCCGCGGCCGGGCCAGCGCGCCGCGTCGTCCTAGCGCGCCGCGGCGTCCTACTGCCGTGTCGTACTACTGCCGGGTGTCGCGCGGCAGCGTCGGGCCCGACCCGCCGCCCGGGGCGCTCTCGGAGCCGCCGGCACCGTTCGTGTCCGCGCTGCCTGTGCCGGCACCGTTCGTGCCCGCACCGTCTGTACCGCCACCGTCCGTATCCGCGCTGCCCGTGCCGCCGGTGTCGGCCGGCTGGGCGTCGGTGGTGGCGGTGGCGGTGTCGTCGTCGTCCTTCCCCTCGGTCAACTGACGCCCGGCGCCGGCCGCACCGCCCGACTCCAGGCCCATGGACGCGCGGATCTGCTCCAACTTGGAGCGTCCCTCCGACTCGCGGGTGAGGGCTGCGGCGTCGAGCTGCGCGGACGACGAGGCCCCCGTGGCCTCCGCGAGCTCCTGCTTCCCGAGCGCGGTGGTGTAACGGCTCTCGATCTTGTTGCGGATCTCCTCGAACGTCGGCGAGTTCCCGCCCCCGCCGACGCCCTCCATCGAGGTGAGCGACTCGGTGGTCCGGTGCTGCATCTCCGCCTGCGTGGCCTGCAGCAGCAGCTGGTCCTCCTGCGCCAGGGTCTCGCGCAGCTTCCGCTCCGACTCGCCGACCGCCTGCTTGGCCTGCTCGGCGGCCTGCACCGCCTGCCCGTGGAGCTGCCGCGTGTTCTCCAGATCAGATTCCAGCGCCACGAGCCGGCCCGCCAGCTGCTCGGCCTGCGACTCGAGCTGCGTGGCCTTGGCCTCGTCGCCGGCGCCGCGCGCGTTGTCGGCGAGCTGCAGGGTCTGCCGGATCTGGCCCTGCGTCTCGTCGAGCTGCCGCGCCTTGGTGCCCATCGCGATCTCGAGCTGCTTGGCGTTGCCGATCACGGCGGCGGCCTGGTCGGCCACGGCCTGGTGCTGCTGGCGGGCGCCCTGCATCGCCTGGTGGACGAGGACCTTCGGGTCGGCGGCGTCGTCGACCTTCTTGTCCAGCGAGGCCTTGAGGTAGTTCCAGCCCTTGGAGAAGGGGTTCGACATGGCGGCGTCCTAACTGTCGGCGTGGTTCGGCGTGGGTGCTCTACCTCTTCACGGTACCGAGCAGGGCCGCGACCGGTAGGGCGGTTCGTGGCAGGTACGGCTGACGCCACAGTCCGCCCGAGGCGGCGCCGGAGGACTCGTGCTGCCACTGCACGTCGACGGACGGCCGGCCCACGTTGAGGTCGTGGACCATGAGCGCCGCGAGCATCACCGACGAGGTGGTCGGTTCGAAGATCTCGATGCCGAACGCGTCGGCTCCCTTGTAGGTGTTGGCGAGGATCTTGTTCTTGGTGACCGAGTAGGTGTCGGTGGCGGGGGCGACGTTGACGGAGACGGTGCGGCCCTCGGCGAACGCGGTGGTGGCGCGCCAGCGCTGGACGCGCTTGGCGAGCGTGTAGTTGGGGCCCTGCTGGGGGACGAGGGCGTCGTGGACGGCGGGGCCGCTGCCGGGGGCGTAGTTGCGCTGGAACATCTTGCCGCCGGTGAGGGTGCCGACGATCTTCTTGATGTCGGTGGGCTTGCGGGCGGCGTATGCGGCGTCAGAGGCCTGCCGGACGTCGGCGGGGACGACGAAGGTGTCCATCGGCGTGGCCAGGTAGGCGAGCGCGTCGGCGGTGGAGTCGGACAGCAGGTCGACGACGAGGGCGTCCGCCGCCGAGGACAGTTGCACGTGGGTCCCGCCGTCCGCGTAGAAGTAGCTGCCGACCGTGAGCGGGGCGGGGGCGGCAGCGCGGGCCCAGGCGGCGAGTTCGGGCAGTTCGGTGAGCAGGTTGATCCCGGGTCGGCCGTCGGCGTCGGTGGGGATGTGGAGGCGTCCGGCGAACTGGTCGGTCGCGCTGCGGAAGCGGTCCCACGCGGGGCTGGAGGGCAGGTCGACGCCCATGACGTCGGCGCCCCAGCGCAGCAGTTGGCGGGCCGGGCCCATCTCGGAGCCCAGGCCCAGGACGAGCATCGCGCGCCCGGGGAGGGAGAGCCAGTCGGGGTTGTCCTGGACCCGGCGCAGGGCGTCGGCGCAGCTGGGTTCGATCACGCCGCGGGAGACCCACCGGTCGAGGTGGTCGCGAAGGGCGGCGCCGGAGAGGTTCTCGCCGCGGTAGGGGAGGGTGAGCGTCTGTTCGGGTTCCGCGGTGCCGGTGATCGTCTCGGTGCCGGGGGTGGAGGTGGCGGCGACGACGGCGAGGTAGTCCTTCATCGGGGTCTCGACGGTCTCCCCGTTGACGTCATGGGCGCCGACCATGCGGGACTGCAGCGAGTCGAGGGCCGCGCGGGCCACGCCGTCCCAGTGGCCGGCGTCGTGGACGCCCACGGAAACGAGTTCGGTGAACGGTTCGATGTATCCCTTGCGCCAGTCCTTGATGCGATGAACGCGTTCGGCGGCTGACGGGTTCGCGGTGACGAGTGCGTCGGCCACCACGTCCTTGGCCAGGCGGCCGGTCGAGCGGCTGCCTGAGGGGTCGAGGGGGAACCGGACGCCGGTCGCGCTCGTGGACATGGGTCTCCTGAAGGTCGGGGTGTGCGGGACGGAATATACGAGGTATTCCTCAAGTTTGCCCATGCCGGTGTCGTGTGTGTGGTTCCCACGGCGACTCTCAGGGAAAATTAGCCACTGTGACCGGGGTCTCATCGGGGCGGTGTTGACGAGGGTCACTAAACGGCCGTTCATTTCTCAGCGTTTGCATAGGTCGAGGTAGCGGGCACAACGGCGATGTCACCGGCTGTTTTGTGGCCTAAGCTGCGACGGCGCCGTGACGGATTCGGCTGGGTGTTTCCTAATCAGTTTCCGATCTGGATGTAACAGCGCCGCAATTACGCCCGATAGTGTTGCGAAACGATCCGACGGTTCGTGGCGTCGCCACGGTCCGGACCGGGCGGCGGGGGGATTTCCGGCGCCGGGTCGTCACACGCACACGAGGAAGGCAATTCCTATGAAGAACCAGAAGCGGTTGGTTGCGGTCATCGCGGCCTCCGGACTCGCGCTCGGCTCGATGCCGGGCGTCGCCAACGCGCAGAGCGTTGAGGTCGGGCTCGGTGTCGGAGCCGTGGTGGGCTCCGTGGCGCTCGGGATCGGACTCGGGCTTGACGCGGGCTCCGTCACTGACGGCGCCGGCTCGGGCGAACTGACGGGTTCGCTGGAGGACGTCGGTGGCAGCGGTTCGGGTGAGCTTGACCTCGGCTCGCTGACCGGTAGCGACTCCGGTTCGGGTAACTCGGGTTCGGGTGAGGGCTCCAACGGTGAGGGGTCGAACTCGGATTCGGGTGAGGGCTCCAGCGGTGAGGGGTCGAACTCGGGCTCGGGTGAGGGCTCCACCGGTGAGGGCTCCAGTGGTGGTGAGGGCTCGCTGGATTCTGATTCGCTTGGCAGTGGCTCCGAGAGCTCCGGTGACGGTTCTTCGAATGGTGGAGATGGCTCGCTTGCGGGCATTCTGGCTGCTATCACCGCGGGCTCTTCGGGTGGGGATCTGTCCTCCGGGTCGGACTCCGGCGACCCCGACTTCGGCTCGCTGACCGGTTCGGGTGATCTTGACTTCGGTTCGCTGACCGACATCTTCACCGGTTCGATCGATGATCTCGGTTCGTCCAACAACCAGATCGGCTCCGTCACCGAGATCGTCGGCTCCAGCGGCGGCAGCAGCGATTCGCTCGGCACGGGTTCCGACGCCGAGGCACTCCTGGCCGTGGGTTCGCTCGCAGCTGGCAGCATCGGCCTCGGCCTGATCGTTGCCGGTGGCGTCAACCTTCCGCCGCTCCCGGCGGTCAACGTCGGCGCGGTCTGCAACCTGCCGCAGGAGGCCATCGACTTCCTCAAGGACAA
>DWWG01000127.1 GCA_019119875.1 Candidatus Dietzia intestinigallinarum | reverse complement strand
GTCGACGGTGAGGTCGGGGAAGTTGAGCACCCGGAAGGTCAGGAAGACCCCGAGCGCCATGACCCCGTAGATCAGGCCCAGCTCGACGGCGCCGATCACTTCTTCTCAGCCTCGGCGAGGATGTCGGAGGGGATGGTCACGCCCTGACGCTCCGCAGCGGCCTCGTTGACGACGTAGGTGAACTCGGCGGCGGTCTCCACCGGCATGGTGGCCGGGTCGGCGCCGTCCTGGAGGATGCGAAGCGCCATCTCACCGGTCTGGCGGCCCAGCTCGGTGTAGTCGATGCCGATGGTGGCCACGGCGCCGCCGTCGACGGTGCCCTCCTCGGCGGCGATCACGGGGATCTGCTTGGACTCGGCGACCTGGACGAGCGAGGCGATGCCGGAGACGACCATGTTGTCGGTGGGCACGTAGATCACGTCCACGTCCCCCAGCGCCTCGACGGCCTGCTGGATCTCGTTGACCGTGGTGACGGTCTGGGTCTCGACGGTCAGGCCGAGCGGGCCGGCGGCCTCGGTGGCCTGGTCGACCTGCACCTGCGAGTTGACCTCGCCGGAGGCGTAGACGATGCCGACGGTCTCGGCGTCCGGGACGATCTCCTTGAGCAGTTCGAGCTGCTCTTCGATCGGTGCGGCGTCCGAGGTGCCGGTGACGTTGGCGCCCGGCTCCTCCATGGAGTCGACCAGTTCCGCCTGGACCGGGTCGGTCACCGCGGTGAACAGCAGCGGGACGGTGGTGATGTTCTGGGCCATGGCCTGGGCGGCCGGGGTGGCCACGGCCAGCGCCAGGTCCAGATCGTCGGAGGCCATCTGCTGGGCGATGGTCAGTGCGGTGGCCTGCTCGCCGTTGGCGTTCTGCTCGTCGAACTCCACGTCGACACCGGCGTCGGCGAAGGCCTGCTTGAAGCCCTCGGTGGCCGAGTCGAGTGCCGGGTGCTGGACCAGCTGGTTGATGCCGATCTTGTAGCTGTCGCCGCCGTCGGCGCCCCCGCCGTCATCGGCACCGGAACAGCCGGCGAGGACGAGTGCCGTGGTGGCCACCAGTCCGGTGAGGATTTTCGCGCGTGAGAATGCCATGTGCAACGCCTTGTCTACGTCTCACGGTGACCGTGAGAGGCCGGATGAGTGAACTCAGGTGGTTTATCAGGGTACTCGGTCGACCTGAGGCTGGAGGCGCGGACTCACATCACCGGCACACGGCGGCGGCGACCTCTGCTATGAGGTACTGGACTCCGCCTCGGCCAGCTCGCGCTTCCACGTGCGGAAACCCTCCTCACTGCGGCCGCGCCGCCAGTAGCCGGAGATCGAGGCCCGGGCCGCCGGCACACCGCGCTCGCGGCGCAGATACGGGCGCAGGTGCTTCATGACCGTCTCGGCCTCGCCGTGGACGAAGACCTGCACGTCACCGTCCGGCCAGGGCATGTCGCGGACCGCGCTGACCAGCGGGGCGTCGCCGTCGATGACGCCCGGGCCGGCGTCCGCCGAGGACACGCCCCGGTGCAGCCAGGTCACCTCCACGCCCGCCGGCGCGGTGAGGGCCACCTCGTCCTGCTTGCCGCCGACCTCCAGGTAGACCGCGCCCACGGCGTCCGCCGGCAGGGTCTCCAGGGCGGCCGCGACGGCCGGAATCGCGGTCTCGTCGCCGGCGAGCAGGTGGAAGTGGGCGGTCGGGTCGGGCTGGTAGCCGGCGCCCGGGCCCATCAGGTCGACGGTCGTTCCGGCCTCGACTGTGCGCGCCCACGGTCCGGCGACGCCCTGGTCGCCGTGGACCACGAAGTCGATCCAGATCTCCCGAGCCTCCGGGTCGTACCGGCGGACGGTGTAGGTGCGCACCACCGTTTCGTCGCCGTGCGGCAGCTGGAGCTTGACGTAGGCGTCCGTCTCCTCGCGCGGCGTGAACGCCTCGAATCCGTCGCCGCCCAGGACGACCCGCACCAGGTGGGCGCTCACCTGCTCGGTGCGCAGGACCGTGAGGGTGACCGGGGTGCGGTTCTTGCCGCGGGCGGGAGAAGTGGTGCTGGCCAAGGGGACTCCTGAGACGACGAGGGCGAATTACTTAGGCCAGCCTATCCTGTTTCCGGTGACGCTGCCGCGAGCCGCCGGCTCCTATCCGCGGCTCATCCGGTGCACGGACTGCCGCAGCTCGGCGGTGAGCTGATCCATCTCGACCGTCTGGCGCGCGAGCTCGGGCGCCGTGGCGGGCCTGGCGAGGATCGATTCCGCGTGCATGGTCTCGGCGCGCAGCAGCAGGTCCTGGAACGCCGGGTCGGCCAGGGCCTGCCGCTCCAGGCGGTCGAAGCCGCCCTGCAGCGGGGTGCCGATCGCCCGGGTGACGGTGAGGTGGTGCCACGAGGCGAGGGTGGCCGAGAGCGCCTCCTGCGACTCGCTGTGCGCGGCCGACGCGATCTCCTGCGCGCGGGCCCCGCTGGCCTGCAGCGGGTCGGACCCCGTGGTGAGACGCCGTCGCCGACCGAGGTCGCCGGCCGCCGAGTACAGCAGCCAGCCGGCGCCGGCCAGGCCCGCCACGGCCGCGGCGACGCCCACCAGGAAGATGATGAGGCTGATGAGCATGGACACCACGATCAGCAGCGCGACGGCGCCGAAGCAGCCGATATTGCCCCTGGAGCCCATCGGTCAGCCCGCCATTCCGGACAGGATGGTCACGCCGATCCCCACGCCGATCGCGGCCGCGAACAGCGCCGCGACGATCTTGCCCAGCGCGATCCACAGAAGCCGCCCCCGCTCGCGCTCGGCGTGTGCCGGGGTCAGGGGCTGGGCCGTGGAGCCGGCGGTGACGAGCATGCCCGACCGGTCCTGCGCCCACCCCGGCGGTGCGGCCGCGGCCGGATCGGCCCCGAGCGGCTGCAGCGCGAGCCTCCGCCGGTGGCCGTCCCGCGCCCGGTGCAACGCCTCGAAGCGGGCCAACGCGATCCCCGCATCGGCCTCCGCCCGCGCGGCCAGGGCGCGGGACCTCTCGGCCGACGACTGCGGGCGGGGTGACGGCGCTGCCTCCCAGGTCACGACTACCTCCGGTGCTTCCAGGCGCGGGTGCTTCCCGCTGTTGCCGGCCAGGATAGCCACCGCCTCCGACATCCAGTCCGGACCCGCGACCGGGTAACCTCCCCCGGGTGTCCGAGAAGCGCCCCGCCCCTGATTATGTGACCGGCCCGGTCACGCAAGTCCTGCGGATCGCCTCGCTGCTCGGGATCGTCGCGCTCACCGCGTACGTCCTCGTGCGCTACCCCTCGCTGCCGGACGTCGTCCCGACACATTTCGACTTCCGCGGCGAGCCCGACGCCTTCGGCAGCAGGTCGAGCCTCCTGTGGCTCGTGGGCGTGATGACCGGTCTGGGCGCCCTGGTGGCGTGGCTGTCAACCAAGCCGAACCTGTTCAACTACCCGGGCGAGATCACCGAGGCCAACGCCCAGCGCCTCTACCGCGAGGGCGAGCGGATGATGGTCTGGGTCCTGGCCGGTCTGGCGGTGGTCTACCTGGGCGTCTGCCTGCAGATCCTCGCCGACGCGGGGGCGACCGTCGTGATCGTGGGTCTGGTCCTCCTGCTGGGCTCGACCCTCGCCGGGATCGTGCGCCTGGTCATCGCGGAGACGCCGAACTAGCCGGGCCCGGGCGCCCGGGGCCGCAGGGTGACCACCTCGCCGTCGTCACCCGCCCGCGCGCCCCGCGCGGCGAGGCATCGGTCCAGCTCGTCCGGCGCCGGATTGTGGTGGCCCAGGTGCACGGCCACCACCTCGGTGGCCTCGTCGACCGCGCCCACCTCTTCCAGCCGGTCGAGCATCGCCCCGAACCGCGCGAGCCCCAGGTGGGAATCCGAGATCTCCTCACGGTGCCCGAGCGTCTCCTCGAGGAACACCGCGTCGAACCGCGCCCCGCGCACGGCGTCGAACCAGTCCGGCTCCCACGGTCCGGTGTCGCTGGCCCACAGCAGCCGCGCGCCGTCGGGGGAGGTGATGTCGTAGAGCACCGCGTCGCCGTCCCGGAACACGCGGTGCCGCGCGGGCAGCACGCGCACGTCGTAGCGGCCCACCCGCACGCGATCCCCGGCCGCGACCGGTTTCAGCCGCACCGGGTCACCGGGCCCCACCCAGTCGCGGCACACCTCGAGCGCGTCCGCGGGACCCACCACCTCGAGCACGCCCATCCCGTCGACCCAGGACCGCATGAGCAGCGCCTGCGGGCCGAGGTGATCGAAGTGCGCGTGGGTGATGAGCAGGTGCGTGACGCCGGCGAGAGTGCGCCCGTGCCGCACCACCGCGCCGGGGGTCTCCGGGCCGCAGTCGATGAGCACGTCGTCGTCGACCAGCGCCGACGTCTGGCCGCGCACCACGCCGCGCGCCCGCGCCGCTTCGCACGAGGCGCACCGGCAGAACGGCGACGGCCACCCGTCCGCCGCGCCCGTGCCCACCAGCAGGACCTCCATCACGGCTCCCCACGCAGCGGCAGCACCGCAGGCCCGTCGGTGCGGCCCAGCACCTCGACCCGCGCCCCGTACACCTGCGCGATCCGCGCGGCCGTGAGCACCCGGGCGGGCGGCCCGTCGGCCACCACGCGCCCGCCGTCGAGCAACACCAGCCGCTGGCCGTACTGCGCCGCGGAGGTCAGGTCGTGCATCGCGGCCACGACCGTCAGCCCCGACTCGCGCCGCAGGGAATCGACCAGGTCGAGCACCTGCTGCTGGTGGCCGATGTCGAGCGCACTCGTCGGCTCGTCCAGCAGCAGGACCCGCGGCTGTTGGGCCAGCGCGCGGGCCAGGACCACGCGCTGGAGCTCGCCGCCGGACAGTGTGGTGGCGATGCGCCCGGCGAGATCGTGCAGGTCGAGCCGGTCGATGACGGTGTCGACGACGACGACGTCGTGGGCCGATTCCGTCCCGAACCGCGGGATGTGGGGGGTGCGTCCCAGGGCGATCAGCTCGCGGGCCGTCACGCCCTCCGGCACGACCGGACGCTGGGGCATCATCGCCACCGTGCGGGCCACGTGGCGGCGCCCCCCGCGACGTGGCGTCACCCCCTCCACCTCGATGTGGCCGGCGGCGGGGATGAGGCCCGCCAGCGCGAACAGCAGCGTGGTCTTGCCGGAACCGTTGGGGCCGACCAGGGACACCCATTCCCCGGCCGGCACGGTCACGTCGATGCCGTGCAGGACCGGGGTGCGGTCGCGGGCGACGCGCAGGTCGCGGCAGGTGACGGCGGCGCGGGGAACGCGCGGCGCCTCGTCGTCGTCGGTCATATCTGCCCCCGACTGCGGCGCAGGACGAACAGGAAGAACGGGGCGCCGATCGCGGCGGTCACCACGCCGATCGGCAGCTCGGCCGGGCTCATGGCGGTGCGGGCCACCACGTCGGCCAGGACCAGGAACGCGGCGCCCACCAGCAGGGCGACCGGCAGCAGCAGGCGGTGGCCGGGGCCGATCACCATGCGCACCGCGTGCGGGATCACGATGCCCACGAACCCGATCAGGCCCGACGCGGACACCACCGCGGCGGTGCCGAGCGTCGCCACGCTGATGAGCACCAGCCGCACCCGCGCCGGCGCGATGCCCAGGGTCGCGGCCTCCACATCCCCGACGGCCATCACGTCGAGCGTGCGGCGGAACAGGAAGATCACCGCCACCGACACGATCACATACGGCAGGATCCGGGTGACCTCGGCCCAGCCGC
>DWWG01000126.1 GCA_019119875.1 Candidatus Dietzia intestinigallinarum | reverse complement strand
CGGCGGGCACCGCGGGCTGGCGGGGCGGGGTTTCCTACGCGGGCTGGCGGGGCTGGGTTTCGGGCGCGGGACGGGCGGAGGTCGGCGTCAGACTGGCGGCCTCCGGTGGATCCCTGAGAGTCGGCGGTCACCCCGTCAACGTACCCCGGGACACCCTCGGGGCGATCCCGGGGATCCACCCGGATTCCGCCTTCGGACCAGTGATTTCGGCTCTGCCGGACCGTAGCGTCAACCGCATGTCCACGCCGTTCCCCCACTCGTCCACCCCCGGAGATCCTGCCCCACGGGCTCCGGGTTCGCGCCCTCCGCTGGTCGGCCTGCCCTGGGTCGCCGTGATCGGGCTGGCCCTCCTCGGCGTCCCCCGGGTGATACTCCACGACCTCGACCTGGTCCACGAGGGCACGTTCGTCAACCTGCTGCTGGTGTTCGTGCCGGTGATCGTGTGGGTCGCGGTGGTCCTCCGGGCCCGGGTGGGGCGCCCGTTCACCACGGTTCTGGCCGTCGGTGGCGTGTACGGGGTCCTACTCGCGGTCACGCATCAACTGCTGTGGAACGTCGGACTCGACGGCGCCGCCCTCCAGCTCGGCGGGAATCTCGAAGGTCTCTCCCCCGGTGTTCAGGACGTGATCTTCCGGGTCGCCGGGGTGTTCTCGTCACTGGCCACCGGACTGCTGGTGGGAGCCGTCGTCGGCGTCGTCGCTCTCGGACTGTCCGTGGCGCTGCGCCGGACGGGTCATGGGCCGTCGGCACCGCCTACCCTGTGATCCATGACCTCTCGCGCCGCCGGCCTCCGGGCCCGCCTCGACGACGCCCGCCTCTACCTCTGCATCGACGCCCGACGTCACCTCGACGAGCAGGCCCGGGAGCAGGGCTGGACCGGTGATTTCCCGGCGCTGCGGCGGGACGTCAGCGCGGCGGTGGCCGGCGGGGTGGATCTCGTACAGCTGCGGGACAAGAACTCGGCCGGCGAGCGGGAGGTCGGCCCGCTGGAGGCCGGGCACGAGCTTGGAGCGCTGGCCGTGATGCGCGAGGTGTGTGACGCCCACGGCGCGCTGCTGTCGGTCAACGACCGTGCCGATATCGCCGCGGCCGCCGGCGCCGACATCCTGCATATCGGCCAGGACGACCTGCCGGTGGAATGGGCGCGGCGGATCATCGGCGACGACATGATCCTCGGCCTCTCCTGCCACTGCGCCGACGAGGTCGATGCCGCCGCCGCGAACCCTCTCATCGACTACTTCTGCACCGGCCCCGTCTGGCCCACGCCCACCAAGCCGGGGCGTCCCGCGCCGGGGCTGGACCTGGTTCGGCACGCCGCAGGCTCTGCCGGAGCGATGGCCGGGCCCACCACCGGCGCAACGGTTAAGTCCACGATCGGAGCCGCGACCGGGCCGACCACCGGCGCGCCGGTCAAGCCGTGGTTCGCGATCGGCGGGATCGACGCCACCAACCTCGCCGAGGTCACCGCCGCCGGGGCGGGGCGCGTGGTGGTGGTGCGTGCGATCACAGACGCCGCCGACCCCACGGCAGCGGCCCGGGCGCTGAGAACAGCACTGCCCTCGGCCCGTCACTGACTGCCACCAGCCAGATGGTCGGTATATCTTCGAGCCTGCTGAACAAGCGGTGATCCCGGCTGCGGGTCGCCTCGAGCGCATGAGGATTAGTTGCGCGCTCGCGCCGTCATTCGGCCACCATTGCTGGCTCCTCACTATGAATGCGGTGAGGCCACGTATCCGTGTGGATCGACTCGAGGTTGTCCACCTTCACCGCCGTGGCTGGTCCGATCGGGTTCATCACGCCGCTCGCGCGATCGCGATTGCCGACACCGCCGCCGCCAGGCAGAGTCCGTAGACGACCGGGAACCCGAGTGCTGACGTCGAAGACACGGTGAGCACCGAGGCCAACACAGCGAGCAACGCGGACATCGCCATCGACTCCCCGGACTGCAGCGCCGAACTGTAGCGCCCGTGCTCGTCGTCATTCACCAGTTCTAGCGTCGCGGAGGAGATCCGCGGGGAACCCATCCCCATGCCCGTGCCCATGACGATGCTCGCCACCACGACCGCGGCCAAGGGCACCAGTTCAAGTGCGTAGGCGAGTACCGTCGCGGGCCCCACGGCCACCAGCACCGCGGCGACGCGGACGAGCCGCACGTGGGCGCCACGGTCGGTCGGATACCAGCCCTGGAACCACGCGCCCAGCGCCCACCCGAGGGCACCGATGGCGATGACGACCCCGGCCGCCGTAGGACTCAGTCCCCGTGCGGTCTGCAGGTTGAGGGTGAGGTAGACATTCGTACCCGTCACAGCCGCCCCGAGAAGGGCCCGCAGGGCGATGAGTCGCTGCGGCCGCCCGCGCAGACGCAGCGTCCCCGACGGCAGGACCCGCGAGGCCGAGATCACAAGTACGAGGAGCGCTACCCCGATCATGACCCGGGCCCACGCGACTTCGAGCGACGCGCCGACATGCAGCGCGACAAGGGCGGCCGCTGCCGCGAGGGTGGCGACGATCCGCCGGTCGCCAGTGCGCGGGGAGGCGCCCGGTCGCTGTTCGTCGCGACCCGTGACGGCGAGCAGGCCGAGGAGTGACGCCGTCGCGCCGACGAACACCATCCCGAACACCGTTCGCCAGCTGGTGAGGTCAGCGAGCCCGCCCGCCGCGACCGGACCGACGATCGACGGTAGAAGCCATGCCACGGTGAGCAACCCGAACATCCGGGCACGCAACCTCTCGGGGACATGCCGGGCGATGAGAACGTAGAGCACCACCGAATCCATGCCGCCGCCCAGCCCCTGGATCAGGCGGCCGAGGATGAAGGTGGGCGCGTCCGGGGCGAGGGTGCTCAGCGCGACACCGAGCACGAACAGGGTGCCGCCGACGACGAGCAGGCGACGGGGCCCGTGACGGTCCACCCGGGGGCCGGCGATGATCATTCCGACGAGCGCGGCCGTGATGGTCCCGGCGTACGCGAGCGAGTACCACCGCACTCCGTCGAGGTCGGCCATCGCAACCGGCAGCACCGTGGTGACCGCGAACGCCTCGAACGCGATGAACGTCATAAGCGACAGTACGGCGACGAGGAACGGCGCCCGCCGCACCGTCCACAACCGTTCGACCGTGGGGCGGGCGGGGGCCGTCATGGGACATCTCCGACCTCGAGCACCACCTTGCCCCGGCCGTGGCCCCGTCCCACGTCGCGGTGCGCGTCGGCGGCATCGGCGAGGGAATAAGTACGCCGGATGTGCACGTCGAGGCGACCGTCGTCGACAAGTTCGACCAGCTCCGCGAGTCGCTCTGCAGAGCGCCGGCTGCGGAGGAACCGGCAGCCGAGCTCGTCAGCGAGGCCCATGTCGACGATGGTGCCGATGCGCCCACGGTCCGCGACGAGCACGACGGCGTCGGTGAGGTTGCCGTGGCCGGCGGCGTCGAACGCGGCGTCGATCCGGCCCGCGACGGCCCGGATACGCTCGACCTGACCGGGGCCGTACGCGACCGGATGCGCCCCGAGGGCATGGAGGTGGGCGTGGTTCTCCTCGGCAGCGGTGCCGATGACCGTCGCGCCTCGGTCACGGGCGAGCTGGGTGAACATCGTGCCCACCCCGCCCGCCGCGCCGTGGACGAGGACGGTCTCGCCGGCCGCGACCCCCAGATCCTCCAGCGCGGTGTGGGCAGTCTGACCGGAGGCGGACAGCGCCCCGGCGACGGTCCACGCGACGCCGTCGGGCTTGCCGACGAGCTGGGCCGCCGGGACGACGACGTGCTCGGCGTAGCACTCGAGCACGTTGAAGCCGAGCACCGCGTCGCCTGGGGCGAACCCCCGGACGTCGAGGCCGGTATCGGTGACGACGCCCGCGAACTCGTTGCCGAGGATCTGTGGGAAGGTGATCGACGCCCCCGGCGGGGTCCAGCCCGAGCGGATCGCTGCATCGGTGGGCTGGACCCCCGCGGTGAGGACGCGGACCGCTACCGAGTCCGGCGCCGCGAGGGCCGGCCTCGGGAGCTCGCGCACGCGGAGAACCTCGGGTCCGCCGTGGGAGTCGATGGCGGCGGCGTGCATGTGTTTGGTCATCGCACGGCCTCCACGTCACGAAGCGCCCGGGCGAGTTCGCGTGTCGGCGTGTTGCCGGCGAGGCGCCGGCCGTCGACAAGCACGGTCGGCACCGAGGTGATCCGGCTGAGTCGACCGAGCTCGAGATCGGCTGTGACCTCGTCGGCGAAGTCCGAGCCCGCGAGCAGCTGGTGTGCCACGCCGGAGCTGAAGCCGAGCTCGCGGGCGAGCGCGAGCAGGCCGGACCGGCGGGACAGATCTGCGTTGCGGCGGAAATGCGCGTCGAACGCGGCTTCCCACAGCAACGCCGGCGGGGTGTCACCCATGGTCGTCGCCGCCTTGAGGAGGCGATGCACCGGCCGGGAGTCGAAGGTCAACGCCGAGCCGGGGTGGATCTCCAGGCCTTCGAGCTCGCCCGCCGCGCGGATGGCCTCGCTCTTCGCCCGCCACTGCTCTGGCGCCATACCCCAATCGCGGACGGCGACCTCGGCGAGTGGCCGACCCGGGGTGGCGGGGCCGTCGGGCTCCAGGAGGAAACTCCGGTGCCGCACGGTTATTCCGCCCGACACCAACCTGTTGGTCTGCCGCACGGCGTCGCCGAGACGCCAGAGGCCGATCCAGCACCAGGGGCATCGCACGTCTGCCCAGACGTCTACTTTTCGCATCATCACCCTCCGTATTGATTCCGTTACTCAAAGTCACATAGAGTCCACAACATCAAGTGGACTTGACGTCAAGAGCGGCCGGTCGGAGAGTCGGGATTCTCCGGCGCGGCGGCCCCGTGAGGAGGTGACGACTGGTGTCGCAGTTGCACGACGGCGTCCACTGGCTCAAGCCGGGACAGGTCGCCGAGCGGGCTGGCGTCGCGGTGTCGACGCTGCACCACTACGAGAGCGTCGGGCTAATCCGGAGTCGCCGCACGCCCGGGAACCGACGGGAATACCGACGTGACACATTGCGGGTGCTGGCGTTCATCCGCGCGTCGCAGCGCGTGGGGATCAGCCTCGAACGCATCCGGGCGGCGCTCGACGAACTCCCGCAGGAGGGACTGCCGACGAAGCGAGACTGGGCGCGGATCTCGCGGCAGTGGCACGACGAACTCACCGATCGCATCGAGCACCTCACGGCGCTGCGCGATTCGTTCTCGAACTGCATCGGCTGCGGCTGCCTGTCGCTCAAGTCGTGCCCGTACTCGAACCCCGACGACGTCCTCGGTCTAGAGGGGCCGGGGCCGAGGCGGTTTCCTTAGCCTGTGGTGCTGTGAGCTGGGCTGTGTGCAGTTGAGTACACCCCACTGCGTACTCCACTCCACACCTAATCGGTCAGCTGCTTGGTCAGTGTCCGGTGCAGCACCTGCCGGGGCTTACGCTCCAGTGAATCGCCACCTCGTCGTCGTCCCCGGCCCACCTCGTCGCTCCCGCGGCGTCCCCACGACCCGGGCGCCAGGCCCGGCACCAGAGTGAGGGCTTTACCCAGACCACGGGCGGGCCACTCCACGACGGCATGATCAACCTGCACCGACGCACGACGGCCCCGCAGGACGAGAGTCATGACCCCGTTGTCGAACCACAAGCCGTCCGTCAGCCGCCAGCGCACATC
>DWWG01000125.1 GCA_019119875.1 Candidatus Dietzia intestinigallinarum | reverse complement strand
CATCGAGGACGATCGCCGCGCTCTTGCCTCCGAGCTCGAGCGAGCACCGGGTGAGGTTCTCGGCGGCGATCTTCGCGATGTGCTTGCCGACGCCGGTCGAACCGGTGAAGGAGATCTTGTCGATCTCGGGGTGGGCCACCAGGTGGTCGCCCACGGAGCTGGGGCCGGTCACGACGGACAGGACGCCCTCGGGCAGCCCGGCCTCGCGGAAAAGGTCGGCGAGCCACAGTGCGGACAGCGGCGTCGCGGACGACGGCTTGAGCACCACCGAGCTGCCGGACAGCAGCGCCGGGCCGAGCTTGGCGGCGTTGAGGTAGAGCGGGACGTTCCAGGCGGTGATGGCGGCGACGACCCCGACCGGCTGCCGGGTGACCACGGACGCGCCGAAGTCGCCCTGACGGACCTCGGTCCACGGGAACTCGGCGGCCAGCTTCGCGTAGTAGCGCAGCACCCCGAGGGTGGGGGTCACCTGGATCATCGCGGCGGTCGAGGCGGGCGTGCCCATCTCGTCGGACAGGATCTGGCAGACCTCGGCCTGGCGCTCCTCGATCATGTCGGCGACACGGCCGATGAGGGCGCCGCGCTCGGCGGGCGGCGTGTTCCGCCAGATGCCCGACTCGAACGACTCGCGGGCCTGGCCCACCATCTCGTCCAGGTCCTCGACGGTGGTTTCCGCCACCCGCCCGACCACGGCCCGCGTGGCCGGTGAGGTGACCTCCAGGACACCGGTGGTGATGGGATCTGCCCAGCGTGTGCCGGAGAAAAGCTTGTCATGGACGACGACCACGGGGACCTCCGTGAGGTGGGAATGAGAACGTGTTCCACCCCACTGTAGACGAGTGCCCGACGCGACGAGGGGGTCTTCGTGACGGTCCTGCGCACTGCCCCGCCGGGGCTATCGCGCGCGCAGCACCAGCACCAGGTTGGAGACCAGGATCTCGCGCAGGACGGGCACGCGGACCAGCCACCAGGCCCACCGCGGGTGGTAGCGCGGGAACGCGGCCAGCAGGTCGGCCGAACGCGTGTCGCGCGCCCACGCCAGACCCTCGGCGCAGCCCACCTCGAACAGGGACCGGCCGTAGTAGTTCTTGGGCGGGTGGCCGTGCCGCCGCTCGTACAGGCGTCGCGCGCGCTCGCCGCCGAGGTAGTGGGTCAGGCCCATCTCGTGGCCGCCGAAGGGTCCGTACCAGAGGGTGTAGGAGACGACGACGAGGCCGCCCGGCCGCGTGACCCGGCACATCTCCTCTGCCATCGTCCAGGGCTCGGGGACGTGTTCGGCCACGTTGGAGGAGATGCAGATGTCGACGGCGTCCGATCTGATCGGCAGCGCCATGCCGCTTCCCCGGACCGAGCCGGTCTGGGCGATTCCGGCGGCGGCCATCTCCCCGACGTCGGGCTCCACCGAGACGTACCTGGCACCCTCCGCGGCGTAGGCCTCGGAGAAGTAGCCGGGCCCGCCGCCCACGTCGAGCACGGTCAGCCCGGGCAGCCGGCCGGCGGCATCCGGGGCCCGGTCGCCGGAGCGTTCCCACAGGTCGGACACCAGCTCGACGGTGTCGCGGGCCAGGCCGGTGTAGAACTCGTCCGGGTCGGACTGTTCCTTCGGGAACGAGCGCAGCAGCTCAAGCGATCGCCCAAGGGTGGCGCGGCGGGCCACCGAGCGCAGGGCGTCCGATCGGTGGAGGGGGTCGGTGATCACGACGGTGACGATACCGGCGCAAGACGCCCACCCGGCCGGCCCAGCCCGCCCGCGTACAGTGTCCGCGTGTCCCGAATCCTGCTGCTGTGCTGGCGAGACAGCACCCACCCGCAGGGCGGCGGGTCCGAGCGGTACCTCGAACACGTCGCCGACGGTCTGGCCGCCGCCGGCCACACCGTCGTCTACCGCACGTCCCGCTCCAGGGGCGCGGCCCGCTCCGAGACCAGCCCCACCGGGGTTCGCTTCAGCCGCGCCGGGGGCCGCTTCACCGTCTACCCACTGGCCCTCGGGGCGATGGTCCTGGGACGTCTCGGTCTGGGACCGCTGCGGGTGCTGCGACGGCCCGACGTCGTCGTCGACACCCAGAACGGCGTCCCCTTCTTCTCCCGCCTCGCCACCCGCGCGCCCGTCGTCGTGCTGGTGCACCACATCCACCGCGAGCAGTGGCCGGTGGCCGGGCGGATCGTGGCTCGGATCGGCTGGTGGATCGAGTCGTGGCTGGCGCCGCGGGTCCATGCGCGGTCGCAGTACGTGACGGTGTCGTTGCCGTCTGCCGAGGAGCTGGCCGAGCTCGGGGTGGATCCGGCGCGCATCGCGGTGGTGCGCAACGGCCTCGACCCGCTGCCAGGCGATGCGGGCCCGGCCGCATCCGGAAGTCCGGCCGCATCCCGAGGCCCGGCCGAGGCCGGAGGTCCGTCCGAACCCGGCGACCCCGCCGAGGCCGAGCCCGCCGCCCCGCGCCTGGTCGTGCTGTCGCGACTGGTGCCGCACAAGCAGGTCGAGGACGCGATCGACGTGGCGGCTGCGTTGCGCGAACGGCATCCCGGGCTCGTGCTGGACGTGATCGGCAGCGGTTGGTGGGCCGACAGGCTGCACGACTACGCGGCCGAGCGCGGACTGCTGGCCGACTCGGCAGCGGGCCCGGTCATGGGGTCGGCCGACTCGGCAGCGGGCCCGGTCATGGGGTCGGCCGGCACGGTCGTGTTCCACGGCCACGTCGACGAATCCACCAAACACCGCCTGCTCGCCGACGCGACCGTCCATCTCATGCCGTCGCGGAAGGAGGGCTGGGGCCTGGCGGTCTCGGAAGCCGCGCAGCACGGGGTGCCGACCGTGGGTTATCACCACGCCGCGGGACTCCGCGACTCCATCGACGACGACGAGACCGGTCTCCTCGTCAACGATGTCGCGGCCATGACCGTCGCCACCGACCGTCTCCTGGCCGACCCCGGAGTCCGGTCGCGTATGGGTGAGGCGGCGCGCAGAAAAGCCGCGGGGATGTCGTGGCCCGCCACCGCAGCGGCGATGGGGCGGGTGCTCGCGGCGGTCAGTGAAGGCCGGCGGCTCAGCGGCGTGATCAGCGGCGAGTAAGGCAAGCCCGCCCCCCGCAGGGCATGCCCGCGACCGCCCCAGCAGGGCACACCCGCGCCCGACCCCGCAGTTTGCGCACCATCAGCGAGTTCCCGCCCTGCTTGCGCACCATCAGCGTGATCCCGCCGCTGTTGCGCACCATCAGCGAGTTCCCGCCCATTTTGCGCACCATCAGCGAGATCCCGTCCCCGTTGGGCACCATCAGCGTGATTCCGCCCATTTTGCGCACCATCAGCGTGATTTCGCCCGGCGTGTCGCCACGCTGATGACGTGCAACTCGCTGATGGTGTCCAACTGCCAAGCGCATCGGCGGCCACTCGCGTCAGGTGTCGCGGTCGACCCGGCCCGACCGTGCGCTCGCCGTGGCCAGCGCGAGCGAGCCGGCCAGCACGAGCAGCCACAGCGCGTGGGCCACGAGCACCACCCCGCGAGCGGCCCCCGAGGCCGTGGACGTCGCTGCCGTCGTGCCCGCCCAGGCCGAGTCGATCGATGCCGACTCCGCCCCGCCCGGAGGGGGCAGCTCGTAGAGGATCAGTTCGGGGTCGGAAAACCTTGTCGTGGTCGGCGCGGTCGGCGTTGTCGTCGTCGGGGTTTCCGGCGGCGCCGCGGCCCCCTGCTCCGGCGTGCCCTCCTGACCAGCAGCGGCCCCCTGCTCCGGCGCGTTCTGCAGGGTCCGCGCCGACTCCCCGCGCGGGCCTGCGGACGTGCGCTCGTCGAGCACCCACCGCACCCCCATCTCCGCCAGGACCTGCGGCTCCTCACCACGCAGCAGCGCCTCCACGGCCCGACGCGCGCGGTCGCCCTCGCCGGGGACGGTCGTCTGGTCCGCGGAACTGTCGCCGCCCACCACCAGGTCGCCCGGCACGAGCACGCGCACGTCGAGCAGCCGCGGCGCCGGATCGAGCACCGCACGGCCCTCCGACCACAGCGGCGTCGAACGGAAGGACCCGGCCGGCAGGACCAGCATGTCGCCGGGGCGGCCGTCGACGATCGCGGCCACCTCCGCCCACCCCGGGCCGAACGTGACCGGCCGCAGCTGATCCCACAGCGCGCGGGGGGCATCGGGGACCGCGGCGAGCGCAATCGCCGTGACCGCGACCGCCGCGCAGACCGGCCGCAGACGTGAGGCCAGCGCACGGGTCGCGAACGCCGATGCCAGCACCGTCGCCGGCAGTGCGAGGGCGACGAACTTCTGCGTATCCCGCAGCAGGCCGGCGCCCGGTACCGACACGACCAACGACTCGAGCACGGCGACGCCCGGAGCAGTCGCCGCGAGGGCCACCAGCAGCCAGACGACGATCGCCGTGGGCACCGTCGACCGCACCGTCGGGATGTGCCGCGACCGCCACAGTCCGCGCGCCGCCAGCGCCCACACGACCAGCAGCAACACCAGCGCGAGCACCGCCCACCACGTCCCGCGAGAGGGCGGCACCGCCTCCGAATTCCAGATCCCGCCCAGCGCCACCACCGAGCCGAGCGTGCCGATGCCCGGCTCGGCGCGGGCGGCGAACGCGGCCACGCCACCTGCTTCGGGGCCAGCCCCCTGCCCGCCGGCCAGGGCGGTCGCCAGCAGCCACGGCAGAGCGGTCAACGCGGCCGTCACCGTGAGCGCCACGGCGGCCCGGACCCGGCGGACCCCCGGAGCGTCGGCGCAGGCCAGAGCCACCGCCGCGGCGATGACGACCAACACCCAGCCCGTCGGCGTGAGTCCGGCGGCCGCCAGCGCCGCGCACGCCAAGGCGATGCGCAGGTGCCCGGATCCGACCGCGGCCTCGTCTCCCGCCCGAGCGGCCCCCTCCGCCGGACCGCGCGCGAGAAGGACCGGCATCGTCATGACCGCCGCGACCCCGGCGAGCAGCGACCAGTGCCCCTGCAGCAGCCGCTCCACCACGAACGGATTCCAGACCGCGCCGACCACAGCCGGCAGCCGCAACCAGACCGCCGCGCCGGCCACCCCGCCGACCGACGCCCCGCCGACCGACGCCCCGGACCGAACCCCGAACGTCTGCCTGACCAGTGCCCCTGCCGCGACCGCCAACCACACGCAGAACACCGCCGTGAGCAGGCCGGTCAGCGGCCAGACCGGCAGCCCCACCCCGGCCAGAGCCCGGCTCGCCCACGCCAGTGCCACGTCCTGCGGGACCGCTCGGGCCGCGGACTCGCCCAGCCCGAGCGCCGCGTCCGACAGTGGCGGGCTCGGCGTGGCGACCCAATCCCGCAACAGCGGGAATCCGGGCCGGGCCAGTCCGGCCAGGAGCAGGGCCGTGACGACCAGGCCGACGATCCCGTCGATCAGCGCATCCACGCCACCGCGTCCACCGGCGCCGCACGAGACACCGCGGCCACCGGCGCCGCACAAGACACCGCGTCCACCGGTGCCGCACGAGACACCGCGACGCGCCTTCCCGGACGGTACGGCCCGGTCGCAGTTGACGGCGGAGTCTGACATGCGCACATTCCACCACGCCGACAACGACTCACCGCCGTCCCCGCCACGCCACCGCCTCACGCCGCCCCCGCACCGCCGGCTCGGGCCCGCCACCGCGCACCTTACGATCACCGGTGTGGACGATCAGGCGCGCGAGGTGGCACCCGGCTCCGCCACCAGGCGAGTCCTGACCGGCGCCGGGGCGGTGACGGCGGGCTCGATGCTCGCCAATATCGCCGCCTATCTGCTGCATCTTCCGGCCTCCCGGTGGCTCGGGCCGGAAGGGTACGGCGCGTTCGCGGCGCTGCTGTCCGCCCAGTTGCTCGTGGCGGTGCCGTCACTGGCACTACAGGCCGTGGTGGCCCGCGAACTGGTGCGCGGGGTGGCGCCCGAGACACTCCGGTCGCTCGGACGACGGGTCGCGCTGCTGGTGGCGCTGGTCGCAGCGCTCGCGGTGGTACCTGTCTCGCTACTGCTGGACACCTCGGTCGCCGCGACCGCCGCCGCCCTGGCCCCGGGCCCGGTGCTGTGCCTTTTGGCCACCGAACAAGGCCTGCTGCAGGGCTCCGAACGGTTCCGGGCTCTCGGCGCGGTGCTCGCCTGCGCAGGTGCGGGCAAGGTCATCCCGGCGGTGGCGGTGCTCGCGGCCGGCGGCGGGGTCGGGACAGCGCTGGCCGCCGGCGCGATCGGTGTGGCCGCGGCCTGGCTGGTCGCCGCCCGGATCGTCGCCGGCCGGGGTGTCGTCGGCCGGGGCGGCGTCGGCCGGTGCGGCGTCGGGGGCCACAGCGTCGAGGGCCACGACACCTCCGCCCGTGGGGTCGGGCCGGCCTCACCCGGCGTGACGGCCGTGCTCGCAGCAGGCCAGGTGCAACTGGTGATGATGGCCCTGACCTCGGTCGACCTGCTCCTCGCCCGCGCCCTGCTCTCCCCCGAGGACGCCGGCCGGTACGCGCTCGGCGCGGTGGCCGCCAAGGCCGCCTTCTGGCTCCCGCAGGCGGTGGGCACGGTGCTGTACCCGCGTATGGCCGACCCCGCCGGGCATCGGGGCGCCGTCCGCTCCGCCGTCGGCGTGCTGCTGGGGATCGGCACCGTGGTGGTGATCGGTGCCGCCGTGGCCGCCCCGCTCGTTCCCGTGATCGTCGGACCGGACTACCAGCCGGTCGCCGGCCTGCTCTGGGCGTTCGCCGCACTCGGCGTCACCCTCAGCGTGTTGCAGGCGTTCCTGCTGGCCACCATCGCCACCGATCGGACCGTCGAGGCCGGGATCGCCTGGTGCGGGCTCGTGCTCACCGCGGTGGCCGTGTGGCTCGCCCCCCGAGAGGTGGCCGGGGTGCTGGGGGCGGTGCTCGGAGTCGTCGTCGTCACCACGCTCGTCGCCGGCTGGCGCGCCTTCCGTACCCGCCCGGCATAACAGTTGCCGGGCGGGCCGGGGCGAGGTGCTCAGCCGGGCCGGCCGGTCAGAGCACCGTCGCGCTGATCAGCGGCCACCCTGCGAGCGGCCGGCGCTGCCGCCGCGTCCTCGGCTGCCGCCACGGACGCCGAGCACCACACCGCCGAGCAGCGACAGGATGCCCAGAACGCCCAGGATGATCGGGACGACCCTGCCGAAGGTGTTGAGCGTATCCGCGCTGTCCTGGGCGTCCGCCAGCGTGATCTCCTGGGTCTCCTGGTTCCAGCCGGACTCGAAACGGACCGCCGTGCGGGTCGGCTCGGCCTTCTCCTCCTCCAGGGCGGCCTTGTCATTGAAGAACGCGTCGGCGTCGGCCTGGTCCTCGGCGAAGAACTGGAAGATGTCCTCGGTGCCGTTGACGATCTGCCCGGTGGACGGGTTCACCCAGATCGTGCGGGTGTTGGTGTAGAAGCGGCGCATGTCCACCTCGCGCTCCGGGTCGCCCTCCAGGCCCCACTGCCCGGCGGTCATGCCCTCGCGGCGGTAGCTGGCGAGCACCGACTCGACGGCCGGGTCGTAGCCCTCGGAGACCGAGGCGAAGTGGTCGCGGATCGAGGACCACATGTCGATCGGGCCCAGATGCTGCTTGAACTCGTACGCCTCCACGCCGCCGACCGTGGTCTCGCCGACGAACTCGATCGGGTTGGTGGTGAAGGTGCTGGCGTCGAAGTAGTCGTACGCCCGCTGCTCGGTGTCGAACGGGAACTTGTACTGCAGGCCGTTGCGGACGAAGCCGACGGGCGCGGGCTCCGAGCCACCGGCCGAGACGAGCTGCAGGGTGCTGGTGGCCTCGTCGATCGGCATGGCCGAGACCCGGTCCAGGGTGATGCGGTCGATCGTGGCGTTGACGAGCGCCTCTTCCTCGCCACCGTCGGCCAGGTCCTCGCGCAGCAGCGACTGCGCGGCCTGCACGGTGATGACCTCGGCATCGGACGGCTCGACGGCCGTGACGCGCCGCTGCGAGTACATCGGGATGTCGTTGTCGATGAAGCAGCTCACGGGGAACTGGACCTCGGCGTCGTCGGCGGCGTCGCCCTCCACGGTCTCGACGTCCTCACCCTCGGTCACGTCGTCGGCGGCCTCGTCGGTCCCGCCCTCGTCCGCCGGGCGGCACTCGGGACGATCGGAGTTGAGCTCGGTCGGCGTGTTGGTCCCCAGAGCCGCCGCCACCATCACGGCACCGGGCACGACCTCGGTGACGGTGGTGGAGTCGATGTCCAGCGGGGTCTTCTTCTGCGAGGGCACCACGAAGAACACCAACGCGAGTGCGATAGTGATAAGGAAGGCGCCGAGCCCCACGAGGACCAGCGCGGGCACCGACCTCCGCACCGCTGCACTGTTCTTTCCTGCCATCGTTCGTCCTCCTGGAGTGTCGCCCTGGGTCCCTCCGACACCCCGCATATGGGGTGATCGTCCGGCCGGACCGTCATCAGGAGAAGATTAACAGTGATGAAGAACGCGACCGGCACCCACGACCACCGAGTCGGGACTCTCCCGTCCGCTCGCGGGTTCGTCCCGGCACTCGAGGGGATGCGCGCCCTGGCCGCATTCGCCGTTCTCACCACCCACGTGGCGTTCCAGACCGCCTCGTCGACGGGCTCGGCCATCCACCGGATCTGGGGCCGCATGGACCTGTCGGTGGCCGTGTTCTTCGCGCTCTCGGGCTTCCTGCTGTGGCGGGTGCACGCCCTCCACGCCCGCTCCGGCGCCCCCGGGACCGCCCGACCGGCCCGGACCTACCTGCGTTCGCGGCTGGTGCGGATCATGCCCGCCTACCTCGTGCTGGTGGGGGCGGTGTTTTTGCTCATCCCCCACAACGCCTCGAGCGCGCCGGCGACCTGGACGGCCAACCTGACGCTCACCCAGGTGTTCGTGCCGGACTCGCTGGTCGAGGGGCTGACGCACGCGTGGTCGCTGTCGGTGGAGATGGCCTTCTATCTGGTGTTGCCGCTGCTGTGGTGGGCGTTGGCCCGGTTGCGGGGGCCGGCGGCGCGCTGGCGCGTCCCGGTGATCGCCGGGGTGGGGGTGCTCAGTCTCGGCTGGGCGCTCGTGCCCTGGTACGAGCTGGGTCTGCCGGAGCGACTCAACGACCAGATCCTGCCGCCGGCCTTCGCCTCCTGGTTCGCGGCGGGCATGATCCTGGCCGAGCTGGTCGCCGCGCCGCCCGGGCGCGTCGCGGCGCTGGCCCGGCACCGGCACGCCCGGTGGGGGTGGTGGGCGCTGGCGGCCGCCGCGTTCCTCGCCTCGACGGTTCCGCAGTGGTTCACCGAGGGCTTCGTCCACCCGTCCGGCCCGGAGTTCGCGGCCCGCACGGCACTGGGCGCCACGGTGGCGTTCTGCCTGTTGGCGCCGGTGGCCCTCGCGCCGGGAGGCCAGCGTTTCGCGGTCCTGGGTTCGGGGCCTGTCACCATGCTGGGCCGCTGGTCGTACGGGGTGTTCCTGTGGCACGTGCTGGTGTTGTACTTCGCGTTCCAGATCGCGTTCGTGCCGATGTTCTCCGGTCGGATGCTTCAGGTGTGGCTGGTCACCGCGGTGGTCTCCACGGTGATAGCGGCGGCCAGTTACTCACTGGTGGAGGAGCCGTCGCGGCGCTGGTTGTCGCCGCGCCGCGACCCGGGCGCGCTGCCGGTGCCCGACGGCCGGGGTGACCACCGGACCGACGACGACGAGGCCCCCACCGGCGGCACGCCCACCGAGGGCCAGCCCGCCGCCACCCCGGCGCAGACGAGCCCGAACACCGTCATCAGCTGAGGCGCGAGGCCGTCGCCGGCGTAGCCGAGCGCGTCCGGCCAGGGGGCCCGGGCCAGCAGCGCGGCCCCGGCGACGATCCCGGTCCCGGCTCCCGCGACGAGGAGGCGCCGGGCCCGTGCGGCGCCGAGGTAGCGGCTCGTCAGCAGCGCGGCACCGGTGGTCACCGCGGTGAGCCCGACCCCGATCGGTCCGGCCACGGTGAATCCGAACACGGCGGTGGCGGCCACGATCAGCGGCCCGCGGGCGCGCCGTGGCACCGCGCGCGCCCCGGCCCGGTCGTGGCGTCCGCGCACGAGGAGGAGCAGCATCACCAGCAGGAGCGCGATCGGCCCGGTCAGCAGCGCGGCCCGGTACGGGGTGTCGAGCGGCACGGTGAGCTGCAGTGTCGCCCCGGTCGCGGCGGCGGGCAGCACCCAGCCCTGCTTCCAGCCGTCGACCGTCACGGGCCGCGGGTCGTCGAGCTCGGTGCCGTCGTCGGCGACGAACCGCGCCTGCCAGGCCGGGGTGACCGATTCGGGGATCACGAGCACCCGTTCGCGATCCGCGGCGGGCACGGACAGCTCGCGGCGGGAGGCCTCCCAGGTGATCGTGCCGACGGCGCGCGTGGCCTGGAGGGCACCGCCGAGCGGCGGGGTGCGGTCCGCGGTGCCGCCGCCGGGGGCCGCCTGCCGGTCTCCGGGGACGACGAGAAGTCCCACGGTGTCGACCGTGAACGCCTCGCCGGGGTCCACCGAGACCTCCTGCGCGCCGGCCGTCAGCGCGACGGGCGTGCTGTCGCAGATCTCGGCCGGGACCGCGGCACCGGCGAGCAGGTCCCCGCGCGCGGCGTTGATGCGCGTGCGCACGATCCGGTCGCCGAGGTGGAGGGCGGGCCCGTCCCGGCAGGTCAGGGTGACCGGTTCGTCGTCTGCCGGGGGCGGTGCGCCGATGCGGGCGCCGGAGGCGTCCCGGACCTCCACCTCGGCGAGGCCGGTGGGCACCGGCGCCCCGCCGGGGGTGCGCGCGTCGGCGGCGGTGTCGACGCGGATGGTGACGGTGTCGGTGTGGTCGGTGGGGAGGTCGACGACGACGGAGCCGTCCTCCTCGACCGGCAGCTCCGTCAGATCGACCCGGGTGCGCTGCGAACCGGTGTCGATCGTCACGGTCTCGGGTGCCGCGGGGGCCGCGGCGTGGGGTGTCCACAGGCGTAGCGAGCCGACGTGGTGTCGCCCCGGGAGCCGGAGTTCGAGGGTGGGCTCCGGGCCGTCGGGGGCGTGCCAGCTGGTGGCGGGGTCGCCGTCGACGGCCGCGGTGGCGCCGCCGGCGGGGTCGGTGACGGGTGAATCGGCGACGGCCCGGACCTGTCGGGCGCGTGTGTCGGGGGTGCCGCGCAGGACGTCGTCCAGGGCGGGGCCCGGCCGGGGGCGCACCAGCAGCTGCGGCACGACGGTCGTGTCGGCGGGGACGTCGAGCAGCCGGGCGAAGCGGCCCGGTTCCTCGGCTTCGATCCACAGGTCGGGCGCGCAGTGGACGGCACCGCTCTCCTCCGCAGCCGCGGCCGGGCCGGCATCCGGGGCGCCGTCATCCGGGGCGCCGGCGTCGGGCGGGACGTCGCCGCGGGCCGTGGCTCCGCCGTCGTCGACCGCGCCGCCGTGGACGCAGTCCGACCGCCCGGCCAGCTCCTGGCGCAGCAGCCACCCCGAGGGCTCGGCGGACCCGGGGTCGTCGCCAGCGGGCCCGGGCCGGTCCGGCAGCGCGATGGTGCGCAGCAGCGGGATCTCCTCGTCGCCGGAGGTGAGCCCGATGTCGGCGATCTCGAAGTAGGCGCCACGGCCGCCGTCGGAGAACCCGGTCGCGGTGACCCGCACCCGCTCGGTCTCCCCCGCCGGCAGCGGGACGGTGATCTCCTCGCCGAGCGTCGGGAAGACGGTGGTGGTGCCCGCGTCCGTGCGGACCTGCAGTCTCGTCACTGCGGGCCCGCCGGAGGGTTCGGGCACGGTCAACCGCAGGACGGCGCGGTCGACGGGATCGGGCAGCTCGATCTCCATCCACTCGCCGAACGCCGAGCCGATGCCGCCGGAGCGCCAGGCGGTGTCCGGGTCGCCGTCCACCGCGGCCGCCACCGAGTGCGACGGCCGCACCGGGCCGGTCTGCGACGAGTCCGCCGCCGACGACGACACCGTCACCCGCGCATCCCACCACCGAGCGCGGGCCGGCGGCGGCTGCCCGTCGCCTGCGTCGCCGCCGGCGAGGTCCCCGACGGAGGCCGCGTAGTCGGGCACCGTGCCGCGGCTGCGCCGGGGGTCGCCCTCGGCCCGCACGGCCGACGAGCTGTGGTCCAGGCGCCCGAAATCGGTTTCGCGATCCAGCGGTGAGTCGGTCAGTACCGGCCCGGTCGAGTTCACCGGCCGGGGACGCGGGAACGGGTCGGCACCGGGCCAGACGTCGGCGACGGCCGCATCGGCCTCGAGCAGTCGCGTCACCCGGGCCGGAGAGCCCACCGTGTCGCGGGTGGCGAGCAGGTCGTCCAGGGCGGACAGTGACTCCGGGCCGCCCGCGACCACCGGGAGATCACGCAGCTCCACCGTGTACGGGGCGGTCGCCGACCTCGGCGGGCCCGGCGGCGACGCATCCGAGCCCAACCGGGAGTCGACCCGGTAGATCTCGACCGCCGGATACGCCTGCCGCAGCCCCGGATCCGGGCCGCCGACGGACCCGGTGGAGGCGTCGTCGTCGTCGAGCTCGTCTCCCTCGGACGCGGGGGCGGCACCGACCGGTTCCCCGAACTCGGCGACCCGCACCAGGCCCGGCGATCCCTCGATCGCCCGGTGCACCAGCTCCGGGCGCGGCGCGCCGGAATCCCCGGACAGGTCGTTGCGCACCACCAGGTAGCCGATGCCCAGAGAGGCCAGCGTGGCCGCCATGCCGGGCGCGGACCGGCCGTCGGCGAGACGACGCTGCACCGCGTCGAGGGCGCGGATCGCGGGCGCCGGCTGCAGCGGCACCGAATCACGCACGGCCCAGGGTGTCTCGGCGAGCGGCTGGAGGGGCTCGTCGCGGGTGACGCCCCACACCTGACGGCCGAACGAGGCGCCGGGCACGACGAGCGCGCGCGTGGTGGCGGCGGGATCGGTCGCGGATGCGTCGGTCGTGTGGGTACCGGCCACGCCCGGGCCCGACCCGCTCGCGGCGCCGCCCGGCACCGCCACCGGCGCGTTCTCCGACAGCCACGCCGCGGCCTCGGGCCAGTGGTCGGGCACCTGCGCGTGCGCCCCGACCGGGGCGAGCCGGCCGAGCCACGCCGGGGCCACCGCCACCGACGCCGCCAACACCACGACCATCGCCACCGCCACGGACCGGTCGCGCTCGGGGTGCGCCAGCGCGTCGGCCACCCGGCGACGACCGCCCCCGAGCCCGGCGCACAGCTGCGCGAGCAGATGCGCCACACCGAGCACGATCGGCAGTCGCAGCAGCGGCTCGAACTTGTGCACGTTGCGCAGCGGGGCGCCGGAACCGTCGAGGAACGCCCGCACCGTGTCCGCCAGGCCCCCGCCGGCGGGCCCGACCCACGGCGCGGTCATCGCCGCGAGCCCCACCGCGGCGATCACCAGCAGCCGCCCCCGGGCGGGCATACCCCGGCGCAGCAGTCCCACCACCCCGGCCGCCGCGACCACGCCGGTGGCAAGCACGAAAACCGGCTCGCTGGTCAGCGCGGCGCCGGCGATGCGGTCGGTGGACACGAACGGCACCCACGCCGAGGCGCCGCGCAACACCTCCGTCACCGAGGACCAGCGGGTGGTGACCTCGGCGGACTCGATGTGGTCGAGGAACGGGGGCGAGACCCGGCCGAGCAGTACCAGCGGCACCGCCCACCACAGGCACACCGCCGCGGACAGCGGCAGCCACCACGCGGCCAGGCGCGCCCAGGTGCGGTCGGGGCGGTGCATGGCCCACCACAGAATCGCGGGCAGACACGCCACGGCGGTGGCCACCGCGTTGACCGCACCCATCAGCGCCAGCGCGAGCGCCGCACCCGCCCCACCGCGCCGTGGCGACATGCGCCCCTGCAGCACCCGGATGACCGGCAGCAGCACCCACGGCGCCAGCGCGACCGGCCAGATCTCGGAGGAGATGGACCCCAGGTCCCCGAGCATGCGCGGGGCGAACGCGTAGAGGATGCCGGCGGCCGCGCGGGTCTGACGCGTGCCGATCCGCAGGGCCGCCGCCACACGCACCACCCCGACGTACGCAACGGTGAGCAGTACCGCCCACCACAGGCGTTGGGTCAGCCAGGCCGGCATCCCCACAGCGTCGAACACCGCGAAGAACGGCCCCTGCGGAAACAGGTAGCCGTACGCCTGGTTCTGGACCTGACCGGCGAACGACAGGCCGGTCCACAGATGGGTGGCCCGGGAGAGGAAACCCGAGGGATCGGCGACGAGATCGTATTTGGTGTCGGGGACGATCAACCCCGGGGACTGCAGGCAGGACAGGAGGAGGAACGCGAGAAACGCGACGACGCCGTCGCGCGCACCGGCGCCGAGACGGATCCCGCGGATCACCTGGGCCGGAGGAGTGGGGACAGGAGTGGGCGGCTAGCGCGCGCCGTACTCGACCTGGCCGAGAAGAGCCTGGTCGGCCGGGGGCTGCTGCACCTCGGGAATGGAGTTCTCCGCCATCGAGGTGTTGAGTCCGAAGGCGACGATCCCGCCGAGGACGACTCCGCCTACTGCGCTGGCGAGCGCTCCGGTACCGAAGCTCATCGAGTTCTCCCTGCGATTCACGTGAAAGATGCGTTCTCCGGGCACCTCCGGGCACCCTGACGCCGAAAGACTAGCACCCGACAGGGTCGCCGATCGTGTGGAGCGGCGCCCACAAGTTGTTACCGGCGGGTAAGTTGGTGTGGCACACGACACCTACGACCCGCCGGGAGGACCCCTGTGTCGACGGGGACCAAGCGCATCCCACGCGCCATCCGTGAGCAACAGATGCTCGATTCCGCGATCAGCGTGTTCTCTGATCTCGGGTACCGGTCGGCCTCCATGGACACCATCGCGAAACACGCGAGAATCTCCAAGCCGATGCTCTACCTCTACTACGGCTCCAAGGAGGAGCTGTTCTCGGCGTGCGTGGTCCGCGAGTCCGGGCGCCTGATCGACCGCCTCACCGCCGCCGCCACCGGCAGCGACGGCCCCCGCGACAGCCTCGAGAGCGTGGTCGAGGCATTCCTCGACTACGTGGACCAGAACTCGGATTCGTGGAACGTCGTGTACCGCCAGGCCATGGCCGAACCGGCCTTCCGCGACGAGGTCGAGCGGACCCGCTCCGTCCTGGTGGACCTCACCACCGAACTGCTGGTCCAGAACTCCGTGGACGAACGCAGCCGCGAGGTCCTCGAGGTGGTCGCCACCGCGCTCGTCGGCGCGGGTGAGGCCGTCGCGAACCGGGTCGCCCACCAGTCGATGCCCACATCGGTGGCCGCCGGCGTCGTCGTCGAACTGGCCTGGCGCGGCCTCGCCGGCGGCGCGACCCCGTCCCCCACCAGGGCGGACACCACCACGGCGCCGACAGACGCCTCGGCCGCCACCACCTCCGCCACGACCGCCACCACCACACCAGAGGAGTAGCCGTGACCGAGAAGACCCCAGCCACCGCCCGCGGCGTCGACGAGGCCCGCACCCTCGGCCCTCTCGACCTGGCCAAGGGCCTGCCGTCGATCATCTCCGACCTGCCGTCCGTGCTCAGAGGCCTGCGGATCGTGCGGACCTCACGCCCGAGCGACACGGTCTCGATCGGCAAGCGCTTCGAGAGCCTCGCCGCGTCCCAGCCCGACGCCCCCTTCCTGCGGTTCCTCGGCACCGAGGTGACCTACGGCGAGGCCAACCAGCGCGCCAACCGGCTCGCCGAGGTGCTCCGTTCCCGCGGCGTGACCCGCGGCGACGTGGTGGGCGTGTGCATGAGCAACCGCACCGAGGTGCTGCTCGCGATCCTGGGCGCGGTCAAGGCCGGCGCGTCGGTGGGACTGCTCAACCACCATCAGCGCGGCGAGGTGCTCGACCATTCGCAGAAGATCCTTCAGGCCCGGGTCACCCTCGTCGGCGCCGAGTGCGCCGACGCCGTCGACTCCGTGCCGCGCGAGAACTGGATCGGCGAGCTCGTCGCCGTCAGCTCGCCCGTCGACCTGCCGCAGCGCGGGCTCATCGCCGGCGACCGGCCGGAGTCGCTGTCCGACCTGAGATGGCTCGAGGACGAACTGGCCGCACTCCCCGGGGCGGCCGGGGACGTCAACCCGCCTGAGGCGTCCGAGACCGTGGGCACCGAGACCGCCTACTACATCTTCACCTCCGGCACGACCGGCCTGCCCAAGGCCTCGACCATGTCCCACTACCGCTGGAACCGGGCCCTGGCCGGGTTCGGCCTGTCCGGGGTGCGGCTGAAGAAGGACGACGTCCTGCTCTGCCCGCTGCCGATGTACCACAACAACGCCCTCACGGTCGGCCTCGGCTGCGTGCTGGCAGCGGGCGCCTGCATGGCGATCGAGGAGCACTTCTCGGCCTCGAAGTTCTGGGACCAGGCCCGCGCCGCCGGCGCCACCGCCGCGATCTACATCGGCGAGATCTGCCGCTACCTGCTCAACCAGCCGGCCGGGCCCGGCGACCGCGACCACCGGGTGCGCGTCGTGACCGGCAACGGCCTGCGCCCCGAGATCTGGAGTGAGTTCCAGGAGCGCTTCGGCATCGAGCGGATCTGCGAGTTCTACGCCGCCAGCGAGTGCAACATCGCCTTTGTCAACGCGTTCAACGTCCCCCGAACCACCGGCTACTGCCCCATGGATTTCGCGATCGTCGACTACGACCCGGAGACCGGTGAGCCCCGCCGCGGCGCCGACGGTCGTCTGAAGAAGGTCGGCAAGGGCGGCGTCGGGCTGCTGCTGAGCGGCATCTCATCCTCTCAGCCGTTCGACGGTTACACCGACCCGGAGGCCACCGAGAAGAAGATCGTCCGCGACGCCTTCACCGACGGGGACGCCTGGTTCGTCTCCGGCGACCTCATGCTGGACCAGGGCCTGGCACACGCCTCGTTCGTCGACCGGCTCGGCGACACCTTCCGCTGGAAGGGCGAGAACGTGGCCACCACCCAGGTCGAGGCGGTGGTCGGGGCGCGGCCCGAGGTGGACCAGGCCGTGGTCTACGGGGTGCCCGTGCCCGGTGCCGACGGCAAGGCCGGCATGGCCGCGATCCGCCTGCACGACGACGCCGAGTTCGACGGCGCCGCCATGGCCGAGTCACTGCGTGCCTCACTGCCCTCGTACGCCGTGCCGCTGTTCATCCGGATCTCCGCCGAGCTCGACCACACCACCACGTTCAAGAGCCGCAAGACCGAGCTGCGTGAGCAGGCGTTCGACACGTCGGCCTTCGACGAGCCGGTCTATGTGCTGTCGAAGAAGCAGGGGTACATCCCGATGTACGAGGGCGCCGAGCGTGACCTGATCGACGGCACCGTCTGACAGCAGCCACCTTCAGTGTGACCGTGACCTCGTAGAGTCGCGCATCAACAGGCCGACGCACAACATCACCGAATTGCGTACCAGCAGCTAGTTGCGCGCCATCAGCTAGTTGCGCACCATCAGCGAGATTGCGCCCGGCGTGTCGCAACGCTGATGATGCTCAAAACGGGAGCCGGGACATCCGCTCCTGATGATGAACTCGCGCACGCTCCCCGGCGGGGGCGGGAGTTCACGGCCGGGAGCGGATGAGGATCTGGCGGGTATCCGCGGGAGCGCATGCCGGCCCGGCGCCGGCCGAGCGGGCACGCAGCAGCCGCGACAGCGCCCGCCGGCCCGGTCAGCCCTGCGACCAGCCGGTGTCCACCCGGATCCGCTCGAGCCGCCGGTACGAGATGAGCCACCGGCCGTCCACGCGGCGGTAACGCTCGTGATAATGGCCCCAGCCGTGCAGCCAGCGCTCGCGGCCGTCGACCTGCCACCACAGCCGGTCCTCCATGGCCCAGACGCCGGTGGCGGTCGGCTCGCCCGTCTCCGGGTGGGGCCCGGCGTACTCGATCAGCGGCGTGTGCCCGTGGTGGACGCTGGTGACCGGCGAGTTCCCGTCGAGGGTGTCGCGGATCTTCTCGGTGAGCGCCTCCCGGCCCCGCACCTGCGCCGCCCCGCCGCCGGCCGCCCAGGACTCGCTCACCACGTCCTCGGTGTGGCACGGCCCGTAGCCGTCCCACTGCTTGGTGTCCATGACGTGGAGGCGGCGGGCGAACACGGCACGGATCGCCTCGTGGTCGGCGGCGGAGAGCGCAGACCCGTCTCCGGCGCCGGCCTCGCCGGTCTCGGCCGCCCCGACAGGCCCGCCGGTCACGTGGTGTAGTCCGCGTTGATGGCGATGTACTCGCGGGTCAGGTCGCAGCCGTAGACGGTGCACGAGCCGCCCGCGGCGTCGCCCGCCGAGTCGTTCGCAGAGCCATCGGCGGCACCCCCCGGGCCCCGGCCCGTCACGCCCAGGTCCACCGCGATGGTGACCTCCTCGGCCCGCATGATCTCGGTGAGCCGTTCGAGCTCGGCCTCGCCGGGGAAGGCGGGGTAGGTCTCGAGGTCGCCGAAGACGATTGTCACGCGCTCCGGGTCGATGTCCGTGTCGTCGCTGCATTTGCCGATCGCCATGGCGACGCGGCCCCAGTTGGGATCGGCCCCGTGCACGGCGGTCTTGACCAGCGGGGAGTTGAGGATCGCCTTGGCCACCCGCTTGGCCTGGTCGCGGTCGCGGGCGCCGGTCACCTCGACGGTGAGCAGCTTGGTGGCGCCCTCGCCGTCGCGGGCCAGCTGGCGGGTCAGATCGAGGCACACGGCCGTGAGCGCCTCCCGCAGCTCGGCCTCGGCGACCTCCCCCGCGACGCCGCTCGCGAACGCGATCGCGGTGTCGGAGGTGGAGGTGTCGGTGTCGACGGACAGGCAGTTGAAGGTGTCGTCCACCGCGGCCCGGAACGCCGCGTCCAGCACGCCCGGCTCCACGGCGGCGTCGGTGAAGATCACGGCGATCATCGTGGCCATGTCGGGTTCGATCATGCCGACGCCCTTGGCCACGCCCACGACCTGAGCCGTGGCCCCCGTCGTCGTCGTCATCTCCCGCACGGCGGTCTTGGGGTGGGTGTCGGTGGTCATCATCGCACCCGCCACGGCGCGGGCGTCGGCGGTGAACCCGGCGCCGGCGAGCCCGTCGAGGTGGGTGCGCAGCAGGTCCATGGGGTATTGGCGGCCGATCACGCCGGTGGAGGCGATGAGCAGGTCCTCCGGCGGTACGCCGACCGACGCCGCGGCGCGGTCGAGCACCTCGCGCGCGTTGGCCATGCCCTGCTCGCCGGTGGCGACGTTGGCGTTCTTGGCCACCACCACCAGGCCGCGGGCACGGCCGGACGCCGCGTTGGCGCGGCTGAGGACGACCGAGGGGCCGGCGAAGAGGGACCGGGTGAACACGGCCGACGAGGCGGGGGCGGGGCCGTCGTTGACGACGACGACGACATCGTCACCATCCTCGCGCAGTCCCGCGGATCCCGTGTGGGCGCGAAAGCCGGCGGGCAGGGGGGTGGTCGCTGGGGAGGTCTGCGGATACCGGGTCATGCCGACATTGTCCCCCGCCGGTCCGACAAGTGGTCTCGAAGGGCGGTCTCGAAGGGTGGCGCACGCACGGATCGCACCGACATTTTTCGTTTTGTGGGCTACGTAACACTCGTCCAGTTACCACCCCTGTGAGCACTGCCGATAAAAACTCGTCAACACCAAATGCCTTGTGCAACACCCCTTCCGGGCGACGAATCCGAAGCGGCAAAGTAACGTTCCGTGACGAGTTCGGGATGTACTCCACGAGTCCGTCACGGACCGCAATGCGACAGCGGCGGCACAGCACGGTGCCGCTCACGACGAAAGGATCATCACATGATCGAGCAGATCTTCAACGGCGTCCTCGGCTTCTTCAACGACCTCATCGACACCGGCTCCACCGCCGCCGAGGGCTTCGTGGGCACCGGCTCCGCCGCCGCCGAGGGCGTGTACGGCACGATCACCGGCTCGCTCGGCGACATCGCCGGCTCGCTCTGATCGACCGACCATCCAGCGGCACAGCCCGCTGACCGGTCCACACGGCGCCGGCACCCGTCCCAGGACGAGTGCCGGCGTCGTGCATTTGCGCCACCGCCCCGGGGTCGCCGCACGACTGGCCGCGAGCCCTCGTTCAGCATTGTGAGCTGAATTACACGTGAAGATCCGCACGGCGGTCCAGCTGCGGCTATAAACACCGGGCCGCCGCTTTCTCTCCCCCATTCCGACACGGCGGATGACGGCGCCTCGTCCCACCCGTAACGTCCAGTCGTGGGTTCGCGGTACACCTCACGGGTTCCCGAGAACCTCACCGCACAGCAGGCGGCGCACCTTCGCACCGCCCACGACGAAAGGACCACGACATGGGTTCCATCGCAGATTTCCTCCCCGGCCTCGCCGCCGGCTCCAACGCCGTTAACACCGGCTCCGTCGTCGTCGACGGTGCCGCCGGCCTGTTCGGCGACGTCCTCGGCTTCTTCGGCGACCTGGTCGAGCAGGCCACCGGTTCGCTGGAGAACTGATCCAGCCACGGCCGGGCCCCGCGCCCGGCCCGCGGAGTCAACGCCGGCATCGTCCCTGTGACGACGCCGGCGTTCGCCGCTTCCGGGGCGATGCCGGGCCCCGGAGGTTGCGCCGGAGATTCCGCCGGCGTCGCGGGAGCCAGCGCGCGGTGTCATTACACTTGCGTGCATGCAGCTGGATCTGTCCCGCCACATCGCCGCCGACCCGGAGACCATCTGGGCCGTCCTCACCGATGTCCCCAACGCCCACCGCACGTTGAGCGGGGTCGAGTCCATCGAGATCCTCACCGCCGGCGTCTACGAGCCGGGTTTTCGGTGGCGTGAGACCCGCAGGATGTTCGGCATGAAGTCGACCGAGGAGCTGATGGTGCAGACCGCGGATGCGCCACATTCCACGACGGTCGTCGCCGAGAGCGGCGGCACCGAGTACAAGACCGTCTTCCACATCACCGCCGACGCCGGCGGCGGCTCGACCCTCTACATGCACTTCGCGGCCGAGACCGCGCACGCCCCGGCTGTGTCCCGTGTGGTGATGGCCGTGATGGGCCGGTTCGCGGAGAAGACCACCCGAAAGACCATGGAGCAGGATCTGGCCGACATCGCGGCCGAGGCCGAGCGCCGCGCCGCCTGACCAGGCCGCCCGACCGGCGGCTGCGCCACTACGCTCCCGGCCCGCCGCTGCGCTGCTGCGCGCCGTCCCCGCTCTGCGCGCCGTCCCAGATCTGCGCGACCACCTCGGCTGCCGGCCGGTCGGCGAACGCGTCGGCGGCGCGCCAACGCGCACCTGCCCACAGCGGCGGCACCTCCGCATTCCCGGCCTGCGCGGCCGCCTTGCGCATCGGGCCGGTGAGCACGTGCAGGTGCGGGTACGCGGCCGGGGCGGCGTCGTGGTGCTCGGCCACGAACCCGTTGACCAGCGCGCGGGCGTACCGGCCCGTGTAGCAGCGCGTCGGACGGGACTCGGTGAACCTGGGATCGCCCAGTGCCGCCCGGTGCAGCGCGCTCGTCCCCGCCTCCGGCGTCCGCAGCAGCACGGTGCCCAGCTGAACGCCGTCCGCGCCCGCGGCCAGCGCCGCAGCCGCGTCATCCGCAGTGCTGATCCCGCCGGCGGCCACGAACTCCACATCCGGCAGCGCCTCGCGCACGGCTCGCACCAGATCGACGGTGCTCACCTCGTCGGGCTGCTCTCCCACGGAGGTCGTGGAGCGGTGACCGCCGGCCTCGGCGCTCTGCACCGAGAGCCAGTCCGCACCCACCTCGACGGCCCGCCGTGCGTCCTCGACGCCGGCGACGGTCACCACGACGGCCGAGCCCACGTCCTGCAACCGCCGCACCGTGTCGGCGTCCGGGATGCCGAAGGTGAACGAGACGACCGGGACCGGCTCGTCGATCAGGGCGGCGATGGTCGCATCCTGATCGAAATCGGAGAATTGCGGGTCCCGGGCCAGCTCGATGCCGAGCCGCCGGGAGACGGACTCCAGTGTGGCTGCGTACTCCCGGAGGCAGGCCTCCCCTCCCGCGGCGGCGAGCGCCCGGGCCGAGTCGGACTCGTCCAGCAGGAAGACGTTGACACCGAACGGCACGTCGGTCAGGTCACGCACGCGTGCGATCTCGGCCCGGGTGGCCGCAGCGTCGAGGTAACCGGACCCGATCATGCCGAGCCCGCCGGCCTCGCCGACCGCGGCGATGAGGGCGGGAGTCGTGGGGCCTCCGGCCATCGGTGCGCCGATCACGGGGCGGCGCAGGTGCGACGGGAGAAGCCTGGTGTGCGACTGTGCGGTATCGGTGGGAACGGCGCTGGTCATGACTTCGACGTTACGCCTGGGCTGATGGCGCCGGGGGTGAGACCATGCCGCGTCGGGTGAACGCGTAGACGAGGCCCCCGACGACGAAGACGACGACGCCACCGATCACCGATCGCCACGGCAGACTCCCGGCCACTATCACACAGCCCACGGCTCCGAGCGTCGGCACCCAGGCCGGCAGCCGCCGAATGGTGCGGTCGACGCGTAGCACCGCGGTGTTGGCGACGAGGTAGTAGATCAGTACGGCGAACGAGGAGAACCCGATCGCCTGGCGAACGTCGGCGAGCAGGACGATTCCCGCGGCGAGCACGCCCACACAGATCTCGGCCACATAGGGAGTCCGCGCGGCGGGGTGAACGGACGCGAGCTGGACGGGCAGGTGGCGGTCGCGGGCCATCGCGAATGTGGTGCGCGAGACTCCGAGGATTCCGCCGAGAAGTGCTCCGAGGGCGGCGATTCCGGCCGCGATGCGCACAAGCGGGACGAGTCCGCCGTCGCCTATACGCTCGGCCGCTTGCAGGACCGGCGCAGTCCCGGCTGCGACTCCGCCGATTCCGAGGACGTGGACGATCGCGGCCAGGACCAAGGCGTATACGACGATCACGACGGAGATCGCCACCACCACCGCTCTCGGAATCGTTCGGGCCGGCTCGCGGACCTCCTCACCGAGCGTGGCGATTCGGGCGTAGCCGGCAAAGGCGAAGAAGCAGAACCCCGCGCCACCGAGGACACCGATCACCCGTGCGGGCCAGGGCTCGCCGTCGATCGCCGGGACCGCACCCACCCCGCCGGCGCCGACGCCGCCCACGGGCGCCGACCAGGCCATGACGAGGAAGATCCCGAGCACCGCCAGAACGATCGCGACCAGCACCTTGGCCACAGTCGCCGTGCGCTGCACACCGAACACCGACAGCGCCGTGAGCGCGAGCACGGCAGCTGCCGCCACTAGATGGGCCCGCTCGGGCCAGATGTACAACCCCGCGGTGAGCGCCATGGCCGCGCACGAGGCGGTCTTGCCCACCACGAACCCCCATCCGGCCAGGAAACCCGGCAGCGGACCCAGCAGTTCACGGCCGTATACGTACGTCCCGCCCGCGGCGGGGAGCAGGGCGGCGAGACGAGCCGAGGAGAGCGCGTTGCACACGGCCACCACCGCGGCGATCACCAGGGATATCCACACCAGCGACCCGGCGCGGGCCGCGGCAGGGGAGAACGCCACGAACACGCCGGCACCGATCATCGCGCCGAGACCCAGCACCACTGCATCGGCGGAGCCCAGGCGTCGATCGAGAGAAGAGACCACCCGCACACGGTGTCAGCCCCGAGTGGACGGGCGGTGAACTCGCGACCCGCCCGGCGCCGCTGGCGGGGCCGCACCACCTGAACTCACCCACGCGACCTGTGGGGTACACCGGCCCCACCGCGGCAGGTAGTGTGATCCACACCACTTTTGCGGCGTGTCGGGGTGAGATGTGAGGGCTTCCGGATTGCGTACAGCAGGCCGGGACCCCCACAATCCACACCCATGCCCGTCCCATGCGCGCCCTGCGCACCGAGAGAGAAAGCGAGGGTACGAATCATCGTGGATCCCACCTGGTCCGAGGACGAACTGCTTTCCAACTACGGATACGACTCCGACGCGCTGCTGCGCGAGGTGTACGGGTCGATTCTGGAGAACAGTCAGGAACTCGACCGCGGGCCCGGCTCCCCTCGAAGTGTGAGGTGACCAGCCCTCCCGGATAGATTGGCCAGCGTGTCTCCTCTCCGCCGGCTCTGCCTGACGGTCCTCGCCACGGTCACGGCGGTCACGCTGGTCGGCTGCGGCACCGACGCGACCGGCCGGGCGAACGATGACACGACCGTCGAGGCGACCGGCGAGGCGGATCCCGCCGCCGTACTCCCACCCACCGCGCCGTGTAATTCCCCGTTCGCGGACCTCACCCAGCGCGAACGGATCGCGCAGTTGTTCACCGTGGGCGTGAGCTCCATGGCCGACGCCCGCCGTGCCGTGGAGCGGTTCAACATCGGTGGGATCTTCCTCGGATCGGGCGTGGTGGGCGAGGTCGTGGCGGGTGACGGCCTGGCCCGGCTCCAGAACGAGGCCCCGTTCCCGCTGCTCGTCGCGATCGACGAGGAGGGCGGCCGCGTCTCCCGGATCTCCCCGTACGCCGGCCCTATGCCGTCGGCCCGGGTCATGGCCACCACCATGAGCCCAGAGAAGGTCCGCGAAACCGCCCGCGGCCGGGGCGAGTTCCTCGCCCGGATGGGCGTCACGGTGGACTTCGCCCCCTCCCTCGACGTGTCGGACCAGCCCGACGGTGCCGTGATCGGCGACCGCTCCTTCTCCCCTGACCCGGCCCGCGTGACCGAGTACGCCCGGGCGTTCGCCGAGGGACTGCTCGACGCCGGCATCACCCCGGTGTTCAAGCATTTCCCCGGCCACGGGCGTTCCTCCGGCGACAGTCACCACGACTCCGTGAGCGTGCCTCCCCTGGACCAGCTCCTCTCACACGACCTGCGTCCGTTCGCCGATCTCGCGCACACCCCGGGCGCCGGGATGATGCTCGGGCACCAGCAGGTCGCGGGCCTGACCGGCGCCGACCGCCCGGCCTCGCTCTCCCCGGCCGCATATCGTCTGCTGAGGGAGGGTCACGGATACGGTGCGCCGGCTTTCGACGGGCCGATCTTCACCGACGACCTGTCCGGCATGCGCGCCGTGACCGACTCCCACCCCCTGCCGCGGGCGGTGACCGAGGCGCTCATCGCCGGCGCCGACTCTCCCCTGTGGATCACCACCGACGGCCTCGCCGAGGTCGTGGACACGGTCGAGGGCGCGGTGGCAGGCGGCGCCCTGTCCCCCGACGAACTCGACCGGTCGCTACAGCGAATGGCCCGCCTCCGCGGGATCCCCGAATGCGCCAGCGGGCCGATCACCGGCCGAATGGAGGGCGCGGGCTCCCTGACCGGCCCCTCCGTCGGCCCCGACAAGCTCCCGCCGACTCGCCCGCTCGCCGCGTTACCCCGCTGACTGTGAAGCAGCCGCGGGTACAGGACCCGGTCCCGTGCCGCTCCGGCCCGGAGCCGCCCAGACCCCGGACGTGCCCCGGCGATGCGAATCCATCAGATGGGTGTCCACCACCCCGATGGCCTCCATCAGCGCGAACATCGTCACCGGCCCGACGAAGCGGAATCCCCGCCGCCTGAGCTCCTCGGCGAGCGCCTCGGATTCCGGGCTCCGGCTGGGCACCTCCTCCACGACCTGCGGCTCGGGCGTGGACTCCGGCCGGAAGGACCAGATGAGTTCGGACAGGCCCATGTCCGACCGGAGTTCGATCACCGCGCGGGCGTTGGTGATGGCGGCGTCGATCTTCCGGCCGTTGCGCACGATCCGCTCGTCGGCCATGAGCCGGGCCACATCATGCTGGTCAAAGGCGGCCACCGCGTCCGGCGAGAAACCCGCGAACGCCTCCCGGAACGCCGGGCGCTTGCGCAGGATGGTCACCCAGCTCAGCCCGGACTGGAACCCCTCCAACACGAGCCGCTCGTACAGCCCCGCCTCGTCGTGGACGGGCATGCCCCATTCGGTGTCGTAATACTCCCGCAGCAGCGGGTCCGCGGCTGCCCACGGTGGCCGCCGCAGCCCGTCCTCACACAACACCGATCCGGTGCCGCGAGCGGGGTCGGTAACAGTTCCGGACGCGCCGGTGCGCGCCCGGGTCGCGTTCCGGGTGTCGATCAGGTTCCGGGTGTCGTTCTGCATGTCATCTCCGTCGATTCATCACACCACCCGTGCGGTGGTGGCCGACAGGCTAGGCGCGAACTACGACAACATCCCGCTGAGCTGGACGATCCGCACCGCCCCCACCACCATCAGCGCGACGCCCACCACGAGCGTGAGAACCCGGCCGGCCACGCGTCCGAAGGACAGGAACCTGTCGATCCGCCTGGTGGCGGCCGCGACGCCGCCGGAGTTCACCCGCGACAAGGTGACGATCAGGGCGACGCTGGGCAGGATCGCCACGATCGCGAACATCACGATGTGCACGACCTTGATCCACCACGGCGTGCTGTGGAGCGAGATGAGCACCATGCCGCCCGCGAACGGGGCGGACGTACCGGACTGGATGACGCCCAGCGAGACACCGGTGGCCGCGATCCCGAACTTCTGCAGCACGTTCTGCGCGAGCGGCGCCTCGACCGTCTCCTCCGCCTTCTCGGCGGGTGTCCGCAGGCCCAGCACCGTGATGACCACGCCGATCACGCCCACCACGACCATCGCCCACAGGTTGTAGAACAGGCTCCGGACGAACTCCTCGTTGTTGCCGATCACCCACACCGACACCAGCGAGAGCAGCACGATCCCGCAGAACGCGCCGCCGGTGAACCGCGCGGCCCGCGGCGCGAACGGGACCCCGCGACCGGCGGAGGACAGCCACAGTCCCGCGATGACGGCGAACGCCAGGAGATTGAGCGAATCGATCGCCGCGAATCCCAGCAGACTGAGGTAATACTGCACCGGGTTACCCTACCGGCGACCGTCGGTGCCTGGCCCCCTGCCGATGTCCGGGGCATCGGCGTCACGCGGGGCACGGCCGCGGGGGGCCGTCTCGTCCGGGGAGGCGGGGTGGCGGGCGTTGTCGTCGTCCGGAGCACCACCGTCGCCGACACCACCGTCGCCGTCCCCACCGTCGCCGGCTGCGGGCCCGCGCCGCACTCGGGGCCCGAACACGGACTTCTCGCGCCGGCGGCGCACATCGAGGTCGCGCACGCTCCAACCACGCATCTGCGCCGGCACGCGCCACTGCTGCCACCACGCCACCATGCGGAACGCGAACACGAACGAGGCCAGCGCGGTGGCGGTGATCGGACCCCACGTACCGGTCGACACGGCCACCACCGTCAACGCCGCGCCGGTTGTCGCCGGCACCACGTACAGGTTCGACCCGCTGAACACCGCCGGCATCTCGTTCGCCACCACATCACGCATGAGCCCACCACCCACGGCGGTCACGACACCCAACCCGACCGCCGATGCCACCGGCATCCCGTGCTGCACCGCACGCGCGGCGCCGAAGGTGCAGAACAGCCCCAGACCCGCCGCGTCGAAGGTGACGATGAGCGTCGTGACGCGGTGAACCACGGGTCCGAGCAGGTACACCGCCACCACCGCGACGACCGGGGGGATGAGGTAGACGGGTTTGGCCAGGGCCAGCGGGGTCACCCCGAGCAGGACGTCACGGATGATGCCGCCGCCGAGCCCCGCGAGCAGCCCCAGCACGAGGCCCCCGGTGATGTCGATGTCCTTGCGCGCCGCCAGGAGGTTGCCGGACAGTGCGAAGAAGAACACGCCCATCAGGTCGAACCACAGCAGCAACGGCGAGGATTCCACGGCTCGGCCTCAGTGCACCGGATCCGCCGCGGCCGCGCGCCCGGACCGTTCCCGGTACCGGTTACGCACCGCGCGGAACGTCCAGAGCTTGTTGACGACGAAGTTGATCGGCATCGTGATGAGAATCGTCAGCAGCTGACTCCAGTACTCACGTGAGTGAATGCCCGCGTCCTCGTGCCAGAACGGCTCCGGGAGATACAGCGGGCTGCTGGGATTGGTGAACGCGAGCTTGATGAACACGCCCGCGGCCGCCGCCACCGAGCCCACCACGAGGAACGGCCAGAACTCCTGCCACGCCGGGGCCTTGTGTCCCTTGCCGAACGTCCAGTGCCTGTTGAGCAGGAAGTTGTAGAAGTTCGCCACCAGGAACGCGACGATCCACACGAGCGTGGTGAAGCGGAAGTTGAAGTCGGTCCCGGGAATGGGGAACAGGATGTTCTGCGCGTTCTGGGTGCCGCCGTTGGCCCTGTTCATCACGACGGTGACGATCATGTTGACGACCATGCCGGAGCCGCCGACGATCCCGAACATGATGAACTGTCGGAGGCTGCGGCGGTAGCGGCCGATCGCGGGAGGCGCCGGGGTCACAGCGAGCCAGTCTAGGCCCTCCGCCGTCGCCGGGGAGACTACCGGGCGCCGTGACCGGCCGGGACGCGCTCGGAGGCGATGTCGATCGGACCGGGCGCGGTGCCGTCTCCGAACGGGCGGCCACCCAATTCCTCGCGGTGGTGCGGGGTGAGCAGGCCCGACAGATCCGGCCCCTTGGGCACGATGCCGGTGGGGTTCACGTCGCGGTGGACGTTGTAGTAGTGCTCCTTGATCTGCGGGAAGTCGCAGGTGTCGCCGAAGCCGGGGGTCTGGAACAGATCCCGCAGGTACCCCCACAGCGCGGGCATCTCGGTGATCTTGTTGCGGCCCGCCTTGAAGTGCCCG
>DWWG01000124.1 GCA_019119875.1 Candidatus Dietzia intestinigallinarum | reverse complement strand
GACCCGTGGGCAGGCGGTTCACGTTTCTCGCCGCGCACCTGATGCCTGGTATGAATTCCTATAGGAAGGCCCCGGCACACGTACTGTTGCCGGGACCGTGGATCGGTGGCGGGCGTCGTCGACGGAAGCAGCGCAGGTTGGGAGCGGTTCAGTGGCGAGCAAGCAGGGAGCATCGGGCGGTAAGAGGAGCCTGGTGATCGTCGAGTCCGCCACCAAGGCCCGCAAGATCCAGCCCTACCTGGGGTCCGACTACGTGGTCGAGGCCTCCGTCGGGCACATCCGCGACCTGCCCAAGGGCGCCGCAGACATCCCGGCCAAGTACAAGAAGGAGCCGTGGGCGCGCCTCGGCGTGAACCCGGACCACGACTTCGAGCCCATCTACGTCGTCAGCGCGGACAAGAAGAAGAAGGTCGCCGAGCTCAAGAAGGAGCTCGCCGGCGTCGACCAGCTCCTGCTCGCGACAGACCCCGACCGCGAGGGCGAGGCGATCGCCTGGCACCTGCTCGAGGTCCTCAAGCCCAAGGTCCCCGTCAAGCGGATGGTGTTCCACGAGATCACCAAACCCGCGATCCTCGCCGCCGCCGAGAACACCCGCGAGCTGGACACCGACCTCGTCGACGCGCAGGAGACCCGCCGCATCCTCGACCGCCTCTACGGCTACGAGGTCTCGCCGGTGCTGTGGAAGAAGGTCATGCCCCGGCTGTCGGCCGGCCGCGTGCAGTCGGTGGCCACCCGCGTGATCGTCGAGCGCGAGCGTGAGCGCATGGCGTTCGTCGCCGCCGACTACTGGGACATCACCGCCACCCTCGCCACCCGGGGCGTCACCGGTGGCGACGCCGGCGAGCCGAAGAGCTTCACCGCGCGACTGACCGCCGTCGACGGCACCCGCGTCGCGCAGGGCCGCGACTTCGGACAGGACGGCCGGCTCAAGACCACCGGCGCGGCCAAGGACTCCGTCGTACTCGGAGAGAAGGCGGCCACGGCGTTGGCCACCGCCCTCCGGGGGGCCGACTTCGTCGTCGACTCCGTGGAGTCCAAGCCCTACACACGGCGCCCCTACGCGCCCTTCATGACCTCCACCCTGCAACAGGAATCCGGCCGTAAACTGCGCTACACCTCGGAACGGACGATGCGCATCGCGCAGCGCCTGTACGAGAACGGCTACATCACCTACATGCGAACCGACTCCACCACCCTGTCCGAGGGCGGCATCGCCGCCGCCCGGGCACAGGCGGCGGAGCTGTACGGCAGCGAGTACGTCTCGCCCACCCCGCGGCAGTACAACCGCAAGGTCAAGAACTCGCAGGAGGCCCACGAGGCCATCCGCCCCGCCGGCGAGACGTTCGCCACCCCCGGCCAGCTCCACAGCGTGCTCGACGCCGAGGAGTACCGCCTCTACGAGCTGATCTGGCAGCGCACCGTCGCCTCCCAGATGGCCGACGCCCGCGGCACAACCGTGAGCATCCGGATCACCGGCGAGGCCGGCGCCAACGACTCCGGCTACAGCGCGGCCACCTTCGCCGCCTCCGGCCGCACCATCACCTTCCCCGGCTTCCTCAAGGCCTACGTCGAGGCCACCGACGAGACCGAGTCCTCGCGCGACGGGAAGATGGCCGACGACGCCGAGAAGCGGCTCCCCCGCCTCGACGAGGGCCAGCACCTGACCGGCTCCGATCTCGTCGCCGACGGCCACACCACCAGCCCGCCCGCGCGCTACACCGAGGCGAGCCTGGTCAAGGCCATGGAGGAGATGGGCATCGGACGCCCGTCGACCTACGCCAGCATCATCCGCACCATCCAGGACCGCGGCTACGTCTACTCGCGCGGCAACGCACTGGTGCCCAGCTGGGTGGCGTTCGCGGTGGTGGGCCTGCTCGAGCAGAACTTCGGCCGACTCGTGGACTACGACTTCACCTCTGCTATGGAGGACGAGCTCGACGAGATCGCCGAGGGCCGCGAGAAGCGCGACGACTGGCTGCGCCGCTTCTACTTCGGCGCCGGCGAGAGCGCGGGCGACGGTTCGGGCCCGGGCGGCGACGGCGCGGACCACGCGGTGGGGCTCAAGAACCTCGTCGACGTGAACCTCGAGGCCATCGACGCCCGCAGCATCAACTCGATCCGCGTCTTCGACGACTCCGAGGGGCGCCCCGTCCACGTGCGCGTCGGCCGCTACGGTCCGTACCTCGAACGCATGGTCGCCGGCGAGAACGGCGAGCCCGAGTCGCAGCGCGCCAACCTGCCGGAAGGCATGAGCCCCGACGAGCTCACCCTCGCCGTGGCGGAGAAACTGTTCGCCACCCCGCAGGACGGGCGCCCGCTGGGCGTGGACCCGGCCACCGGCCACGAGATCGTGGTCAAGGACGGCCGCTACGGCCCCTACGTCACCGAGAAGCTGCCCGAGGCCACCGACGCCGAGAAGAAGGCCTGGGCCGAGAAGGTCATGGCCGAGGCCGCGGAGGAGAAGAAGCGGATCGACGCCGAGCGAGAGGCCGCGATCGCCGCCGCGAAGACCGACGACGAGATCGCCGAGGCCAAGAAGGCCGCCACCAGGGCCAAGGCCGCGGTCACCCGCAAGGCCAAGAAGGACGCGGACAGCCCCACCGGGCCCAAGCCGCGCACCGGCTCGCTCATGCAGTCCATGGACCCGGCGACCGTCACGCTCGACGACGCGCTCAAGCTGCTCTCGCTGCCCCGCGTGGTGGGCGTCGACCCGGCCAGCGGCGAGGAGATCACCGCGCAGCTCGGCCGCTACGGCCCGTACCTGCGCAAGGGCACCGACTCCCGCACGCTTGAGTCCGAGGACGCCGTGTTCACCACGACCCTCGAGCAGGCGCTCAAGATCTACTCCGAGCCCAAGCGTCGGGGCCGGCAGGCCGCCGCGCCCAAGGCGTTGCGGGAGCTGGGCGTCGACGAGGTCTCCGGCAAGCAGATGCTCGTCAAGGACGGCCGCTTCGGCCCGTATGTCACCGACGGCGACACCAACGCCTCCCTGCGCAAGGGCGACACGGTGGAGACGCTGACCGACGCGCGTGCCTCCGAGCTGCTGTCCGAGCGGCGGGCCAAGGCCCCGGCCAAGAAGGCGCCCGCCAGGAAGTCCCCGGCCAGGAAGAAGGCCTCCGCGAAGTAGCCCGCCCCGGCCGACATGCGGGCGTTGAGTCGTTCCGCCGCGGCCGCCGTGTAGGCGTTGAGTCGTTCCGTCAGCCTCTGGCGTCGAAACTCCTGCGGGAACGCTGCACGGAGCGACTCGACAGGGGTGTCTGGCGCCGGTTCGGCACCGTCAGGTGGTGGTGTCGTCGGCCGGGCCCGGCCGGAGCGCGACGTTGCCGGCCTGCCAGCGGTCCGCCAGCGTCGGGCGGAGTGGGCGGGCGAGCTGCGTCATGATCCCGCGACCGCGCAGTTCGACACTGCTGCCGAGGATCCAGCGGGCCACTTCGGGCGCGTCAGCGTGGCGGATCGCGGCAGCGGAGGCCAGGACGTGTCCCTGCTCCATCTTGGCCATGGTGGTCAGGCGCGCGGCCTCGTTCACCGGGTCGCCGATCACCGTGTACTCGAAGCGCTTGGCGTGGCCGATGTGCCCCGCGATCACGGTGCCGTACGACACCCCGATGCCGGCGGTCAGCGGTGCGAGCTCGGGGAGCCTGGCCTGGAGGGCTCGGGCCGCACGGAGAGCGCGCCCGGCCTCGTTCTCCACCTCGATCGGCGCGCCGAACACCGCGAGCAGGGCATCACCCTGGAACTTGTTGATGTACCCGCCGTTGGAGTCGACGGCCTCCACCGCGATCCGGAAGAACTCGTTGAGCACGGCCACCACCTCGGCTGGCTCGTGGGCGGCGGCGAACTCGGTGGAACCGGTGAGGTCGACGAACAGCACCGCGACCTCTCGTTCCTGACCGCCCAGTTGGGTGCCGCGCTCCAGTGCGTTGCGGGCGACGTCCTCGCCCACGTACCGGCCGAACAGGTCCTGGATGGCCTCGCGCTCCTGCAGGCCGGTGACCATCTCGTTGAAGCCCTGGGCGAGACGGCCGACCTCGGAGCTGTCGTAGATCGTCAGACGGGTCTCCAGGTCGCCCTTCTTGACGCGCTGGACGCCCTCCTGCATCTCGCGTACGGGGTCGGCGATGGAGTCCGAGACCAGCCCCATGCCGATGGCGCCGGAGATCACCGCGACGCTGGCGAGCACGGCCAGGGCCACGAGGATGAGGCCGGGATCCTCTCCGAACAGGCCGAACCAGTGGCCGATCAGGATGAGCAGCACACCCGCGATCGGGATCACCGTGGTGAGCGACCAGCCCAGGAAGATGCGCCTGCGGATGCCGGGGACGTGGCGGCTCGACGGGACACCGCGGGCCAGGGCGCGGACCGTGATCGGTCGCATGATCTGCTCGGCCTGCAAATACGAGATCAGGCACGTGACGACCCCGCCGAGGATGCTGGTCACCGCCACGATCAGGGCCAGGCGAGGGGAGTGGCCCACGTTGACCGCGACGAAGAGGAGCGTGCCGATCCCCCACATGGCGCCCGAGATGAGGGCCTGGTGGAACGGCAGTTTCAGGGTGCGGTCCCGGACCGCGCCCCCGAAATCCCGCCCGGCGCGGTCGGCCCGCAGCACGGGGAGGAGCAGGAGCGTCGAGGCGATCACGCCGCCGATGAAGGCCAGCACCAGATACCCGATGAACAGGTACTGGTTGAGAAACCTGAACTCCTCCAGGTCCAGGAAGTGGTCCACCGGGAGCACGAATCGCAGGAACGCGAACACGAACACGGCGCCGATGATGTTGGCCTGCACCATCGTCAGCGCGTAGACGGGCCAGGGGGTGGCCCACAGCCACCTGAACAACCTGCCCCAGCGCTCCATCGTCCCCAGCCTAGTTCGCGCCGGTCATCCCGGGGACTCAGGAGCCGGTCCGGTGGGCGTGGATCGCGGGACGGCGGCACTGTCCGACCGCGGGGATAGGGTGGGGGCATGCCCGGGGTGTTCGATCGACTGGCCGGTCAGGCCGAAGCTGTGGCGGAGCTGAAAGCAGCCGCCACCGCCGCCCGTCTGCGTGTCCCCGGTCAGGGGTGGGAGGACTCGGATGCGCGCATGGTTCATGCGTGGCTGTTCACCGGTCCGCCCGGCAGCGGTCGGAGCATCGCGGCCTTGGCGTTCGCCGCGGCGCTGCAGTGCGAGCACCCGGAGATCGTGGGCTGCGGTGAGTGCCGGGCCTGTCACACGGTTCTGGCCGGAACCCACGCGGACGTGCACCTGCTCGCGCCGCAGGGGGTCAACATCCTGCTCAAGGACGTCAAGGAGACCATTCAGCGGGCGGCCAGCCGGCCGGGGACCGGTCGTTGGCAGATCGTGGTGGTCGAGGAGGCCGACAGGCTCACGGAGCAGTCCGGCAACGCGCTGCTCAAGGTTGTGGAGGAGCCACCGAGCCGGACAGTGTTCCTGCTGTGTTCACCCACCACCGACCCGATGGACATCATGGTCACCCTGCGGTCGCGGTCGCGGAACGTCGCGCTGCGGCAGCCGAACGCCGCCGCGGTGGAGAGCGCGCTGCTCGTCGACGAGGGGATCGATCCGGACCTGGCGAGGTGGGCGGCCTCGGTGTCCTCGGGGCATGTCGGACGGGCCAGGTGGCTGGCCACGGATGAGGCCACGCGCGAACGCCGCGAGTCCGTGCTGCAGCTGCCCATGGTCATGCACAATCCGGCACGTGCGTTCCCCCTGGCGGACCAGCTGGTGCGGGCCGCCGAGCAGGAGGCGGTCGCCAGGAACACCGAGTCCGACGAGCGAGAGGTCGAGGAACTGCGCACCGCGCTCGGCGCCGGTGGTACGGGCAAGGGAACCGCGTCCGCGAGCCGGGGCGCATCCGGCGCGGTGAAGGAACTCGAGCGTGCGCAGAAATCCCGCCGCACCCGCTCGACCCGCGATTCGCTGGACCTCGCACTGGTCGACCTGGCCGGTTTCTACCGGGATGCGCTGATGTACTCGCTCGGGGCCGCGGACGTCTCGCCGGTGCACGCGGACAAGGCGGACGAGACGGCGAGGCTGGGCGGACACTATCCGGCGGCGTCCATTCTCAGGGCGATCGAGGCGGTTCAGGAATGCCGGGCGGCGATCGAGGTCAACGTCAAGCCCAAGTTCGCGGTCTCCGCCATGGTCGGCGCCATCCGCGGCGCCCTCGGCTGAGCCGCTCCCGAACGCGGCAAGAGGGGCGGGGCGGCATGCGTTTTTTCTGTCGAGGGTCCCGTCGGATATAGTTGCCACGCCCCACAAGGGCTCGCCGCGTTAGCTCAGTCGGTAGAGCATTTCACTCGTAATGAAAAGGTCGTCGGTTCGATTCCGACACGCGGCTCCACAAGGAAGGCCTCTGACGTGCACCAGCGCGTTAGGGGCCTTTCGAGCATCTGTGCGAAGTCTGCTGTGTGATCACACTATGAACACGAGCGTTCGTGCGACTCTTGCGTTCGATCCCTGCTGAGAACGGAGCGCCAACTATGACTGATGAGTACCTGCAGCGTCACGGAGACGCAAAGTACGAGGGACTTGGGGAGAACGGCCGAGCATGGCAGATGCTTCAGGACGGTATCGACGTTGGTCAGTATCAAGCATGGAACGCTGCTGAACACGAAGCAGGGCTGGTTCGCGGGGTTCACTTCCTAGACCGGGGTGATGAACTCAAGCAACTGAAGCGAGAAGGCCGACTCACGGAAGCGCTGGAACTGGTGATTGAGATAATCGAAGCGACGGAGCGCGAGCAGGACGTCAAGCTGCGACTCAGGCCCTCAAGGATTGAGTACTGGTCGAATCTCGGGGTGGAGGGTGGATCATACGTTGGCCCTACCCCGCCTGGATGGACGATTCACGCGGCGATCATCCTCCGCAAGCTCAAGGCGTATGAGGCGGAGGTTGCCATTATCGACCGATGGCTGGCACGTGCTGAGAACCGTGAGTACCCGGAGATGATGAAGCGCAGGGCCAAGGCTTTCGAGTTGCTGAAAAAGTCGCGCGGTTAGTGCGCCTGATTGCGAGGGATGAGCGTGTGCATCGCATCGACAGCAGCGGCGCTCGCATCGTCGTAGACGCTCGTGTAAACGTCTGACGTGATCGCCGTGGACCGAATGCCCGAGCACGGTCGAAACGACCTTCATGGTCGTTCCAGAGACCAGCATGACGGATGCTGCCGCGTGGCGTAGGTCGTGGAATCGCACAGGCAGTAGATCGGCCTTGAATGCCTTGCCCCGGTGATTCACGGACTGTGGACCGCTGCAGCCGAGTGATGGCGGGGTCGACTTCGCCTGTGGACGCGCGGGGGCGCCGGCTGGCGCTGCCGGCGGGCGGGTCTCCGGTGGTGCTGTCGTGGGCGGGCAGGTGGGGGCCGGTTGGTTTGGGGATCGGGGCGACCGTGTTGAACACGGCGACGATGGCGATCGCACATGGCCACGTCTAGGGGATCTTCCCGCGTCGCCGGCGGCCGATGCGGACCAGCCGGCTGCCACGTGTAGGAAGCGGTGGCGCAGCGCGTTGGGCTCACACATCGCCAAGTCCACGGCATCGCCGGTGCAGGCGAGCATCCTGGTCCAGGCCACCAGGTCGGTCCCGAGTCCGGTTCGACGAACTGTGCCAGAACCACATGCGGCTGACCTCAAGCGAATTTCTCCAGAAGTGGGACGCCGGCGAATTTGACGGCGCCGACTGGGACGAAGTCCCCGGTCTCCAGGCAGTAGCTATGGCGCTACCGAGGGGCCGCAGCTGACGCACGAATGCCGGGACGTACCCCGCACGAGGCGTGCGAAAACTACTTGGAGCCGCTCAGGCTTGCAGTGAACTGCTTGAGTCCTGCGGCGTTCATCGGCTGCACGGAGAGCGCAGCCTGGGCGCGCGCCTGTACTGGGAGCTCAACAGATCCAATCTGCAACTGACTACGGCGGATGGAACTGCAGTGGGATCGTTGCGCGTCAAGTTATAGAGGTTGTCGAGTGCGAACCTGAGAAGCACGAGGGCCGCTATCGCGTGTCGACACGCGCCTACGAGTATTCGCTCGCTCTCGACGGCGAGGATCAGTGCCGGTTCGACTGGCATCCGGACGGTCGTAGCACCGAGGGCAGGCCTCATATCCACACAGTGTTCTGTCCGCGGAGGTCGGCTAGCGTTGAGCGGCGACACCCCACAGGAAGAGACCGATGACTTCTGCACCCCTGCTCGTCGAGCGAGCCGACCACATCGAGACCTGGACCCTCAACCTCCCGGACGCGCGGAACCCGATCTCGGACCCGGCGATCGTCGACGCCCTGTGTGAGCAGGTGGCGCTGGTCAACGCCGATCACGACGTACGGGCGGTGGTCCTCACGGGCGCCGGATCGGCGTTCTCCGCGGGCGGCAACGTCAAGGACATGGTCGATCGCACGGGCATGTTCGGTGGCAGTCCGTACGAGCTGCGCGACGGGTACCGCGGCGGCATCCAGCGCATCCCCCGCGCGCTCTATCACTGCGAGGTCCCGGTGGTGGCCGCGGTCAACGGTCCCGCCGTCGGCGCCGGATGCGACCTGGCAGTGATGTGTGATCTGCGGGTGGCGTCGACGAATGCGTGGTTCGCCGAGAGTTTCGTGCAGCTCGGGATCATCCCCGGTGACGGCGGTGCCTGGCTGCTGACCAAGGCGATCGGGCCTGCCCGCGCTGCGGAGATGGCGCTCACGGGCGACCGGGTGAAGGCCGACCAGGCGATGGCGTGGGGGCTGGTCAACGAGGTCGTCGAGCCCGAGGACCTGCTGGACGCGGCCCGGACACTCGCCGCGCGGGTGGCGAAGAACCCGCCCCACGCGGTGCGGATGGCCAAGAGGCTGTTGCGGGAGTCGCAACACCAGTCGCTGGAGTCGCTTCTCGAGCTGTCGGCGGCGATGCAGGCTCTGAGCCACCACACCGAGGACCACCGTGAGGCGCTCGAGGCCTTCGGCGAGAAGCGCCCGGGGAACTTCACGGGCCGGTGATCCCGGATGGCGCCTGACGCAGCCCGCCCGGGCCCCTCACCCGGGCGCACCTCGCCGGGGGCGCACGCGGCTCTCGCCCCACCCACAACCGTGGCCACCCCGGCCATGGACGCCCTGCGCACGGAGGTTCGCGCGTTCCTGGCCGACGAGATCTCCGCCGGTCGCCTCACACCCTGGATCGATACGTGGCTGACCCGCTGGGACGAGGACTTCACGCGGCGCCTGGCCGAACGCGGCTGGGTCGGCATGACCATCCCCACCGAGTACGGCGGTCACGGCCGGACCTTCCTGGAGCGGTTCGTGGTGACCGAGGAACTGCTGTCGGTGGGCGCACCGGTGGCCGCGCAATGGGTGGCGGACCGCCAGATCGCGCCCTCGCTGCTGCGGTACGGCACCGAGGACCAGAAGCGCGAATTCCTGCCCCGGATCGCCGCGGGTCAATGCTGCTTCGGCATCGGGATGAGCGAGCCGGACTCGGGCTCGGACCTCGCGAGCGTCCGGACCAGGGGCGTGCGGGTCGAGGGCGGCTGGTCCGTCACCGGCACCAAACTGTGGACCTCCGGAGCCCAGCACGCGGAGGCGTTCATCGCCCTGTGCCGCACCGAGCCCCTCGACACCTCGAACCGCCACGCGGGCCTGAGCCAGTTCATCGTGGACCTGAGCAGTGCGGGGGTGACCATCCGGCCGATCGTCTCGCTGTCCGGCGACCATCATTTCAACGAGGTGGTGATGGACGAGGTGTTCGTCCCGGATTCGCGGGTCTTCGGCACGCTCGGCAACGGCTGGGAGCAGGTCACCTCCGAGCTCGCGTTCGAACGGTCCGGGCCCGAGCGCTTCCTGTCGTCGTTCCGGCTGTTCGCCGCGGAGATCGGCGCGGTCGCGGAGGGGGCCCTGCCCGCGCGCGGGGACCTGGGCCGGTCGGTGGCGCGGATGTCGGCGCTGCACGCGCTGAGTCAGAACATCGCGGGCGCGCTCCAGCGCGGGGAGAAGGCGGACGACGCCGCGGCCCTGGTCAAACTGCTCGGCACCACCACCGAGGGCGACCTGGTCGAGGCGGTCTCGGCCGGCGTGGGCGACGAGTTCGCCCCCGGTGACGGAGAGACGGCCGCCGCCGAACTCACCGACCTGCTGCGGGCCGGACTCCACCAACGCCCCGGCTTCACGTTGCGGGGCGGGACCAACGAGATTCTGCGCAGCGTGATCGCGCGGGGGCTGGGGATGCGATGACCGCCGACACCGCATCCGACAACGGCGGGCAGGAGACCGGCCTCGTCGTCGACCCCGACCTCACGACGATGATCGGCGACGTCCTGTCCGGCGTCTCCGGCCCCACCGTCGATCCCGACCCCGCCGCGGTGTGGCGGACCCTCACCGAGGTGGGCCTGGCCCGGCTCACCGCCCCCGAGGAATCAGGGGGAAGCGGTGCCGGCTGGGCGGAGGCCGCGGCCCTGATCCGCCTGGCCGCCGCGGCCGGCGTGTGCGTGCCGTACGTGGAGACCGACGTCGTCGTCGGACCCCTGCGCCGCGCCGCCGCCCTCGACGACACCTCCCCGGGGACCTCGACCCTCGCGGTGGTCGGCCCCGGCGGACGGGCGCGGCGCGTGCCCTGGGCCGGCGCCACCGACACGGTGCTGTTCGTGCGCCGCGCCGCCGGTGACCCCGCCTACGACCACGACGACGAGGACACCTTCGCCCGCGCCGGCGGATACGAGGTGGCCGAGGTCGCGACGGACCGTACCGAACTCCTCCCCGGCAGCCCGACCTCGCAGATCCCGGTCGGTGACGTGGCCCCGCCATCGGAGATCCGGTGGAGCCCCGTCCCGGCCGGCGCGGTGGAGAACGCGGTGCTGCAGGGGGCGCTGGCGCGCGCGGTGCAGTGCGTGGGCGCGGCCGAGGGGATGCTCGACGCCGCGCTGGACCACACCACCGGCCGGACCCAGTTCGGGCGGCCGCTCGCACGATTCCAGTCGGTGCAGAACCTGGTGGTGGACCTGGCCGCCGAGACGGTGCTGGCCCGTGCGGCGGCGGACCAGGCGGTGGCCGACGCGCTGGTCACGGGCCTGGGCGGGCCGCTGTCCGCGTTCCGGGTGGCCTTGGCCAGGAGCGTCGCCTCGCAGGCGCTGGCCGTCGCGGTCCGCAACGCGCACCAGGTGCACGGTGCGATCGGCACCACCCACGAGCACACTCTGCACCGGCTCACCCTGCCCGCACTGCAGTGGCGCGGCGAGTTCGGCTCGGCCGCTTTCTGGGAGTCCCTTCTGTCCGAGGCGGCTGTGGCCGGCGGGATGGACGGCGCGTGGCCGATGGTGGTGGAGGGCGTCGCCGTGGACGGTGCCGCCGCGGCGTGGCTCGACCGGATGACGGGGGACTGAGCCGTGACGCCGGGTGCTGATGCAGCGCCCGCGCGCGCGACGTCGCGTGGCCGCCGATCTCGGTAGTCTCGAACAGTAGTACCGAGAAAGGTCGCTCCCGTGGAATTCCTCCTCATCGCCGCAGTGATCGCGATCGCAGTCGCGGTCGTCTCCCGCAGTCAGAACAAGGGGCAGACCCAGCTGCAGGCGCACCAGAACCGCCATCTGGAGGACCACCGTGCCGAGGCGGCCCGGTGGGTCGAGCGGCTCGGCGGTCAGGTGTTCAACCTCGACGGGGTCGACGAGCCCTCCAAGCAGGCGATGGCCGACGCCTCGGAGCGCTACACCTCCGCGGTGTCCGAGCTGGAGCGGGCCCGCACGCCGGTGCAGGCGCAGCTGGCCAAGGACACCGCGCTGGAGGGCCTGTACTACGTGCGCGCCGCCCGTTCGGCGATGGGCCTGGATCCCGGTCCCGAGTTGCCCGCCACTCCCGGACAGGACCGCGCCGGTCGGGTGACCGAGGACCGCACCGTCGAGGTGGACGGCCGGACCATGAGTGCGGCCACCGGGCCGAGTGACCAGACGCCGCACTACTACCCGGGCGGCGTGGTGGCCGGTCGGCCCGTCCCGGCCGGCTGGTACTCGGAGCCGTGGTGGGCGTCCGCGCTGGCCAGCGGCGTGTGGATGATGAGCTCGATGATGATGTTCAACATGATGTTCGCCGGTATGGCGGGCGTCGGGTACTCGGGTGAGGATTTCGCGGCCGGTGTCGGCGAGGGCGGCGCCGATGTGGGCGATGTCGGCGGTGACATGGGGGGTGGCGACGACGGCGGGTTCTTCGACGGCGGTCTCTTGGGCGGCGACGGTGGAGACGGAGGCGGCGATGCCGGCGGTGACGGTGGCGGCTTCTTCGACGGTGGCCTGTTCGGCGACGGCGGCGGACTGTTCGACTTCTGACCCGGCCGGGCCGGGAGGGGCCTGCCTCGCCTCAGCAGCTCGACAGCACCCGATCCATGGCGTCACGCTCGGCGGGGGTCACCCACAGGCCGTAGCGTTCCTTGACCAGCACCTGGCGTGAGACGTAGGAGCAGCGGAACTCGCGGCGCGGCGGCAGCCAGGTGGCCGTGTCCCCGTCGCCCTTCTGCTGGTTCGCCCATCCGGAGACCGCCAGCAGGTTGAGGGGGTCGTTGGCGAAATCCCGCCGCTGGCCCACGGTGAGCTGCTGCGCGCCCTTCTGCCAGGCGTCCGACAGCGCCACCACGTGATCGATCTGCACCAGCGACGACGTGTCCTGCCCGCGCTGGAACTCGATCCGCTCCCCGGTGTACGGCCCGTCCAGCACGCCGGTGAGGACCACGCAGTCCCGTGTGCCGGGCCGGAACGTGAGGTCCTGCAGGTCCCGCTTCAGGATGTCGTTGCGCGTGTCGCAGCCGTTGCGCCCGAATTCCACGCCCACGTCATCCGACCAGGCCTGCCCGAACAGGTCCCGGTCGTACCCGGTCTTGGGTGCGCGGCCCTTGACCTCCAGCTGCCCCAGCGCCTGGCGGGCTTGCGGGACCAGCGGGTCGGCGTGGTGCCCGGGCTCCTCCGGGGGTGCGGGTTCCCCGGGCGCCGCGGGGTCGGCCGGTGCGCCGGGCTCCGCCGCCGGAGCGTCGTGGGGGCGGGGCGACGACGACGCCGGGGCCTGCTCCGGCGGCAGTACCTGCGACGTCCCGGGATCCCGGACCGCGCCGGGACTGTCGGTGCCGCGGGATTCGTCGACCTCGGCGCACCAGCCGATGCCAGCCAGCACGGCCACGCCGAGGACGACACCGATGACTGAACGAGAGGTCCGCGAGCTCATGCGGGGAACCTTAGCCATGCCCTACGACAGTCCCGACCCGCACGCCCCGGGCATCCGCTCCCGCGCCTGCTCGGTCTACCAGTATCCGCTCCTCGTCATGAACTCCCGCCACCGCCGAGGCGCGCGCGGGAGTTCATGATGAGGAGCGGATACTCTGACCCGCGATGCCGTCCACCGACCAGAGCTCGCCGGACCGCCGGAATCTGCCGACGGGCCGGGCCCCGCACGCCACCGGGGCCCCGCACACCACCGCGACCGCGGACCCCGCCGGACCCACGCGCGGCACCGGGTCCGCGCATGCAGCGGTGTCCTCCCGCGCGCTCGCCGGACTGTGTGCGGCGGTCGTGGTACTGGCCGTGCTCGTGCGGGTCTGGGTCGCGGCCGCGGGCTGGTTCTACTGGGACGACCTGATCCTGCACAGCCTGGCCGCCGGCTACTCGTGGCCGTCCCCGGAGCTCCTTTTCACCGACCACGACGGCCACCTCATGCCCGGTGGCATGGCGCTCGCCTGGCTCGCCGCGCACGCCGCACCACTGGATTTCCGGATGCCGCTCGCGCAGATCGCGGTGCTGCAACTCCTCGCCGGGGCCGCCTACGCCCGTATGTTGTGGGTGCTGCTGCGGGGCCGGCCGGCACTCCTGTTCCCGCTGGTCGCGGGCCTGGCAATTCCGCTGGGGCTGCCCGCGGGCACGTGGTGGGCCGCGGCCCTGAACGTGCTCCCGCTCGCCGCGGCGTCGTCCTGGGCGGTGTCGGAGATGGTTCTGCTCGCCCGGACCGGCAACCGCCGGCATGCGGTCCGGGCCACGCTGGCGACGGTCATGGGACTGCTGTTCGTGGAGAAGGCGCTCATCATCCCCGTGATCGCGGCGGCGGTGCTGCTGGCCGGGTGGTGGTCGGCGGGCGGTGCCCGGGACGAACTCTGTGCTCTCTGGCGGCGCACCCGGACCGCCTGGGCCGCACAGGCGGTGATCGTGGGGGTGTGGGCGGGAGTGTTCCTCGTCGTCGTCGGGAGACTCGGCGGCCGGGCGGGATTCGGCGAGGCGGAGGGCACCCGACCCGGATTCCTCGACCTGGTCGCCCACACCTACCGCCTGGCCGTACTCCCCACCCTCGGCGGCGGACCGTGGCGGTGGGACCGCTGGCACCCCGGCCCGCCGATGGCCGACCCGCCCGCCGCCGCGGTGATCGTGGGAGCGTTGGCGTGCGCGGCGGTGCTGGCGTGGTCCCTGATCACCCGACGACGCACCGGCGCGATCTGGGCGGGCGCGGCGCTGTACCCGTTGATCTCGGTGGTGCTGGTCGCGGCCGGACGCGCGGGACCGGATACCGCCGCGGAGATCGTCCAGACCCTGCGCTACCACGCCGAACTGCCGGTGGTCCTCGGCGCGGCGGCCGCCCTCGCGCTGGCCGCCCCGCGCCGAGCGGCCGACCCTGCACCGGGCCGCGCGGCCGACGCCGCACCGGGCCGAGCGGCCGACCGCGCACCGGGCCGAGCGGCCGACCCCGCCCCGGCCGGCCCCGACCCGGACGACAGCACCCGCCGGGCCCCCCGGACCGCCCCGGCCGGCGTGGTGGTCGGGGCCCTCGCCCTGGTGGCGCTGCTCGCCTCGTCGGCGGTGTCGACCGTGACCTACCGCCAGGTGTGGGCCGAGCAGCCGTCCCGCGACTACGCGCGGCCACTGCTGGAGGCGCTGCGCGAACGGGACGCGCCGATGCTCGACCAGGACCTCCCGCTCGAGGTCCTGCACCCGGTCACGGCGCCCGCGCACCGGCTGTCGACGCTGCTCACCGGGATCCCCGGGACGCCGGAGGTGGGCACGTGGACCCCCGAACCGGTGATCATCGACGCCCGGGGAACGCTCCACCCGGCGGAGGTGGGGTTCGGTCGCACGCTGCCGCAGGGGCCCGAGCCCGGCTGCGGCCACCGGGTGGGGCCCGGCGGTGCGCGCCTCGACCTGGACGGCCCGCTGATGGAGCGGGACTGGGTGGTGCAGCTCAACGTGTTCGCCGACGCGGACGGCGCGGTGGCCCTGGCGTTCGACCGGGGTGAGGAGACGGTCGTCCCCGTGACGGCCGGGCTGGGCACGGTGTTCGTCCGCGTCGACGGCGGCGGCAGCGGCCTGACCGTCTCCCCACGTGAGGGTGTCACGGAACTGTGTGTCGGCAGCGGACCTGTCGGAGTACTCGTGCCGCGGTGAGGGGATGTCGTAGGAGTGGCCCATAATGGGTTGATCGGTCAGTGGGAGTGGAACGGAGGCGGGTCATCGACATCGCGTTGGTCATGATGACCCTCACCGCGCTCCTGGTGCTGCCGGGCGCGGTCGTCGGCCTGGCGGCGCAGTTGCCGCTGCGGATCGCGGTGGCCACATCGATGCCCGTGTCGTTCGGGATCGCGGCGATCGCCGGCTACGTCTACGGCCGCATCGGGGTGACCTGGTCGCTCACCTCGTACGCCGTGGCCACGGCCGCCACCGCCGCGGTGGTGGGCCTGGTGGGGCTGGTCATCACCGGTGTGATCTGGGTGGTTCGACGACGACGCGCCCGCCGGGACGCCCGGCCGGCGGGCAGGCGGCGCCTCCGCAGGTCGCGCGTACTCCGCCGGTCCGGGGCGGATCGTGCGCGCGGGGGTCGGCCCGTCACCGGCCCGGCCCGGCCGGGTGGCCGCGAGGGGCAGTCCGTGAGCCGGCGGGGGCGGCGGTCCCGGTGGTGGCTGCTGCCCGGCGCGGCGGTGCTGGTGAGCGCGTGGCTGATCGGCCAGATGATCATCACCGAACTGGCGGCGACCCCCGGCGGCACGGCCAACGTGTTCCAGGGCTGGGACGCACACTGGCACGCCAACTACATCCGTTTCATCCACGACGGGGGCCCGGCCTCGCCCGATCTGGCGGGGGAGCTGCGCTATCCGGAGAACGGGGCGACGCTCTACTACCCCAGTACGTGGCACTCGATCGGCGCGCTCGTCATGGCGCTGCGGGGCATCGGGGCGGTCGAGACCTACAACCTCGTGCAGATCGGAAGCGTCGCGTTGGCGTTCCCGATCGGCGTGGCCGCGCTGGCGTGGCTCATCACCCACCGGCGGTTCACGCGGCCGGTGGTGGCCACCTCGGCGGCGGTGGCGGCCATGGCGACCCCGCTGTTCCCGGGGCTGCCGTTCGTCGAGGTCATGGTGGCCGCGACCCCGTCCGCCGTCGCGAACGGCCTGGCCGGTCTGGGGGCGGCGGTCGTGGTGGCGGCGACGGCCGACCGCCGGCTCATCCCCGCCGCCGCGCTGGGCCTCGTCGGCATCGGTGGCGTTCACCCGTCCGGGATGGTCACCGTCGCGGTGATCGTGTTGTTCTGGTGGCTGTTCGAGGGCCTGTGGTCCCCGGTCCGCGGCCGCGTGCGCGACTTTGTGGTCCTGGCCGGGGTCGGACTTGCCGGGGTGGCGACCCTGCTGCCGCAGATCCTCACCGTCTCCGAGGAGGCGGACGACATCTCGGCGTTCGAGTTCCAGATCAACGCCGACAGGGCCGCCATGTGGGGGAAGGCGGCGGCCCTGCAGGTGCGTCACGTGCAGGACTACGGGGTTCGGTGGGTGCTGCTCTCCCTGGCCGTGCTCGGCGTGATCGTGATGCTGCGCCGGCTCATCGTCTGGCCGCTCCTGCTCTGGGGCGGGCTGCTGGTGGTGTGCGTCAACGCCATGGGGGTGTTCGGCAACTGGACCGGTGGCGTCCTGCGCGGCATGGGCAGCGTCTTCTACAACGACCCGCGCCGGATCGGTGTGGTGATGGCGGTGCTCGTCGCGGCCGCCGTGGGCGTGGGCGTGGGCGCGACCGTCCAGCTGCTGGCCGGGTGGATGGGCAAACTCCTCGACCCGCTCACGGATCCCGAGGGTCGTGGCGTCACGGGCGTGCAGGTGGCCGTGGCCCTGGCGGCCCTGGTGGGGGTCGGGTCCTGGGTCGTGCAGGCCTCGCCTGAGTACGCGGTCGGTGCGGGATCTAACCAGCGGTGGGGCCGGATGGTCGACGAGCACGACCTCCGGGCCTTCCGGTGGCTGTCCGAGCAACCGCAGGCCTACTCGGGTCTGATCTACACCAATCCCGACGAGGGTTCGGGCTGGATGTACGCCACTGACGGGCTGCCGTCGACCTCCCGCCACTACCTCAACTCGGGAGATGCGGCCCCCCTCACCCGGTACCTGTTCCACCGGATCGACCAGGCCGGCGTGAACCCCGAGGTGGACGCGGCACTGGCCCGGCTCGGGGTGACGTTCGTGTACGTGAGCCCGCCCAACTACTGGGGCTTCCAGCCGCCCAACGAGCACCTGCTCGAGCTGGACGAGACGCCGGGACTGGCGAAGGTGTACAGCGACTCGCAGGTACGGATCTTCGCCGTGCGCGCCGCGTTCACCGAGGCCGAGCTCGCGCAGATCCTGGAGAACTCACCGTTCCCGCCGCACGGCCGCACCCCGCTCACCCTGGCCGCGGACCTGTACGGACCCGAGTGACCAGTATTCGCGGGCCCCGGTGCCGCCGGTCGGCGTGACCGGGACCCCCGTCGGTCGTATCCTGTGACGAGGCGTCCAGACGGTCGGCCACGGCGAACCCGCCGCACACCGGGAGGGGAACACTTGCGTGCACTCGTGACGGGCGGGGCCGGGTTCATCGGCTCGACCCTCGTGGACAGACTGCTGGCCGAGGGGCACGAGGTGACGGTCGTGGACGACCTGTCCCGCGGACGCCTCGCGAACCTCGAGGCCGCGCGCCGGGCGGGCGACAGGTTCACCTTCCACCAGCTGGGTCTCACCGCCCCGGCGATCGAGGACGTGGTGGCCTCGGCACGACCGGAGGTGATCTTCCACCTGGCCGCGCAGATCGATGTGCGCCTGTCGGTCGAGGACCCGGTCCACGACGCCGAGGTCAACGTGGTGGGCACCGTCCGCCTGGCCGAGGCCGCACGCCGGGCGGAGGTGCGCAGGATCGTGTTCACCTCCTCCGGCGGATCGATCTACGGGCCCGTCACCGACCTGCCGGTGGCCGAGACCCGCCCGGTGGACCCGCTCAGCCCGTACGCGGCCGGCAAGGTCGCCGGCGAGATCTACCTCGAGATGTTCTCCCGTCTCTACGGGATCGAGTGGACGGGCGTGGCGCCGGCGAACGTGTACGGCCCCCGTCAGGACCCGCACGGCGAGGCCGGAGTGGTGGCGATCTTCTCGCAGCGCCTGCTGGCCGGGCAGCCCACCAGAGTCTTCGGCGACGGCGGCAACACCCGCGACTACGTGTATGTCGACGACGTGGTGGACGCGTTCGTCCGCGCAGCGCAGGTCGAGGCCGCCGCAGGGCAGCGCTTCAACGTCGGCACCGGGGTGGAGACCACTGACCGAGCACTGCACACCCTGGTGGCCGAGGCCGCCGGAGCGGACGACGAGCCGGAGTACGCGCCGGCCCGCCTGGGCGATGTCGCCCGGTCCGCGCTCGACGCCACCCGCGCGCGCCGCGTGCTGGGGTGGGCCCCGCAGGTGTCGATCCGCGAGGGCGTGGCCCGCACGGTCGACTACTTCCGCGACTGATCCGCCCACCCAACCGCCAACCCCCGACCCCCGAGATCCGCCACCCCTATGGCGGTAGCGAATCCGTCGGCGGAGTCGCGGATTCCCGGGCGGGCGCTGGGGCGGGGGCGGGGATGTCGATGCTGCGCTCGGGCGCCTCCCACAGCACCTCGGGCTCCGCGTAGGGCCGGTCGGCCCGCTTCAGCCACAGACCCGCCGCGTGCCGTCGGATCACCGGCAGCAACCGGCCCTCCTCGCCCCGGCGCACCCGCGTGTGACGGGCCCGGATCTCCCGCTCACGCCACAGCGGGGCGCGGCCGCCGAGCATCACCGCGAGCATCGCCCGGAACGCTCCGCAGTCCCGGTCGAACACCCCGCCGTGGCCCCGCGTGCCGTAGACGAGTTCGGGGTGGGCGGCGGTGTCGTCGTCGTGACCTGCGTCCGCGAAGTAGCCGGTGTCGAGGCGGACGGCCCCGTCCGACAGGTCGGACACGCTCCAGCGGCGCCGCAGCCCGAACCGGAGCTGCAGCAGCTCCACCGGATCGCCCGGCGCGGTGAACGAGAAGCGGCGCACCGGGCCGGGGGAGCGCCAGTCCGCCGGCCCGGCCACCCCCACGCCCAGGTCCGGAGACTCGGCGTACACCACCCGGTCCGCGCGAAGCCCCAGCCGCTCGGCCGTCCCCACGATCCGACCCCCGTACGAGTGCCCCAGGACCGTCAGCTCCGCCCCCGGGCACTCGATCTCCATCACCCGGTCGACCTCGCGGCAGAACCGCACCAGTCGCGGCGCCATCGCCTCCGCGAAATGCGGGCGACCGGCGTCGGCCATGATGTCCTGCGGGAACTCGCCGTCGAGGTAGGCCACCGCCACCAGACGGCCGCCGCCGGCCTCGACGAAATCCTCGATCACGTCCGTGTTGACGTGCGACATGTCGAGATTGGTGCCGGTTCCCGGGACGTAGACCGCGATCGCGTCGGTCCCCGGGCCAGGCTCGCCCACCACCTCGATCATGCGACCGCCCCGGCGGGGGGAGAACGCGATGAAAGAACGACGACGACGACCCGCCCGCCTCGCCATCGTCTCCAACCGGCCGATCCGTGGGCTCCAGGGCGTACCCGCCAACTGTTCCCGGTGCAGGGCCCGGCGCACGGACACCGCGTTGGCCCGCGCCCGCACCGCCCACGGCACCCCGTACGTGCCGCCGACGATCTCCGGCTCGGCCAGCGCCAGCACGCGCCGGTCGGCGGTGCTCATGTGCTCGATCGTGGAGTACACCTCGGCGGGCTCGGCCCGCGCCCACGACTCGACGGTGGCGCGGGTGTCGAGCCCGGCCGCGGCGGACGCGGTCGGGCGGGCGGCCCGCGGCTTGCCCCGGGTGCCGGTGGACGCGGTCGGTTCGGGGGCCCGCGGCTCGGGCCGGGTATCGGTGGAGGCCCCGGTCAGGCGGGCCAGGTCGGCGTACGCGTTGTCCACCGCGCGGTCCAGTGCCGCCCGCACCCGGCCGCGCTCGGACTCGACGAGCGGATCGGGGCCGTCGAGGTCGTCCCAACTGTCCTCCGCCAGCTCGACCAGCCGGTAGACGCCCGACAGGAACTCGGCCAGACCGCGGGCCTCACCGTCGACCGCGTCGGCGAGCGCCGCCGACGCGGGGGAGCGTGTGGGGGCCGACAGCAGGGCGTCGCGCGCCGTGGTGAGCGCATCGCGGGCCGAGACCACCGCCGCCGCCAGCTCGAGCAGTCTCGTGACCCGCGGCGGGGGCGGGTTCTCCGGGATCGCGCCGCTCACCGCGACCGCCGGTGCGGCTGCTCGTCGGCGACCCGTCCGGCCTCCTCCGCCGCGGCAACGTCGGTCAGTGTGCCGTCGGCCAGCGAACCGGCCACCTCGAGCAGGCACGACACCCGGGAGGCCGCGGGGCCGAGGAGTTCACGAAGGGCCGGGTCGACGTCGTCGTCGTCGAACCTGGCGACACCCGCCCGCGGTGCGCCGCCACCCGCGGACAACGGTGACCCCGCGGCGTGTCGGGGGAGGAGGTCCCGGAGCCGGTCCAGTGCCACGGTGAGCCGGGCCTGAAGGCGGAGCGCCTCGCCGCGCACGTCGTCGTCTCGCACGTCCTCGCCGCGCACGTCCTCGCCGCGCACGTCCTCGCCGCGCACATTCTCGCCCCGTACGTCCTCGTCAGGCGTGGTGCCGCGGTCGCGTGCAGCCCGGGCGGAGCCCTGCGCGGGGTCCACGTCGGGGGTCAGGGCCGGAGCGGATCGTCGTCACGCACGGGCTTCATCACCCGCACATCGACGTGATCCTCCGGCCGCACCGCGTCGGCCAGCGCGATCGTGCGCGCCAGCCGCGCGTACCGCAGCTCCTGCTCACGGAACCGCACCCACGTCGACACGGTGACAAACGCGAATCCCATGACCAGCGCATACAGCACCAGATCGGTGCCGCGCTGCACGCCCAGCCGGTTGGCGACCCACGTCAGATCGTCCGGACGGATCACCGCGTACACCATGAACACCACGAACAGCACAAAGCCGATCTTCACCCCGGCCTTGGCGCGCGCCTTGCGACGATTGGCCACGAAGAACGCGACCAGCGCGGCGCCGGCCAGCAGCAGCAGAACCTTGATCATCTAGGGCAGCCTCCGTCCCACGATCCCGTCGGACAGGATGTTGATCCCGTTGAGCAGCGACTGCCCCTTGGACATCGAATACTCGGTGTAGAGGATGTCGACGGGCTCCTCCGCGACCCGCCAGCCGTTCGAGTCCATGAGCTCCACGAACTCGCTGGCGTGGCTCATCCCGTTCATGCGCAGGTTGAGGTCCTCGGCCACACGGCGGTTGAACACGCGCAGGCCGTTGTGGGCGTCCGTCAGGCCGAGGCGACGCGTGCGCGGGCTGAGCAACACCACGGTGCGCAACACGATCCGCTTGAGCAGCGGCACCTGGTCGTCCTCCGCCCGGGGGCGGCCGAAGCGCGTGCCCACCACGATGTCCACCGGCTCGTCGCGCAGCCGACCGACCATCGTCAGCACGTCCTTGACCTGGTGCTGACCGTCCGCGTCGAACGTCACGAAGTAGCGGGCGCCCGGCTGGGCACGCGCGTACTCGACACCGGTCTGGATGGCCGCACCCTGGCCCAGGTTCACCGGGTGGCGGACCAGATGCGCGCCGGCGCGGTGGATCGCGGCGGCCGAATCGTCCGACGAACCGTCATCCACGCCGACGATGTTGGGGAAGGTCTCGCGGGCGTTGCGCAGTACGTCCTCGATCACCGTGCCCTCGTTGAAGCACGGGACGATCAACCAGACGTCGCTGTTCCCGGCCGGGTTCCCCCCGGCCGTCTCACCAGGCCCTGAGGGACTGCTGCCGGCCGGGTCACCCGCAGCCGTCTCACCAGGCCCTGTGGGCCGCCCACTGTCTCCGCTCATCGAGGGTCGATACTATGCGATTGAACGGATAACCCGGTGACTACAAGGACGGCGGTTCCCCGATGGCCATTGATGTGATGCTTCCTTACTACGGGGATGTCGACCATTTCAAGAAGGCCGTGGACAGTGTCCTGGCGCAGAGCTACACCGACTTCCGGCTGGTCGTGGTGGACGACGGCTACCCGGACCCCGAGCCCGCGCGGTACATGGGCGAGATCGTGGCGCGCGACAGTCGGGTGACGTACGAGAAGAACGAGACCAACCTCGGCGCGAACGGCAACTACCGCAAGTGCGTGGGCATGGTCACCGCACCGATCGTGGTGATCATGGGTGCCGACGACATCATGCTCCCCAACTACCTCCAGGTCGTGGCCGACGGGTTCGCCGCCGTGCCCGACGCCGCGGTCATGGAGGTCGGCGTCAGTGTCATCGACGAGCACGGCGCCGCTGTCCGCGGGCTGTCGGACAGTGTCAAGTCGTTCACCGCCCCCAAGGCCGACGGCCGGACGGTACTCCACGGCGAGAAGCTCATGACCTCGCTCATGCACGGCAACTGGACCTACTTCCCGTCACTGGCGTGGAACTCCGAGTGGGTCAAGCGGATCGGGTTCCGCGAGGGCCTCGACGTGGTGCAGGATCTCGCTCTGCTGGTCGATGTGATCACCGGCGGCGGCCACATGATCTACGATCCGACGCTCGCGTTCCTCTACCGCCGCCACCAGGCCTCCGACTCGTCGGTGCGGGCGCTGGACGGCCGCCGCTTCGACGAGGAGGCCCGCTTCTTCGCCGGTGAGGCCGACGCGTTCGCCGCTCGTGGCTGGAAGAACGCCGAGCGGGCGGCGCGGCTGCACGTGACCTCGCGGCTCAACGCGCTCTCGCTGCTGCCCACCGCCGCCAAGGCCGGGAAGCTCGCCGAGGGCGGCAAGAAGTTGCTGGGGCACACCTTCCGGAAGTTCTGACCGTGGAACCCGAGCCCGGCCGCCCGGACGAGGGCTCGGGTCCGGGTTCGAGCGCGGGCTCCGGGGCGGCGCAGGGCTCCGGGACGGCCTCGGGCTCTGGGACGGCGCCTGTCTCCGGCACGGCCCCGGTCTCCTGGGTGGTCGGGGCGGTGCTCTACGGCGCCGAGGTCGTTGTTCTGGCGCTGCTGAGCCTGCTGTTCGGCGGTTTGTCGGCGATGCTCTCGGACACCTGCTTCCCCGGCAGCACCGAGCTGATCTGCGAGCCGCGCTGGCAGACGATCATGGCACTCACGCCGATCACCGCGCTGGTGGCGGCCGTCGTCGTGATGGGCGCGCTGGTGTGGTGGCGTCGTCGGCTGTGGGCGCTGGTCACGGCGATCGTGATCACGCCGGTGGTGCCTGTGGTGGCGTTCCTGATCATGCAGGCGATCGTCACGGCCTGAGCCGTGGCGTGCGGGTTGCTGCCGGTTGCTGCCGGGGCCACCGGGGGCCACCCACCGGGCGCGGCGACTTTGGCGACATCTCTGCGACCATTACCGGCGTGTCGCCGCAGTGGTGTCTCCCTTCTTCACGGTGTTGTCGACAAACTCGCCTGCGCGGGAGGCACACTCGGTGC
>DWWG01000123.1 GCA_019119875.1 Candidatus Dietzia intestinigallinarum | reverse complement strand
GCGATCGGGTCTCTGCTGCTGTCGTGGGTGCCGCTGCTCAACATCGTGGCGTTCCTCGCGGCGCTGATGGCGGTCGCCTTCGGCCTGATCGCCCGCTGGCCGGCCGGCGGCATGATGGCCGGCGGCGAGCCGAACGAGCGCCGGGGCCTGTGGGGCGTGATCCTGGGCGCGGCCGCGCTGGTCGTCTTCGTGGTGACCGCGGTGCGCTACTCGGCGCTCTAGCCGTACCGCCGCCGGGCGATAAGAGAATTCACCAATACGGACGAGGTCGGGGGAAACTCCCTGATAGGTTGCGGTTCATCTGACCAGGATCCGGCGATAGAGGAAAAATGACGCGCTTTGGTGGACCTTCGTCGAGGCGGGTGGGTGCGGCGGCGCTCGGGCTGGTTCTCCCCCTGGTCACTCTGGCCGTGGTGACGCCCGCGGCGGCGCAGGCCGACCCCTCGGTGGCCGTGGTGACCGTGGACGTCGACAGCCCTGGCCGCGAGATCCCCGCCGACTTCCTGGGGCTGTCTTTCGAGGCGAACCTCATGCACGAGCAGTGGCTCGCCCCGGGTGGCGGGAACGTCCCGACGCTCATCGCGAATCTGGGCGAGGGCAATCTGCGCTTCAGCGCCAACCAGGTCGATCGCACCGCGTGGATCCCGACCGCTGACACGCCCGTGCCGGACTGGGCACAGGGGCAGATCGTCACCCCGGAGGATCTGACGCGCGTCGGCGACCTGGCCCGGTCCATCGGCTGGAGCATCGACTTGGGCGTCAATTTCGGGCAGTTCGACCCGGCCGCCGCGGCAGACCAGGCCCGCAGCGCCCGGGAACGGATCGGGACCTCGCTGCGATCAGTGCAGATCGGCAACGAACCGAACGTGTACATCGCCGCGCCGGTGCTGGGTGGCGGTGACCGTCACCCGCTCACCCCGGAGAGCTATGTGTCGGATGCGCGCGCCTACCGCGAGGCCATCGCGGCCGCCGCCCCGGGACTGCCGATCGAGGGCCCGGACACCGCCGGCGCCGGCCTCGGAGTGCCGCCTGTCGACGCGGCGATCACCGACTTCGCGGTGTGGCCCTGGCTGCAGAACTACACCGCTGAGTTCAGCGCGCAGTCACGGTTCCTCAACCAGCACTACTACCCGTTCGTCAACGTCGCCAAGGTCGGCGTGCCCTCGGCGGTGACCGACACGGTCGGTGGCCTGCCCACCGCGGACTCGCTGCTGGAGTGGGACACCTCCCACCGGCAGAGTGACTTCATCCGCAGGTTCGTCGCCACCGCCGAGCACGCCGGACTCGCCCCCGTTCTCTCCGAGACCAACTCGGTGGCGAAGGAGGGCCGGGCGGGGGTGACGGACACCTTCGCCAACGCCCTGTGGACCGCGGACTATCTCATGACCGCCGCGCGCGAGGGGATCGCCGGTGTGAATCTGCACATGCAACCGGGCGAGTGCGAGAGCTACACCCTGTTCTGCTTCGACGACGCCGCCGCTCGTGAGGCCGGCACCGCCCGACCAAACCCCAACTACTACGCGGCGCTGGCGTTCAGCCAGCTCACCGGGGGACAGATCCTGCCGACGACCGTGGAAGCCGGCGGTGCGCATGTCTCAGCCCTGGCCGTGCGGATGCCCGACGGTGCGGTCAAGGTGCTCGTGGACAACCTCGACAGCGACTTCACCGGCGAGATCGCCGTCACCATCGCAGGTGAGCCCACCGGCGCACAGCACCATGCCGGAACCGTGTACCGGTTGACAGCACCCACGCCCGAATCCCTCGACGGCACCACCTTCGGCGGCGCGGTCACGGCGCCGGACGGCTCGTTCTCCCCGCAGGACGGGGTATCGACCGCGGAGGTCGACGGGAGCTATCGGATGGCGGTGGACCGGCCCGGTGCCGCGCTGCTCACCGTCAGCTAGGAGACCGCTGAACTCGCTGTGCTCGTGGCCGTGAGAGCGGACCTCCGGCAGGCGCTGGAGCGGATGTTCGCGCACGTCGCATCTGCTCTTTGAACTGCACTCGCGCGTGTGCCCCGGCGGGGGCGGGTGTGCTTGGTGGGGAGCGCTTGTGGGTGGGGTGGCAGGCGCTGGAGCGGATGTTCGCGCAGGTCGCGTCCGCTCCAGCGGATGCCGCGGGATCGGGCTGCACAGGGGCGGGCGCCCCGGTGAGCGGCTCCGGTGGTGGGCCCTCAGCGCTGGTTGGAGACCACCCAGCCGATCGCGGTCCGCATCCGGCGGGCGAACGTCCCGGGATGGGTGGCACACACCGCGTGTCCGGCCGCGATCGGGAAGACCGCGCTGTGCGGCAGCAGATCGGCCATCTCGTCCTGGATCCGCTGGGGGAACGCGATGTCGCGCATGGTCTTGACGATCGCCACCGGCAGGTCGAGCTCGTGGAGCCACGCGGTGGAGTTGAAGCGCCCGACCTCGCTGATCACCGTGCGATGGGTGGCCAGGGAGACCGACGACAACTCCTTCAACGCCCAGGTGTGCGGACTGGGGGTCTCCTCGTGTATCTCGCGGGCGATCTCCTCCGGAACGGCGTTGAGCAGCGGCGCGGTCCGGGTGAACCCGCCCATCGTGAACTTCTCCATCGCGTTGCGCTCGGCGCCGGTCCCGGTGGCCGCCAACACCAGTCCGCCGAGCCGGGAGGGGTCCGGTCTGGCGGCGAGCTGCGCGACGAGCCCGCCCATCGAGTAGCCGCCCAGGATGGGGGACTCCAACTCCAGATGGTCGGCGACCCGCAGAGCGTCCTCGCTGAGGATCTGGAAACTGAACGGGCCCGTGTGCCCCATGCCGTGGTGGCGCTGGTCGTAGGCGATGAGTCGGTACTCGCCGCGGAGCCGCTGGAAGGTCTGGTACCAGTTGAGCATCCCGGTGGCGGCCATTCCGTGCAGCAGGATCACCGGCTGCAGGTGGTCCTCACCGGTGTCGTACAGCCGGGTCACCACGTCGTCGGCGAGCGTGACGATGCGGCCCGCGGGCAGCAGCGACATGTCCGGGGCCATCCGGGGCAGCCGCAACGCGGTGCGGGGCAGCGCGGTGAGTGGATTGGTGAGCATGGGTCCTCCTCGCGGACTCAACTCGATCGTCCGCATGCCGTCCAGTGTCCGCCACGAGCGGACCCGCCGCGGCGCGACCCCCGGGATCACCCGGCGGTCACGAGCCCTTCACCGACCAAGAAATCCCTCGCGACCAGCGCCGGGTCCTCGCCGTCCACGTCGACACGCATGTTGAGTTCCACCACCACCTCGTTGGTGAGCAGGTCCACCAGAGGGGCGAGCACCTGCTCGATCTGCGGGTGCGCGTCCAGGTACGCACCCCGCACGACCACGGCCAGGTTGTAGACGGGGAAGTACCGCTGCTCGTCCTCCAGCACCACCAGGTCCAGCCCCTTGACCCGGCCGTCGGTGGTGTACACCTCGCCGAACGTGCACTCGCGGCCCACCGAGGTGGCCTGGTAGATGATCCCCGGCTGCATGATCGGGGTGGGCACACTCGCGGCGTCGAAACCGTACGCCTCGGCCAGCCCGGGCCAGCCGTCCCGCCGCACCGAGAACTCGGTCTCCATGCACGTCACGGCCGACCGGGGATCGTCTCGCACCAGCTCGGCGTAGTCGGAGAACGTGCGCACGCCGGTGGCCTCGGCGGTCGCCCGGTTCACGGCGAACGAGTAGGTGTTGTCCACCCGGGTGGGCGGCAGCCAGCGGATGTCGTGCTCGGCCAGGTCGGCGTCACGCACCGCCGCCCACTGCTGCTGCGGGTCGCGGACGGGTTCGTCGTTGCCGAGGTAGCTCATCCACGCGGTGCCCGTGTACTCCATGCCGATGTCCACCTGGCCGGTGACCAGCGCCTGCCGGAAACTGTTCGACCCGGCCAGCGAGGACATGTCGGACACGTCCATCCCGGCCGCGGCCAGCAGGAATTCCACCAGGTAGCTGGCGATCACGCCCTCGGTGAAGTCCTTGCCGCCCACGGTCACGCGCACACCCTCGAGCTCGGGCACGACCTGCTGCGAGCCGGGCCCCACGGACAGCGGTACCGAGCCGCCTCCGGACAGGCCGCAGCCGGTGACGACGAGGACGACGACGAGCGACGCCAGCAGCCGCCGGAGCGCGGCCGGTCGCGCAGGTGTGGCGGTCATCGCAGCCCCTTCGGGTTGAACAGCACCTCGGCGACCGCGCCGAGCCAGTCCACGAACAGTGCCAGTGCCACGGCGAGGACGGCGCCCACGACCATCGTCTTGTAGTCCTGCAGCCGGTAGCCGGTGTCGATGAAGATGCCCAGCCCGCCGGCGTCCACCAGGAAGCTCAGCGTGGCCGTGCCCACCGCCAGCACGAGGGTGGTGCGCAGGCCGGCGAGGATGAACGGCACCGCCAGTGGCACCTCGACCGTCCGCAGGATCCGCGTCGCGGCCATGCCCTGACCGCGGGCGGCGTCGATGAGCGCGGGGTCGACGCCTGTGATCCCGACGATCGTGTTCCGCAGCACCGGCAGCAGGGAGTAGAACGCGACCGGCAGCACCCCGATCCAGAACCCGGTCCGGTTGGTGACCAGGAACAGCAGCACCAGCAGACCGATCGCCGGCGCCGCCTGCCCGATGTTGGCGATCCCGATCGCCACCGGTGCGAGGAACCGCGTCCGACGCCGGGTGAGGATGATCCCCAGCGGCACGCCGACGGCCACCACGATCAGTGTGACCGTGATGGTGATCTGGACGTGCTGGAGGGTCCGCTCGATGAGGGACGCCGCGTTGAGGGACGCCGCCTGGGTCTCGGTCATCGGGCTCGCGAACGCCCACCACAACACCCCCACCACCGCGATGATCACCGCGACCGGCTGGATGAACATCCGGGCGGTGTCGCCGCGGGTGGAGGCGGTGTCGCGCGCGGGGCTGTTCGTTCCGGACCCGGGCCCGGTGGCCGTGGGCGTACTCATGACCGATCGACCGGGTCGTTCCCGGCGGGGGAGGTGGGGTCGTCGGTGTGCCGGTGATGGATGCGCCGCAGCTCGTCCACCAGGTCGTCGATCCCGAGCGTGCCGCGATAGGCGCCTTCGTGGTCCACCACGACAGTCGTCGCGCTGGCGGTGGACAGCAGCCCGTCCAGCGCCTCCTGGAGCGTCGAATCGACCGTGACCGTGCCGCTCACGAGCTGGCCCCCTGAGCCCAGATCCGGCATCTGCGCCACCCGGTCGCCGCGCACCCAGCGCAGCGGGCGGCCGGCCTCGTCCAGGACCACCGCCCATTCGTCGCTCGTCCCGCGCAGTCGGGAGGCGAAATCGGCCGGGCTCTCGGAGGCCCTCGCCGTCGTCGTCGTCCCCAGATCCACGTCGCCCACGCGCCGGAGGGTGAGGGTCTTGAGCGCGGCGTCGTCCCCGATGAACCCGGACACCGTCTCGTCGGCGGGACTGGTGAGGATCGCCTCGGGGGTGTCGAACTGCAGCACGGACGAGCCGGGGCCGAGCACCGCGATCCGGTCGCCGAGCCGGACCGCCTCCGAGAAATCGTGGGTGACGAAGACGATCGTCTTGTGCAGTTCGGCCTGCAGCCGCAGCAGCTCGTCCTGCAGGGAGGCACGCGTGATGGGGTCCACGGCGCCGAAGGGCTCGTCCATCAGCAGCACCGGAGGATCCGCCGCCAGTGCCCGCGCCACGCCCACGCGCTGCTGCTGCCCGCCGGACAGCTGCGCGGGGTAGCGGTCGCGATAGTCGCCGGGGGGCAGGCCCACCAGCTCCAGCATCTCGTCCACCCGTTCGCGGATCCGTTTCCTGTTCCACTTGAGCAGGCGCGGCACGGTGGCGACGTTCTGCGCGACCGTCATGTGCGGGAACAGCCCGGAGGCCTGGATGGCGTAGCCGATGCTGCGGCGCAGGGTGTCGGCGTCGAGACGGCGGTTGTCCTCGCCGTCGATCGTGATGGTGCCCGAGGTGGGCTCGATGAGGCGGTTGATCATCCGCATCGTGGTGGTCTTGCCGCAGCCCGACGGTCCCACGAACACCGTCGTGTGACCGGCGGGCAGGTCGAGCGAGACGTGGTCGACCGCCGGGGTGTCCTGGCCGGGGTAGATCTTGGTGACCTCGTCCAGGACGATCGGCACGCCGGACACGGTGGGATCCGTGCGGGCGGGGCCGTCGGGTCCGGTGGCCTGTCCGGTGGGTGTGGTCACTGGTTCCCCCTGATGGTGAGACGGCCGAGAAGGACGAGCAACGCGTCCAGGACGAGGGCGAGGACGACGATAAGGACCGTCGCCGTGAGCGCCATCGGCAGGGCGGTGGGCGTTCCCACGCGCGACAGGGCGGCAAAGATGAGGTTCCCCAGGCCCGGCCCCTTGACGTAGGCCGCGATCGCGAGGATCCCCATCGACATCTGCGTGGACACCCGGATCCCGGCGAGGATCGACGGCCACGCCAGCGGCAACTCGACCCGGCCCAGTACCCCGATCCGGCTCATCCCCACACCGCGCGCGGCGTCGACGGTGGCGGCGGGCACCGCGTCCAGTCCGACGATCGTGTTGCGCAGGATCGGCAGGATCGAGTAAATGACCAGCGCGGTCATGGTGGGCAGGACGCCGAGGCCCATCACCGGGATGAGCAGCCCGAGCAGTGCGAACGACGGCACCGTGAGCGCGGTGGCGGCGAGCGCGGTGGCGACGGCCGACCCGGTTCGGCTGCGGTGGACGGCCACCCCGACGGCCACCGACAGGACCGTGGCCAGCAGCACCGCCTGGACGGTGGCGCTGACGTGCTGCCACGAGTCCGTGGTCAGCTGGACCCGGCGGGTGGAGAGGAAGTCCATCAACGCGTTCATGGCATCGTGAGTTCTGTGGGCGGGGGCGCGACGGCCCGGGATGGTGGGCTCACGGTAGCCGTTCCAGCACGTGTAGAGGCGCGAGTCGGGGGATCCGGTCGTCGACGGCCGGGGTCCTGGGGCACGATGGGGGGCATGACCACACGGCCTGCCCGCACTCTCGGCCCGGATCAGATCGAGCGTCTCGACGAGCTGCTCGCCGCCAGCGCCCGAATCGCCCGCCGCCACTTCTACGGTGACCTCGCCGATCTCGCGGCGGCGGACAAGAACTCGGTCGGCGGCGGTGACCGTGCAGGCGACGGTGCCGGCGACGGCGAGGGTGCCGGTGCTGCGGCCGGCGCCGGTGTCCACCGCGGCTACGACCCGGTCACCGAGGCCGATCGCGCGATCGAGGAACTGCTGCGCGCGGGGATCACCGCGATGCTGCCGGGTGATGCCGTGGTGGGCGAGGAGAACGGCCGCACCGGGCCCGCGGACGCGGAACGGACCTGGTACCTGGACCCGATCGACGGCACCAAGGCCTTCCTGACGGGCATGACGGGCTGGGGCACCCTCGTCGGCGTGGTCTCGGGCGGCCGCGCGGTGGCCGGCTGGATGGATCAGCCCGTTCTGGGCGAGACCTTCTCGGCGGTCGGCGGTCGCGCGCTGGTGCGCCGCCCCGCACCCGAGGGCGGGCACGTGCAGATCACGGACCTGCACACGTCGGACTGCACGGAGCTGTCCGAGGCGATCCTGTACACCACGCACCCGTCGATGTTCGGCGACGCCGGCGAGGACCGCGACCGCTACGACGAGCTGGGCCGGCGCGTGCGCCTCCAGCGGTTCGGAGGGGACTGCTACGCCTACTGCATGCTCGCCGCCGGCCGGGTCGACCTGGTGGTGGAGGCCGACCTGAACTCGTACGACATCGTGGCGCTCATCCCGATCATCGAGGCCGCCGGTGGCGTGATCACCGGCCCCGACGGCCGGCAGCCGCTCGAGGGCGGGACCGTCGTGGCGGCCGCGACGCCCGAGCTGGCCGAGCAGGCGTGGGCGGTGCTGCGAGCGGGGACGTAGCGGGGCGAGCGCGGTGACCGAGCCGCTGTTCGGCGTCCGCCGCGAGCCGGCGATCCTCGGCCCCGGCGCGGTGCACGTGCCCGACTGGCTCAGCCGAGAGCAGCAGGAGTTCCTCCTCCGGGCGTGCGCGGGCTGGGCGTCGGTGGCGGCGCCGCGCTCGATCGTGCTGCCGGGCGGTGGTCGGATGTCGGTGCGGACGTTCAGCCTGGGGCGTCACTGGTCGCCGTATAGATACGACGACGACACCGCCGACGTCCCGCCCATCCCTGAGTGGCTCGTGCGGGCCGCCCGATCCGGTCTGGCCGCGGCAGCGGCGGTCGATCCGCGGGTGGCCGGCCCGCCTCCGACTGACCAGCCCTCGTCCGACCAGCCCCGGCCGGAGGCGTACTCGCCGGATGCCGCGCTGGTGAACCTCTACGGTCCGGGCTCGACGATGGGGCTGCACCAGGACCGGGACGAGGCCAGCCTCGCGCCGGTGGTGTCGCTGAGCCTGGGCGATGCGTGCACGTTCCGGTTCGGCACGCCCGAGCACCGGGGCCGCCCGTACACGGACGTGCGGCTGGAGTCCGGCGACCTGGTGGTGTTCGGCGGGCCCTCGCGGATGGCGTTCCACGGGGTGCCGAAGGTCCACGACGCCACTGCTCCCGCCTGGTGCCGGGACGTGCTGGGCGCGGACCCCGGCCGGGTGAACATCACGCTCCGGCGCACGCGTTGACAGGTCCGGCCGCTGCCGGGGTTCCCCAGCCGCCTACGCTGGGTCCATGAGCGCGAGTGTGAGCACCACTTCATCTTCCGGGCGGGGCCGGGCCGTTCTGCTGATCGTCCTGGTGGCGGTCCTGGCGGTGATCGCGGCGGTGGTGACGGTGGTCGTCTCGCAGCGGACCTACCCTCCGGCCGAACGCACCGTGAGCGCAAAGACCCAGGTCGCGGCAGGTTCGGAGTACGTTGATGAGGCGGCCGGCCTGGTCATCCGCGTCCCGATGGGGTGGCAGGCCGAGTCGGGTGACCTGCGGTTCGGGACCACGGCGCTGCGGCCCGAGGAGGTTTCGCCGGACGGCGCCTCCGGCGGGCTGGTCTTCATCGGGGAGCTGACACCGGAGATGCTCGGCGTCGAGGAGATCAACAACGAGGAGGCCGCCTTCGTCCTGGCCACCGCCATCGGCCAGACCATCCTGCCGGTCCCCGCGCAGCCGGTGGAACAGCAGTTGGACGAGATCTCAAGTCGGGCGGGCGACGGTTCGGCGCTGTCATTCCGGGTGATCCCCGCGGTCCAGCAGGCGATGCTGGGCCCGGAGGGTGCGCTGATCTACTCGGCGGTCGTCGGGGAGGGGGACTCGCACTTCTGGCTCACCTACATCGGCTCCCCGGCCGACGGCAGCATCGACTCGCCCCGCGCAGACTGGGCGGACGAGATCGTGGCGCGTTTCCGCCCCGCCTGATCCCGCCCGCCATCTCACGCGGGTCACCGCACGGTGTCTCCGATCAGAGGGTGGTGACGACCTCGTCGTAGTCGAGGCGCGGGAGTCGGTCGAGCCAGGCGTTCTCGGCGGGCCTGCCGATGTTGACCGCCACGAGTACACGGTGGCGTCCGTCGGGGAAGAACTCCTCGGTGACCGCCTCGGCGTCGAAGCCGGTCATCGGGCCGGCGGCCAGGCCGACCGCGCGGATACCGAGGATGAGGTAGCCGATCTGCAGGCCGGCGTTGAGTTCGGCCGTGCCGGTGCGCGCATCCTCGTCGGAGAACAGGTCGCGGGCGCCGGGGACGTGGGGGAAGACCTTCGGCAGCTCGTCGTGGAAGTCCACGTCGGCGGCCAGCAGGGCCACGGCCGGGGCGGAGGCGGTCTTGGCCCGGTTGCCCTCGGCCAGCAGCGGGACGAGACGGGCCTTGGCCTCCTCGGACCGCAACACCACGATGCGCAGCGGCTGGGTGTTCATCGAGGTGGGGGCCCACTTCACGAGCTCGTAGATCGCCTCGAGCTGCTCGTCCGTCACCGGCTCGTCGGTGAAGGCGTTCGCGGTGCGGGCCTCACGGAACAGGAGGTCCCGGGCGGACTCGTCGATCTGGATGGCACGGTCGATCCCCAAAGAAGTTGTCATGTCTATTAGTAACGGGGCGCCGTCGGGCGATGATTCCCGGGCCGGCGGTGATGCTCCCCACACCTAGCCCGACCGCGTCCCCCGCCCGCGGTCGGGCGAGCGGGGAACCCGGGCCGGCGCCGCGGCTCAGGGGCGCATGCGGGTGAACCCCACCACCGGGTTGCCATCGGCCAGACCGTCGACCGGCTCAACCATGCGCTCGACCTGGGCCTTCGCCTGCTCACGAACCGGGGTCCGGGGATCGAGCACCGACAGGTACTCCTTGTGCTCGGCCAGTGCGTCGATGGCCGGCTCGACGAACCCGCGGACGTCCACGTAATGGCTGGGCTGCGGATCGGACTCGAACCACATCTGCGGGCGCCCCTCGCGCGAGTCCACACCGACCGCGGCCACCAGGTCGTCGTAGGCCGCCCCCACCGCGTCGCCGAACTCCATGTGGTCGGACTGGTTGGGCATGCCCGGGCCGAACTCCGGGCCCGAGAACAGCGACACCACGATGTCCGGCCGGTGCCTGCGGATCGAGTCGGCCACAGCATCCCGCAGCGCGCTGTTGTTGACGATCCGACTGTCCGGGAACCCGAGGAACTCCACCGTGTCCACCCCGACATGCGCCGCGGACCGCCGCTGCTCCTCCTCGCGGATCGGCCCCGCGATCGACGGCGCCATCCCCTCGATCCCCGCCTCACCGCTGGAGGCCAACACGTACACGACGCTGCGGCCCTCCGCCGTCCACCGCGCCACCGCCGCGGACATGCCGTACTCGGGGTCATCAGGGTGTGCCACCAGGACGAGGCAACGGGTCCAGTCCGTCGGGAAAGGCTCTGGCAGGGCCGACTCGGCGGGCAGGTCCCCGCGCTGGCCGTCCGCGTCCGGCTGATCCGTGGAATCGCTCATGTCACGAGTATGGCCCCGCCGCACGCGCCGTGTCCGTTCTCTTTCCGGATCTCTGCGGAAGAAGGCAGTCGTAGACTGACGCCGAACTCGATGTCGTCGTTGTCGTCGTACTTTCCCTGGAGGCCCCTCGTGTCCGCACTCTTCCCCGACTACCGCCCCGCATGGGAGACCGACGACCACCGGCTGCTTCGCGAACACGCCCGCGCCTTCTTCGCCAAGGAGATGACCCCCAACCAGGAGAAGTGGGCCGCGCAGAAGCACGTTGACCGCGAGACCTGGCTGCGCGCCGGCGAGGCCGGCCTCATCTGCCTCGACGTGCCCGAGGAGTACGGCGGACAGGGCGGCGACCCCGGCATGGAATACCTCGTCACCGAGGAACTCGTCTACTCCGGCGACACCGCGTTCGGCATGGGCGTCGGCTCCACCATCACCCCGCACTACGTCGCGAACTACGCCAGCGAGGAGCAGAAGAAGGCGTGGCTGCCCAAGATCTGTGCGGGCGAGTGGATCTCCGCGATCGCCATGACCGAGCCCGGCGCCGGCTCCGACCTGCAGGGCGTGCGAACCACCGCGCGACGGGACGGCGATTCGTACGTCATCAACGGCTCCAAGACCTTCATCTCCAACGGCGGCTCCGCCGACTTCGTGGTGGTGGTGGCCAAAACCGACCTCGACACCGGCCACAAGGGCATGGCCCTGTTCGCCGTCGAGGCCTCGACCCCCGGCTTCGAGCGGGGCCGGGTGCTGGAGAAGATGGGCCGCCACGGCGCCGACACCGCCGAACTGTTCTTCAACGACATGCGCGTGCCGGCCGCCAACCTGCTCGGCGGCGAGGAGGGGCAGGGCTTCTACCAGCTGATGCACCAGCTGCCCCGCGAGCGCCTGGCCATCGCCGTGGACGCCCTCGCCATGGCCGAGGCCGCCGTCGTGGAGACGCTCCAGTACACCCGCGAGCGGCAGGCGTTCGGCAAGCCGGTGCTGGACTTCCAGAACACCCGCTTCGAGCTGGCGCACTGTAAGACGCAGGTCATGGCCACGCGGACGTTCGTGGACCACTGCATCGAGCGCGAGATCGCCGGCGAGCTCGACGCCGTGACCGCCTCCATGGCGAAGCTGCAGGCCACCGACATGCTCGACGACGTGGTCGACCGCTGCCTCCAGCTCTTCGGCGGCTACGGCTACATGATGGAGTACCCCATCGCGCAGAAGTTCGCGGGCGCGCGCGTCATGCGGATCTACGGCGGCACGAACGAGATCATGAAGGAGGTCATCGGCCGGGCGCTCTGACCGCCCCGCCCCGGTCCCTGGCGGGTGGGTGGGGATCAGGCGAGCCGTTCGACGACGACGAGGAATTCCTCCGCATACCCCAGGTGTGTGCGCAGCCGCTCGAGCCGTTCGGCGGCCTCCGCCCGGATGTCGGCGATCACGGCGTCGGAGGCGGCCCGGTCGCTGTCCCGGTTGTCGAGCGCGCGGCAGAAGTCGGCCATCCGCTCCAGCGAGAAACCCAGTGGCTTCATCCGCCGGATGAGCAGGATCCGCTCCACATCCGACTCGGTGTACAGCCGGAATCCGCCGGGGGAGTGCGCGGACGGGCTCAGCAGGCCGACCTCGTCCCAGTGCCGCAGGCTCCGGATCGACAGTTCGGTGCGTTCGGCGACCTCACCGATCTTCATGGTCCGCTCGCCCGGCCCGGCCTGCTCGCCCTGAATTTCCCCGGCCACAACTCTCCCGCTACGGTAGCTTTCGACTCTCTCGCTGCGAGAGGGTCGTCCCGTCGACTGTAGGTGATCTGTGAGCAACGAGTTCCCGACCGGTGTCCTGCCCTCGTTCCGGGCGGCTTTCTCCTCGCCGGCGCGTCTGCGGGCCGAGGTGTTGGCCGGCCTGGTGGTGGCCCTGGCGTTGATCCCGGAGGCGATCTCGTTCTCGATCCTCGCGGGCGTCGACCCGCGGGTCGGGCTGTTCGCCTCGGTGACGATGGCCGTGACGATCGCGTTCACCGGCGGCCGGCCCGCCATGATCTCGGCCGCGACGGGCGCGGTCGCGTTGGTGGTGGCCCCGGTCGTCGCCGAGCACGGGCTCGACTACCTCATCGCGACGGTCCTGCTGGGCGGCGCACTGCAGATCGTCCTCTCGCTGCTCGGCGTGGCCAGGCTGATGCGGTTCATCCCGCGGTCGGTGATGATCGGCTTCGTCAACGCGCTGGCCATCCTCATCTTCTCCGCGCAGATCCCGCATCTGATCGGCGTGCCGTGGCTGGTATACCCGTTGGTGGCGGTGGGCATCGTGATCATGGTCGGCTTCCCGCGCCTCACGACGGCGGTGCCGGCCCCGCTGATCGCGATCGTGGCGATCACGGCCGTCGTGCTGGCCGTCGGCTGGAGCGTGCCCGATGTGGCGGGGCAGGGCGAGTTGCCGACGACGTTGCCGTCGTTGCTTTTCCCCGACGTGCCGCTGACGCTGGACACTCTCGCGATCATCGCGCCGTTCGCGCTGGCCATGGCGCTGGTCGGGCTCATGGAGTCGCTCATGACCGCCAAGCTGGTCGACGACATCACGGAGACCCACTCGGACAAGACCCGTGAGGGCTGGGGGCAGGGCGTCGCGAACCTCGTGACCGGTTTCTTCGGCGGAATGGGCGGCTGCGCGATGATCGGCCAGACGATGATCAACGTCAAGGAGTCGGGCGCGCGTACCCGGCTGTCGACGCTGCTGGCCGGTGTGTTCCTGCTGATCCTGGTGGTGGCGCTCGGCGACATCGTGGGGCTCATCCCCATGGCGGCGCTGGTCGCGGTGATGATCATGGTGTCCGTGGGGACCTTCGACTGGCATTCGGTCCACCCGCGCACGCTGCGGGTGATGCCGTTTCCGGAGACCCTGGTCATGCTGGTCACGGTGGTGGCGACGGTGTGGACCGGCAATCTGGCGATCGGCGTGGTCCTGGGCGTTCTCACCGCGATGGTGATGTTCGCCCGCCGCGTGGCGCACATGACGTCGGTGGAGAAGGTGGCCGAGCTCGACACCGACCACGACGGCACCGTCGACACGCGCACCTACCGCGTCACCGGTGAGTTGTTCTGGGCCTCGAGCAACGATCTCGTCTATCAGTTCGACTATTCCGGCGATCCTGAGAACGTGGTGCTCGACCTTACCGATGCCGACATCTGGGACGCCTCGACCGTCGCGACCCTGGACGCTGTGCAGCAGAAGTACGCGGAGAAGGGGAAGACCCTGTCGGTGATCGGCCTCGACGGGGCAAGTCAGGAGCGTCTCGACAAGCTCTCCGGCCGCCTGGGCGGGGCGTTCTAGCTTCCCGGTCCGGTCAGGAGACCGACACGCCCCCGGACGGTATGGGTTCGCCGTCAGCGCCGGTCACCCACGACATCTCGAGTTCGAGTTCGTGCTTGACGCCGGTCGGTTTGGGCACGTCCTTGATCTCGATATCCAGCCGTACCGACGCTGGTACGGCGAGTTCGACGCTGCTGCCGGCCTGGTCGAACGTCACCGTTCCCGACCGGATCCGATCGGCCAACGTGGCCAGGAGGTCTGCGAGCGCCTCGCGTGAGTAGGTGTCCTTGCTCTTGAGCAGGCGGGTTGAGGTGGTCATGGGCTCATTGTCCTGTGTTTATGACGACGACGAGGCCGTTCTCCCCGTAGTCGTTCACGTGCACTGGGTCTGCCGCCGGAGGGGGTGGATTTTCTCATCGAATTGGTTCCTTCAATCTCTTGCGTGGTCGAACTGCTGTGCCTATAGTAGAACACAGAAGCGAGCAAGGCTGCAGGGGTCGCATCGGAAAGGGGGCGGGACATGAGCGATACGTATGACTCTTCTTCCGCCGCCTCGGGTGGGTCCGAGCCTGGTTCTGCCGAGGCGATCGCGCGTGCCGCCCAGGCGGCGGATGCGGGGTGGCGTGCCGGCAATCGTGCGGACGGGCAGCGGCTGGCGGCTGCGCATCAGGTGATGGTCGAGTGTCTGGCGCACCCGGATTGTGTGGCCGATCCGGATCGTCCGGGGCGCGCGGCGGTGGATGCGGGGGTGATGGCGGCCAGTCATCTGGTGCGGATGTTCCCGGTGTCCTCGTTCAAGGTCGAGTCGATGCTCTCGTTTGCCGCGGATCTGCATTTCCGCTACCCGGCCATCCTGTCGGCGATGCTGGACGGGGACATGGACGAGTCCACCGCCCGCGCTCTGGCCGAGCAGATGAGTCATGTGGACGAGTCGGTGCTGGCCGACCTGCAGCAGGATGTGGTCGATGACTACCTGTCGGCCATCGCCGCCGGGGAGCGTCCCGGCATCAAGGCGGTGCGTCAGCGGGCTGATCAGTTGATCAGTGCCCGTGACCGCGATGCGGTACGTGAACGCATGAGCGATGCGGGTCGGGATCGTGGCGTGCGCATCTCCCGGGGCCGCGACGGCATGTCCAGCCTGTACGCCATGCTGCACGCCGACGAGGCGGCCGTGCTGGCCGAGACCCTGGACGCCACAATCGCCGCCACCAACAACACAGGCGACACCGACACCACCGGCGACACCGACGCCGGTGATGAGGCCTACTCGCTGGCCCAGCGCCGCGCCGACGCCCTGATGTCACTGACCTGCGGCGACGCCGCCCCCACCTCCGGCACCACCACTACTGCCGCTGATTCCGCCGAGGCCGATGCCGCTGATTCCGACGAGGACACCAACGACTTCACCGACAGTGACTGCGCCTCCTCCGAGGCCGCTGCCGACGCTTCCGGCGCGGACACGACCGCGGATTCCGGTACCGACGCCGCCGCAAACGATTCCACCGACGTGGACACCGCAGCTGGCACCACCACTGCCGGCGAGACTGACACCGCCGCGGCTTCTGGCGCCGGTGCCACCGCAAATGACTTCACCGACGCGGACGCCGCCGCAAACGGCTCCACCGACTCCGCCGACTCCACCGCGGCTGGCACCTCGGCTGGTGGGGCTGGTGTTGTGGGGGTGTCGGTGACGGTGCGGCCCAAGGTCACTGTCATCGGCGGTGCTGGTGGCGTGGAGGGGGCGCGGGTGGAGTTCGCCCGTACCGGGCAGGCCGCGGTGGCGGCGCTGCTGGAGATGC
>DWWG01000122.1 GCA_019119875.1 Candidatus Dietzia intestinigallinarum | reverse complement strand
GACACTGTGCTCGAACTGACCGCAGGACGGCGGCGCTGGCTGCTGTTCGTCAACATGGTCGCGGTATCGCTGGTGGTGGCCACGATGTCCGCGCTCTACACCTCGCTCCCGGACATCGCCGTGGCGATCGGTGCCACCCAGGCCGAACTCACCTGGATCGTCGACTCCTACACACTCGTCCTCGCCGGGCTCGTCCTCACCGCCGGTGCACTCGGCGACAGGTTCGGCCGCCGCGCCACCCTCATCGTGGGGCTGGCCATTTTCACCGTGTCCTCGATTCTGCCGCTGTGGCTCGACTCGCCGACGTGGCTCATCATCCTGCGCGCCGTGGCCGGCGTCGGGGCCGCGTTCGTCATGCCCTCCACGCTCTCCCTGCTCACGGCCAGCTTCCCGCCCGAACGACGCGGCACCGCCGTCGGCACCTGGGCCGGATTCGCCGGCATCGGCGGCATCGTCGGCCTGGTCGGGTCCGGACTCATGCTCCAGGTGTGGTCGTGGAAGTCGATCTTCGTGGTCAATTCGGTGATCGGCTTGCTCGTCCTCATCGCCGCCTTCACGATCGGCGAATCCGTCGCCGCCCGGCACGGTCGGCCCGACGTGCTCGGTGCGATCTTCTCCGCGCTCGCCGTGGGAGGCGTGGTGTTCGGACTGATCGAGGGCGCACACACCTCGTTCTCCGAACCCCTCGTCGTCGTCGCCCTCGTCGTCTCCGCGGTGAGCGTCGTGGCCTTCGTCCTGGTCGAGCTGCGCGCCCCGAACCCCCTGCTGGACGTGCGCTACTTCCGCCGGCGCGGCTTCTCCACCGGGTCTGTCTCGGTCTCGCTGCAGTTCCTCGTGATCTTCGGGTTCTTCCTGCTCATCGTCCAGTACCTGCAGCTCGTCCAGGGTTACGACGCGCTCGGCGCCGCGATGGCACTGGCCCCCATGGCGGTGCCGGTCCTGCTGCTCTCGCTGATCGCGCCCCGGCTCACCGGCATCGTGGGCCTGCGACTGATGTCCGTGGTGGGCGTCGGTGGGATCGCGGTGGGCATGATCCTGCTCTCGCGGCTCGGCGTGGACTCCGGGTACTGGGACATCCTGTGGCCGCTGTTCATCGCCGCCGCAGGGCTGGGGCTGTCCACGGCGCCCGCCACCTCGGCGATCGTGTCCGACATCCCCGTCGACGAGCAGGGGGTCGCGGCGGCCGTCAACGACGCGATGCGCGAGGTCGGCGCGGCGATCGGCATCGCGATCGGCGGCAGCATCCTCGCCGGACGCTATGCCGCCGACATCGTGGACATCCTGCCCGGGGTGCCCGAAGCGGGACGGCAGGCGGTGGAGAGCTCGTTCGCCGGGGCCGTGGAGTTCGGGGAGGTGGCCGGCCCCGCAGCCCAGCCGCTGGTCGACGCCGCCGCCGAGATCTTCACCGCCGGGCTGTCCGATGCCCTGCTCGCGCTCGGACTCGTCGCCGCCGGGGCCGCCGTGCTGCTGCTGTTCATCGCGCCCGGACGAGGCTACGTCTCCCAGGGAGATCAGGGTGGCGCCGGCAGTGCCGGTGGTGCTGGTGGTGCTGGCGACTCGGGCGGCGCAGGTGGTGCCGGCGGCGCCGAGGAGAGGCCGGCACCGGAGGTCGAGTCACGCTGCTGAGCCACACAGCCTGAGCCACGCAGCTTGAGCCACGCAGCCTGAACCACGCTGCCTGAGCCACTCGGTTTGAGTCGATCTGTGCAGCGTTTTCCCAGGGCGCGTCGCCGAAACGCCTGCCGGAGCGACTCGACGCGTCGCGCGGTGGCCCACAGCTACGCTGTGCCGCGCGCCTCGAACCGGACCGTCACCGCCTTGAACCCCGGCGTGTTGGACTCCCGCGCCACGTTCTCCCGGTGCACCAGGTTGTTGGCCTCCGGGAAGTAGGCGGCGCAGCAGCCCCGGGCCGTCGGGTAGGAGATCAGCCGGAACTCGTCGGCCCTGCGCTCGCTCGTCTGCCCGTCGGAGCCCGTGAACACACTCACCACATCCACGAGCTGACGGTCCTCGAACCCGAGGTCGCGCAGGTCGTCGGGATGGACGAGGATCACCCGCCGGCCCTCCGAGATCCCCCGGTAGCGGTCGTCGAGCCCGTAGAACGTGGTGTTGTACTGGTCGTGCGACCGCAGTGTCTGCAGGATCAGGTACCCCGGCGGCGCCTCGAGCCACTCCAGGGGTGACACGGTGAACTGCGCCCGACCCGACGCGGTGGAGAAGCTGCGGCTGTCGCGGGGCGGGTTGGGCAGGACGAAACCCGACTTCTGCCGCACACGCCGGTTGTAGTCCTCGAACCCGGGCACGACCCGCGAGATGTGGTCGCGGATCACGTCGTAGTCCTCGGCCATCGCACGCCAGTCCACCACGTGCTCGTGGCCCAGGATCGCCTCCGCCATACCGGCGATGATCTGCGGTTCACTGAGCAGCTGCTCGGACACCGGCTCGAGCCGGCCCCGGGAGGAGCGGATCACCGACATCGAGTCCTCCACCGACACGAACTGGGCGCCCGAGGGGTGGCGGTCGTCGCGATCGGTGCGGCCGAGTGTCGGCAGGATCAGGGAGGTCTGCCCGTGCACCACATGGGAGCGGTTCGGCTTGGTGGAGACGTGCACCGTCAGCCCGGTGCGCTGCATCCCGCGCTCCAGGACGTCGGTGTCCGAGCAGGCCTTGGCGAAGTTGCCGCCCATGGAGACGAACACGTCCACGTCACCACGCTCGAACGCGGTGAGCGTGTCCGTCGAGTCGTAGCCGTGCTCGCGCGGTGAGGTGATCCCGAACTCGGCGTCGAGTCGGTCGAGGAAGCCCGTCGTCGGCTTCTCCCAGATCCCCATCGTGCGGTCGCCCTGCACATTGGAGTGGCCGCGGACCGGACACGCGCCCGCTCCCGGCTTTCCGAAGTTCCCCTGCAGCAGCAGGAGGTTGAGGATCTCGCGCAGCGTGTCCACCGAGTGTGGCTGCTGCGTGATCCCGAGCGCCCAACAGACGATCGTCGCCCGGGAGTGGGCCAGCAGGGTGGCCAGTCGCTCGATCTGGAAACGGCTCAACCCGGTCGCGCGTTCGGTGACCTCCCAGTCGACCTCGGCGCGCGCGGCCGCGTACTCGGCGAACCCGGAGGTACGGGACTCCACGAACTCGTGGTCCACCACGGTGCCCGGCGCGGCCTCCTCGGCCTTGAGCAGGAGGTGGCCCACGGCCTGGAACAGCGCGAGGTCGCCGCCCACCTTGATCTGCAGCAGGTCGTCCGCGACGGGCTCGCCCTCGCCCTCGACCAGGTTCCTGACGACGCCGGTCGGGGACTGGGGGTCGGCGAAACCGAGCAGGCCGGCCTCGGGCAGCGGGTTGACGGCCACGACGTGCGCGCCGCGTCGGCGCGCGTCCGCCAGCGCGGAGAGCATACGGGGGTGGTTGGTGCCGGGGTTCTGGCCGACGACGAGGATGACCTCCGCGTGCTCGAAGTCCTCCAGTGACACGGTCCCCTTACCGATGCCGATCGTGGGCGTCATGGCCGAACCCGAGGACTCGTGGCACATGTTGGAGCAGTCGGGCAGGTTGTTGGTGCCCAGGCTGCGGGCCAGCAACTGGTACATGAACGCCTGCTCGTTGGCGGTGCGTCCCGAGGTGTAGAACACACACCGGTCCGGAGTGGTGGCGTGGACGTGCTCGGCGATCAGGGCGAAGGCCTCCCGCCACGAGATCGGCGAATAGTGCTCGTCGCCGGGCCGGATCACCACGGGCTCGGTGATGCGCCCCTGGTTACCCAGCCAGTACTCGGTCTTGTCCCGCAGCGCGCTGATGGGGTGCTCGGCCCACCACTGCGGCGTGACGACGCGGGTCGTGGACTCCTCGGCGACGGCCTTCGCTCCGTTCTCGCAGAACTCGGCCGGTTTGCGGGGGCCGGTGATGGACTCGGGCCACGCGCACCCCGGGCAGTCGACGCCGTCCCGGTGGTTGAGCCGGGCCAGTGCACGGGCGGTGCGGAGCACGCCGGCCTGCGAGATGCCGCGCTCGAGCGCCACCGACACCGCCTTCGCCCCGGCCGCGCTGGTCTCGGGGGCGGTGACCCGCAGGTCGGCCTCGTCGATGTCGGCCGCGGGGGCGGCCCGGCGGATACGGGGGATCAGGCTCATACACCTATTGTGCGTCGGAACGCACCGGGTGGCGGCCGGAGGCGCACGTGTGGCCCGGGGCGGGGGTGGCGGGACGCGGGTCAGTCGCGGATGCGCCCGGGGTGGGCGTACACGGTCGCGCGGTCCTCCCGGCTGAACCCGACCAGTGTCACCCCCGAGTCGACCGCGAGGTCCACCGCGAGCGACGACGGCGCACTGACCGCCGACAGCGCGGGGATGCCGGCCATCGACGCCTTCTGCACGAGTTCGAACGACGCCCGGCCGGAGACCTGCAGGATGGTGTCGCGCAGCGGGAGGCGTCCGTCGCGGAGGGCCCATCCGACGACCTTGTCCACGGCGTTGTGCCTGCCCACGTCCTCCCGCAGACAGAGCAGCTGCCCGTCCGGGGCGAACAGGCCGGCGGCGTGCACCCCGCCGGTCTTGTCGAACACCCGCTGGTGCCGGCGCAGCCGCGCGGGCAGGGACAGTAGGACCTCGCGGGTGACCAGCGGCTCCACCGGGCCGGGCGGGAAGTGGGTGGTGCGGCGCACCTCGTCGATCGAGTCCACGCCACACACCCCGCACGCGCTGGTCATGGCGGTGGCCCGGGCGGACCGGACTTCGGGGACGTCAGGGGAGATCGACAGCGTAAGGGTGTTGTAGTCCTGTTCGGAACGCCCGCTGACCGTGGTGCAGTAGCGCATCTCCGGCAGGTGTTCGCGGTCCCAGATGGCGCCCTCGGAGACCAGGAGACCGGCGGCCAGGTCCATGTCGTCCCCGGGTGTCCGCATGGTCACGACGAACGGCTCACCGTGGACGCGGATCTCGAGCGGCTCCTCGACGGCGAGGGTGGTCACCTCACGCCTGGTGTCAGCCCCGGCGATGATCCTGCGCGCGGGGTGACGAGTTGTCCGCCGTCCCATGGTCGACAAGCTTAGCCGTT
>DWWG01000121.1 GCA_019119875.1 Candidatus Dietzia intestinigallinarum | reverse complement strand
AGGCCGGACACGCCGCGAACGCGTAGACGGGGGTCGACCACCTCGTCGTCCGGGCCCATGGCCGCGGTCCCACAGGCGTGGTAACCGCTGCTGCCGGTGTCGAGCCCGGCGTCGAGGATCTCGCGGTCGGTCCGGACCGCCGGCCCCGGGGCCGTCTCGTGACTGATCCGCGACGCGAGCGGCTGTGTGGCGAAGAGCAGGCGCAGGGCGTGGACGATGTCGACCGACGTCGCCCGGTCGTGTGCGGTCCCGTAGTACCCGGGGTCGATGTCCGGTGGCACGTCCGGGTCCGCGGACGTGATCCGGACCGAGCCCTCGCTGTCCGGGCGCAGGGGGTAGCCGACGCACATGATGCCCGGTTCCCGTTCGACCCGGATGGCGGCACCGGGCTCCGGCGGGGCCAGTGAGTACGGCGCGATCTGGAACTGGGCGTCAGGGCGGCCCAGTCCGGGGCGGGTCTTGAAGAAGCCGCCGAGATCGAACGACGGGGCGGCCAGCGGCCCGCCTCCGGTGGCCAGGTATGTCTCCATCGCCTGCTGCTGCCCCTCGGGGGTGGCGAGAAGGGAGTTGTACCCGAGGTCCTCGCGGAGCCGGAACTGGAGGGTGAACACACGGTGCTCGCGCATCCGGGCCCCGACCCCGGGGCTGGGCACCGTGACGTCGACCCCGGCGGCGCGCAGTGTTTCGGGTGGGCCGATGCCCGAGAGCTGGAGGATCTGGGGAGTGGCCAGTGCACCGGCCGACAGGATCACCTCGCGCACCGCGCGGTACTCGACGTGCCAGTCGCCCTCGCGGCCCCGGACGCCGACCGCCCGGCCGTCGTGGAGCACCAGTCCGTCCACGCGGGTGCCCGTCGCGACGGTGAGGTTGGGGCGGTTCATGGCCGGGTGGAGGAACGCCCTCGCCGCACTGCACCTGCGACCGTCCCGGACGGTCGCGGACGTGTACCCGATCCGTTCGGTGTCGGCGGCGTTCAGATCACGGACACGCTGCCAGCCGAGCGCGGAGCCGGCGGCGAGGACGTCCTCGAGCAGGGGGTCCCCGGTCTCGGCGGTCGAGACGGACAGGGGGCCTCCCTCGCCGCGTAGCCCGCTGCCCCCGAGCTGGTGGTCCTCGATCGCGCGGAAGACCGGTAGCATGTCCTCCCATCCCCACCACGGGGCGCCGCGGTCGGCCAGCGCGTCGTAGTCTGCGCGGTGGCCGCGGTTGTACACCATGCCGTTGACCGAGCTGGACCCGCCGAGCGTCCTGCCCCGGACCCAGTACTCGACCTGCCAGGCCGGCCCGACCGGTCGGGTCGGGTAGTGCCAGGCGGTGCCGGGATCGCCCAGCAGCTCGGCGAATCCCCGGGGCATCGAGATGCGGGGGTCGGTGTCCTCACCGCCCGCCTCGATCAGGAGCACGCTGACCTCCCGGTTCTCGGAGAGCCGGTCGGCCAGCACGCATCCCGCGGTCCCGGCGCCGACGATGACGTAGTCGAACCTGTCCATTCAGAACACCTCCCGGGGTGTGTCGGACCGGCGGATCGGCCGGCCGTCGAGAACAACGAGGTCGGGTGTACGGAGAACCTCCGGGTCGTTTCCGGGGTCGGTGGCAAGGCAGAGGAGATCGGCGCGGTCGCCGGGCCGCAGGCGGGGTAGATCGAGCACCTCGCGGGCCGTCCAGCTCGCCGCGCCCACGGCCTCGTGTGCGGACATTCCGGCGGCGTGCAGCCACAGGACCTCGTCGACGAGGGAACCGACGGGCAGGTCGGTACCCGCGAGAACGGTGACACCGGCGGCCAGGGCGGAGGCGACCACCTCGGGGTGCCCGGCCACACCGTCCGCGAACCACGTTCGCATCCGTTCCGGGAGCCCGGGATCGGACATCGACTCGGCGAGCCGGGTGAAGACATACCCCGTCGGGACCAGGAATCCACCGTTCGAGGCGAGGTCGTGGAGTGCGGAGTCGGGAAGGTGCATACCGTGTTCAATGGAGTCCGCACCCGCTGCGGCCGCGCTGGCGCCGGCCTCCGCGCCCTGCGTGTGGACCGCGACCCGCGCCCCGGTGCCGTGGACGGCCGCGACCGCTGACGCGATCTGCTGCGGAGAATAGGAGGGCCCGTAGCCGCCCTCGTCGTCAAACCAGTCGGCGATGATCTTCCCCCAGTGGGCCGTGCACTCCTCGGCGCAGGCCGAGGGGAGTTCCGGCCCGTCCGCGCGGCGTCCCCAGCCGTCGATGAAGCGTCCCGGCGCGGCGACGGCCACACCCGCCGACCGCAGTAGCGGGCGGCCCGCGCGTGCCAGTTCCCCGGTATCGGTGACGGTGACCCGACCACGCGGGCCGCGCCGATGCCGGAGTGCGCGAGAGCGCGCAGGTCCGCCTCCAGTGTCGGCAGGTCGAGCGGGCCGCCGATCTCGGCGACGCCGGGGTGCAGGTGCGCATCGACGAGGGCGGGCATCACCCAGCAGTCCTCCGCGAGTGTCCGCGCCCCGGGCAGGCGCACCGGCGAGATCGTCCCGTCGACGATCCACAGCTCGCGTTCGAGGCCTTCGGGCAGGACGCGCCCGGCGATGCGTAGCGGTTCGTCCCGGGGCGGGGAGTCGGGTGTCGTGGTGACGCTCATCGTGCTCACTCCCGTGGTCGAAGGTGGCGTCCGTCGGAGTGATCGACACTCCGATCACCTCCACGGTGCGGCACGACGCCCCGCCGGCGGAAGGCACTTATCTCCACGGTCTGCGGGGGGAGACCTTCACCGGCGGGTCATGCGGATCGTCTCCGCGCCGGTCGGGGCGTGGGTGGACCGGGCGCCGTCCGGCTCGAATCCGTGCCTGCGGTAGAACGAGATGGCCCGAGCGTTGTCGGCCAGGACCCACAGGTGGGCGGGGCGGCCTCGCACCGTCGCCCGCAGGAGGTCGTCGGCGACTCCGGTGCCGTGGTGGCGCACCGAGACGTAGAGGGCCTCGATCTCGAGTCCCGTCGGCGGGTCCTCCCCGCGCCCCGGCCCGGTGGAGAGGAAGCCGATCACCTCGTCGTCGGTCACGGCGACCGTGACGACGCGCCCGGTGGGAGCCCTCCCCGCCTCGTCCAGGGTGGCCAGGACGTCCGCCCAGTGTCGCGTGGCCACCGCGTCGTCGAGACGGCGGAGATGCTCGGCGGCGACCATTCCGGCGTAGGTGGCGCGCCACACCGCGTTGTGCAGCGCGCCGAGCTGCGGGGCGTCGCCGGGGCGAGGCGCCCGGATCGTGACCGCGCCCGTTTCGCCGGTGTCCATCGTCGCTCCTCACAGGGTGTTCGCCCGCGGCTCATCCCCGGCCGAGCGCCCGGTAGGTCCACCCCGCGGCGCACCAGTCCTCGCGGGGCAGGCAGTTGCGGCCGTCGAGCACCACGCGTCCCCGCGCCACCTCGGCGACCGATGCCGGATCGAGGGCCACGAACTCCTCCCACTCGGTCGCCAGAATCACCACATCGGCGTCCCTGCAGGCCTCCAGGGCGGAATCCGCGTAGTCCAGGGTGGGGAACACGCGCCGTGAATTGTCCATCGCCTGCGGGTCGTAGACGCTCACCTGGGCTCCCCTGAGAGACAACCGCCCGGCCACGTTGAGTGCCGGCGAGTCACGAACGTCGTCCGAGTCGGGCTTGAAGGCCGCTCCCAGGACGGCGACGGTCGTGCCGATCAGGGAGCCTCCGCACATGTCGGCGGCGAGTTCGACCATCCTCTCGCGGCGCCGCTCGTTGATCGAGTCGACCTCTCTGAGGAACGTGAGTGCCTGGTCCGCGCCGAGCTCACCGGCACGCGCCATGAAGGCACGGATGTCCTTCGGCAGGCAGCCCCCGCCGAAGCCCAGGCCCGCACGCAGGAAGTGGGGGCCGATCCGCGGATCCATGCCGATCGTCCGCGCCAGGACGGTGACGTCCGCGCCCGCGGCCTCGCAGACCTCGGCGACGGCGTTGATGAAGGAGATCTTGGTGGCCAGAAAGGCGTTCGCCGCCACTTTGACCATCTCGGCCGTGGCGAGATCGGTGACGATCAGGGGTGCGTGACCGGGGTCGTGCAAAAGTGGCCGGTAGGCCTCGCGGAGCAGGTGTTCGGCCACGTCGTCGTCGTCGTCGGCGACGCCCAGCACCACCCGATCGGGCTCGAGCGTGTCCTCGACCGCGAACCCCTCGCGCAGGAATTCCGGATTCCACACCACGCGGGCGGCCACCCCGTCCGCGGCGAGTCGACCGGCGAGCTCGTCGAGCCGTGCCGCCGTCCCCACCGGCACCGTGGACTTTCCCACGAGTACGGCGTCACGGTGCAGCAGCGGGACCAGCTCCTCCACCACCGCGTCGACATGGGTGGTGTCCGCCGCGAACTCGCCTTTGCGCTGTGGGGTGGAGACGCAGATAAAGTGCAGGTCGGCGAAGTCGGCGGCCTCCGCGTAGTCGGTCGTGAACCGCAGTCGCCCGGTCTCCAGCCCGTCCAGCAGCAGTTCCGGCAGTCCGGGTTCGTAGAGGGGCGCCACGCCCCGCGACAGGTGTGAGATCTTCTCGACGTCCACGTCGACCCCCAGCACGTCGTAGCCGAGCGAGGCCATGCAGGCGGCGTGGGTGGCGCCGAGGTATCCGACGCCGAAGACGGTCATGCGCATTGTCGGACTCCGGGGGAGGGGGCGTGTCGCGCCCGACGCGGTCGGTCAGGCGCTGTCTGTGAGGAACACCCGCGTGCGCCACCGGGGGCGGTGTCGGGGAGCGGTGCCACGCCGAACCGGGTGTTCAATGTTGAACACTAGGTGCGGGACCGGACGCGGTCAACAGCTGGCCCGGGAATCGCGCACGGGCCGGACGCGGTCACCAGGGGCCCAAGTCGCCACAGCCGGACCGGACGCGGTCGCCCACCGCAGGAGTCAGACCGGGCCGAGGATCTCCCGGTAGCGGGCCCGTTCCGCTTCCATCTGCGCGGGCTCGCCGGTCGAGGGTCCCGATCCGGCGGGCTCACCGGAGAAGTGCAGCTCCCCCGCCTCCACCCGTGCGACCAGCGATTCGCACCAGTCCAGCTGGGCTGCTGCCTCGCGGCGCCACAGCTCGAGCATCTCCGCCACGTACGGTGGCGCCGCCGATCCGCGCCTTTCCGGGATGCCCGCGGTGTCCCGCAACTGCACGATCCGCGAGCGCAGCCACACCCTCGCCGGCTCCCGTTCCACGTGCGGCAGCATCGCGAGGGCGGTGTGGAACAGCAGCGGCTCGGAGTGGTCCACGGTGGTCAGTCCGCGTTCCATGAGCTGCACGAACTCGGCTTTCCCCCGCGCGGTCACGGTGTAGACCGCCACCGCCCGGCCGGCGTCGGTGATGTCGTGCCGGTCGACGAACCCCTGCCTGGTGAGGGTCCGCAGCACCGAGTACACCGACCCCGGGTTGACATGCGCCCACTCGTCCACGTCCCAGGAGACGAGCTCACGCCGGATCTGATAGGCGTTGACCGGCTCGAAGATCTTCACTGCACCGAGCAGCAACAGTCGCGTCGCCGTGGCGGACATGCGGACAGTGTAGGTCGGGTCCCGCGGGTGAGGCGGCGCCGGGGCCGAACCGGCGCCGCCTCGCATCGTCCCCGCCGTCCGTATCGTCGTGGTATGAGCACCCCGGAGTCCGCCGCGCCGCGTCTCGGCGCCCGCTACGCCACCGTCCTCCCGGAGCTGGTCGTGCCCTGGCAGGCCGCGACGGCGGCCGCGCCGGAGCTGCTGTTGCTCAACGAGCCCCTCGCCGCCGAACTGGGTCTCGACCCCGACCTCCTGCGCAGCGAGGACGGCGTGCGACTGTTGGTCGGCAACCACGTCCCGAAGGGGGCGACGCCCGTGGCGCAGGGCTATGCCGGGCATCAGTTCGGCGGCTACTCACCGCGGCTCGGCGACGGCCGCGCCCTGCTGATGGGCGAACTCGCCGACGGCCGCGACCTGCACCTCAAGGGCTCGGGCCGTACCCCGTTCGCCCGGGGCGGGGACGGGAAGGCGGCGGTGGGTCCGATGCTGCGGGAGTACGTGATCAGCGAGGCCATGCACGCGCTGGGCGTGCCCACGACCCGGTCGCTGGCGGTCACCGCGACCGGCGACACCGTGTACCGCGAGCAGCCGCTGCCGGGCGCGGTGCTGGCGCGGGTGGCGGCCGGCCACGAGCGGGTGGGCACGTTCCAGTTCGCGCGGGCGCTCGCCGCGGGTGGCGCCGGCGGCGGGACCGGCGCCACGGGTGGCGGGGGTGGAGCCGCAGGTGGCGACAGGGTCGACGGCCACCACGACATCGACGACGACAACGACGACGACACGGTGCTGCGTCGACTGGCCGACCACGCGATCGCCCGGCACCACCCCCACGCGGCGGACGCGGAGAACCCGTACCTGGAGCTGTTCGCCTCCGTCGTGCGCGTCCAGGCCGACCTCGTGGCCCGGTGGATGCTGATCGGGTTCATCCACGGCGTCATGAACACGGACAACACCACGATCTCCGGCGAGACGATCGACTACGGGCCGTGCGCGTTCATGGAGTCCTACGACCCGGCCACCGTCTTCAGCTCCATCGACACCGGCGGCCGGTACGCGTACGGCAATCAGCCGGGGATCGTGCAGTGGAATCTCGCCCGTTTCGCCGAGACCCTCATCCCGCTGGTCGACCCGGACCCGGAGGAGGCGGTCCGGATGCTCAGTGAGGTCCTGGGCACCTTCCCCGAGGAGTACGAGCGGGCGTGGACCTCCGGGATGAAGGCCAAGCTCGGGCTGGGCACCGAGCCGGCCGATGCCGACGCCGAGGAGGTCCGCGGCCTCATCGACGACCTGCTGGCGCTGCTGACCACCACGCGCGTGGACTTCACCAGCTTCTTCCGCCATCTCACCACCGCGGCCGGCGGTGATGAGTCCCGTCTCCGCGACCTGTTCGCCGCGGCCCCGGGCGGGACCTGCACCGAGGCCGATCCCGGAGCGGGCGAGGGGCCGGTCGACGCCTGGCTCGCACGCTGGCGGGCGCTCGCTCCCCGGGCCTCGGTGATGGCCGCCGCCAATCCCGTCTACATCCCGCGAAACCACCTGGTGAAGGAGGCCCTGGACGCCGCCACGGCCGGGGATCCGAGTCCGGTGAGGGACCTCCTCGTCGTCGTCACCGATCCCTACACCGAGCGCCCCGGCCTCGAGCGCTACGCGCAACCCGCGCCGGCGGGCGCGGCACCGCACGTCACCTACTGCGGCACCTGACGACCGTCGCGGCGACCCCCGGGCCCCGCCGGATCACGCGGACGGACCGGACGCGGCGAACTTCCTCGCGGCCAGGTCCTTCGCCGCCACGAAACCGAAGACCAGGCCCTGCCCGATCGTCGCCCCGGCACCGGGGTAGCGATGGCCGAACGCGTTCGCCGCCGTGTTCCCGATCGCGTACAGGCCGGGCACCACCGCACCGTCCTCGCGGACCACCCGGGCGTTCCCGTCCACGGTGAGACCACCGCACGTCCCCAGATCGGACAGGACGACCCGAACCGCGTACAGGGTCCCCGACAGGGGCCGGAGGTTCGGGTTCGGCGTCACGGTCGGATCGCCGTAGTAGCGGTCGTACGCGCTCTCGCCCCTGTGGAAGTCGTAGTCGTTCCCCGATGCGGCCAGGCGGTTGAACCTCTCCAGCGTGGCCGCGAACGACTCCGGCGGCACCCCCATCCGGTCGGCCAGTTCCCGCCCGTCGCCGGCTCGAACCGCGATACCGGCCGCGTACCAGCTCTCCGGCAGGGGCATCCTCGGGTAGACGGAACCGGCCAGCACATAGCTGTTGCGGTAGCGCTGATCGAAGACCAGCCACATGTCGCCGACCGGCGACCCGGTGGCCTCGCGGCGAAGAACCTCCTGCCCGAACGACATGTAGTCGGCGGCCTCGTTGATGAACCGCGAGCCGGTGTGATCCACCATGAGGGAGCCGGGCAGTGAACGCTCCGCCAGGAGGACGGCCGGCCCGGCGTCGCCGATCGGCGCCACCGCGGGGAACCACCACGCCTCCTGCATCAACGCCACCCCGCCGCCGAGCGAGCGGCCGGCCGCGATCCCGTCGCCCGTGTTGCCCTCGGCCCCCAGGCTGACCGGCTCCAACCGGGCGGACTGGTGCTCTCGCCGCGCGGGCAGGTCGTGGTCGAAGCCTCCGGCGGCCAGCACCACACCGCGTCGGGCCGTCACGACGACGCGCCGTCCGTCCTGCTCGATCACGGCGCCGGTCACCCGGTCGCCCTCCGTGGTCAGCTCGACCAGCGACGACCGCGTCCACACCGGCACCCCGGCGCGCACCAGCCCCGCGAACATGCCGGCCGCGAGCGCCTGGCCCCCGGCCAGGTAGTCACGACCGAGGGCGAGGCCGCCGATCCCCTGCACCGCCCGCTTGAGGATGCGCGGCCAGGAACGCAGCGGCGTCCGCACCATGAGGTTCATCCACTTGTAGTCCGCGCCGGTCACCGGCATCGGTACGGGCGCCTCGACCACCCCCGGCCGCAACCGCGTCCGCTCCGCACCGAGCACGGAGGCGTCGAACGGCAGGCACTCGCAGGTGCGGCCGAGCGGCGACCCGCCCGGATTCTCGGGGTGGTAGTCGGAGTAGCCCCGGGCCCAGAAGAAGCGCATCGGCGTGGTCCTGCGGAGCATCTCCACTGCGTCCCGGCCGTGCTCGAGGAACGCCTCCCACCTCGAGGCCGGGGCACCGTCGCCGACAACCGCCCGGAGGTAGTCACGGACCGCCTCCGCCGAGTCCGGGGCGCCTTCTGCGCGGAGCGTGTCGTTCCCCGGGACCCAGAAGGCCCCGCCCGAGCGGGCGGTCGACCCGCCCACGTACCCGGTCTTCTCCACCACGAGCACGTCGAGTCCTTCCTCGTGCGAGGCGAGGGCGGCGGCCATCCCCGTTCCGGATCCGACGACGAGGACGTCGACGGTCGTGTCCTTGGCCCGAGGGCCGGCGGGCGGTACAGAAGTCATAGCTCCCTCACTGTCGTGGTGGTGGCGTAGTCGGGCTCGTAGATGCAGTGGGTCGTGCCGTACACGGTGAACATGCACTGGTTGTTGTGGTCGCACCGGCCGGCGACGCCCGGCCGGGCCTGAATCCGGCTGACCAGGTCCGGCTCACGCAGGAGGGCGCGGCCCATCGCGACGAAGTCGAACCCCTCGTCCAGTCCCGTCTGCATGTGGGCGTGACTGTTGATGCCCCCGAGCAGGATCAGCGCGGTGTTGCTCATGCTCCGCACGAACTGGCGGGCGTCGTCGAGCATGTACAGGTCGCGGTACTCGTACTCGCCCAGTGCCCGCCTGCCGAACAGCTTCACGCCGGTCTTGAAGGGCTCACTCATGGTGTCTGCGAACCCGTCGATCGGGACGTCCCCGCGGAACAGATACATCTGGTGGAGAACGCTGGACCCCTGGGTGAGTTCCAGTGCGTCGAGGTGGCCGTCCTCGTCCAGCATCCGCGCTGAGCGCAACGACTCGTCGAGTCGGATCGAGCCCTTGATCCCGTCGGTCATCGACAGTTTGGCGATGATCGCGGCGGAGTCGCCGATGCGATGCCTGACGGCCTCCGCGATCTCGCGGGCGAAGCGGGTGCGGTTTCCGATCGAGCCGCCGTAGCCGTCCGTGCGCTTGTTGATCCACGGCGACAGGAAGGCGCTCGGCAGGTACAGGTGCCCGAAGTGGAGCTCGACGGCATCGAACCCGGATTCCACGGCGATCTCGGCGGCATCGGCGAACTGCCTGGTCGCCTCGTGGATCTCTGCCACGGTGATCGCCCTCGTCAGGTGGAACGACGTCGGGTTGAGGAAGCGGCTCGGGGCCATCGGCCGCAGGCCGGTGATCTTCTTGTTTCCGACGGGCCCGGCATGCCCGAGCTGGGCGGACGCCTTCGCGCCGGCGGCGTGCATCGTGTCGGTGAACTCGCGCAGGCCCGGCACGGCCTCACGGTTCATGAGGATCTGTCCGGGGGCGGAGAATCCCGCGGGCGTTGTTGCGCAGTAGGCGAGGGTCGTCATGCCCACCCCGCCTGCCGCGAAGCCCTCGTGGAACGCGATGAGGTCGTCGGTGACCCTGCCCTCCGGTGAGCGACCCTCGGATGTCGCCGCTTTGATCGTGCGGTTCCGCAGCGTCGCGGGTCCGAGCCGGACCGGTTCGAAGACGGAGCGCCGGTCGGCGGATGGTCGGGACATCGATGACCTTTCGTCCTTCGTTCGGGTGATGTGGAGATGATGGGCCGGCAAAGAGACGTGGGTCACACCGGTTCCCGGTGAGCGGAATCGGGTCCCGGTTCGGCTCAGCGCTGTCCTCCGGCGGCAGCGCGGGGTGTTGACTGGGCCGTCGGCGCGTCTTACGTTGACGACACGATCGCGCACTGAGAGGGCACGGATGCACCCGTTCGTTTCGTCTGAACAGGAAGGGCCGTCGCCGGTGGACGCGACCGAGGGGGCTGATCCGAGATGACCGACACCCCCGTCATCTCCGCCCGGGGTCTGGTCAAGACCTTCGGCCGCTTCAACGCGCTCGACGGACTCGACCTGGAGGTGGCCGGCGGCGAGGTCCACGGCTTCCTCGGCCCCAACGGTTCCGGGAAATCCACCACCATGCGGATCCTGCTCGGGATGCTCCGCGCCGACGGCGGGCAGGTGACGCTCCTCGGCGGCGACCCGTGGGCGGACGCCGTGGCGCTGCACCGCCGACTCGCCTACGTGCCCGGGGACGTGGAGTTGTGGCCGACGCTCAGCGGGGGAGAGGTGATCGACCTGCTCGCCCGCCTGCGGGGGCCGCTCGACAGGTCTCGCCGGGACGCCCTGTGTGAGCGGTTCGGCCTGGACCCCACCAAGAAGGCGCGCACCTATTCGAAGGGCAACCGGCAGAAGGTCGCCCTGATCTCGGCGCTGACCTCGGACGTGGAACTGTTCCTGCTGGACGAGCCCACCTCCGGGCTGGACCCGCTCATGGAGGTCGAGTTCCAGAACGCGGTCCGCGAACTGGCCGCGGACGGCCGGACCGTGCTGCTGTCCAGCCACATCCTCGCGCAGGTCGAGGCGCTGGCCGACCGCGTCTCGATCATCCGGCAGGGGGTCACGGTCGAATCCGGCACGCTCGCCGACCTGCGTCACATGACCCGCACGACCATGGTGGTGCGCACCGACCGCGCCGCCGACGTGCTCGGCGCGGTACCCGGCGTCCACAACGTGGAGTACGACGACGACGAGGCCCGCCTCGAGGTGGACGGCGACCGGGTAGACGACGTGGTCCGGGCACTCGCCCCGCTCGGCGTGCGCTCACTGGTCGCGCACCCCCCGACCCTGGAGCAGCTGCTCATCCGGTACTACGGCCCGGAGGCCGGCCCGGAGTCGCCGTGATGAACGCGTCACTGGCGGGCACCGGCACCCTGATCCGCTTCTTCCTGCGCAAGGACCGCATCAAGTTGCCGGCCTGGCTGGCGGGGTTCGCGCTGTTCGTCGCCTACGTCGGGTCGGCGATCCCGGCCATCGCGCCCGAGGAGGAGGACCTGGCGGGCATGGCCCCCATGTTCAGCCAGCCCGTCGGCCGCATGTTCACCGGGCCCGCGTTCGGGATGGACGCGCCCACCTATGAACGCTTCTTCGCCGCCGGGTACATGCCGTACCTGTTCCTGCTCGCGGCGTTGATGACCATCATGCTCGTCACCCGCCACACACGTGCGGAGGAGCAGGCCGGCCGGGCCGAACTGCTGCGCGCGAACGTCACCGGCCGACACTCCGGACTGACAGCGGCGCTGGTGGTCGCGGCGATCACCAGCGCACTCGCCGGCCTGGTGGTCGCGTTGGTCACCATGGCGTTCGGCTTCGCCCCCGCCGGGTCGGTGCTCGTGGGCGCGGCCACCGCGTTGACGGGGATGGCGTTCGCCGGCGTCACCGCCGTGACCGTGCAGCTCAGCGCCAACTCGAGGGCCGCCGCCGGAATGGCCGGGCTCGTCCTCGGCGTGGCGTTCGTGCTGCGCGCCCTCGGGGACATGGTGGCCGTCGGCGGCAGTGCGCTGTCCTGGGCGTCACCGTTGGGCTGGGCCGCGCAGACCGCGCCGTACGTCCACGACCGGTGGGCGCCGCTGGGCCTGCTGGTGCTGCTGTCGGCGGCCGGGATCGCGGTGGGCTACGTCCTGCAGAGTCGCCGCGACTTCGGCGCGAGCCTCATCGACCCCAGACCCGGCCCGGGCGCCGCGGGACCGCTGCTGAGCGGGAGTCTCGGCCTCGCCTTCCGGCTCCAGCGCGGCGCGATGTGGGGCTGGGGTGCCGGGATCGTGGCGCTCGGGGTGATCGACGGCGCCTTCACCCAGGAGATGCTCAACGCCCTGGACGACATGCCGCCGGCGCTGGTGGAGATCTTCGGGACCGAGGGGCTGCTCGACGGGTTCATCGCGTTCCTCGGTGCGTTCGTGGCGATCCTCGTGGCCGCCTACGCCGTGTACGCCCTGCAGTCGGTGCGGGATGAGGAGACCCGCGGGCGCGCCGAGTTCGTGCTGGCGACCCCCGTCGGACGGCTCCGGTGGCTGGGGTCGCACGCGCTCGTCGTGGCCTGCGGTGTGGTCGCCATCGTGGCGGTCGCCGGGCTCGGTACGGCACTGGCCGCGGCCGTGGTCACCGGCGATGCCGGTCTCATCGGGGAGGTGCTCGCCGCGCATCTGGCGATGCTGCCCGCGCCCCTTCTGGTCCTCGGTGTGGTGACGGCACTGTTCGGCTGGGTGCCGCGACTCATGGCACCGCTGGGCTGGCTGCTCGTGGCGCTCACC
>DWWG01000015.1 GCA_019119875.1 Candidatus Dietzia intestinigallinarum | reverse complement strand
GGTGAGGCAGCGGCCTGCAAAGCCGTCAACACGGGTTCGATTCCCGTCTCCACCTCCACACCGGATCGACCCGGTCGGAGACCCCCGCGCGATTAGCTCAGCGGGAGAGCGCTTCCCTGACACGGAAGAGGCCACTGGTTCGAACCCAGTATCGCGCACCATGTATGACCTGCGGCGAAGTCCTTTACGGGCTTCGCCGCAGTTCTGTTTGGGGCGCAGCGAGGGCGCGTGAGCGCTCGGCGTCCAGCGCCCCGGCCACCGCCTGCAGGTCCTGGTCCCATAGCCCGGCGTATACGTCGAGGGTGACCGAGGGTCGCGAGTGCCCCAGGAGCCTGGAGACCACCAACACCGACGCGCCCGCCTGGACCGCCAGTGACGCGGCGGTATGGCGCAACGAGTGCGGGGTGAGTCGCGCCGGAAACTCGGGGTCGACCTCGCGGCACCGTGCCACCGCCTTGTTGAACACTCGCGGCCTCCAGGTGGAGATCCGCACCGGTACGTCTCCCCCGCCGAAGATGAGTTGGTCGCGGGTCTTGCCCTCGCACTCGCCGGCGAGCCGCTCGACCAGGAACCGGGGCACCGGCACACTGCGCCGCTCGCCGGTCTTTGGGTTCGAGAACACCTGCTTGCCCTTGACCTCCGCGACCGACCGCGACACGTTGACGCGAGCCCGGAGCGCGTCATAGTCGGCCAGGCGAAGAGCGGCAGCCTCGCCCCACCGGAGTCCGCAATATCCCAGGAACAGCACGAGGGTGGTGTGCTGCTCCCCTACCTCGTCCGCCAGCCGGTCCAACTGCTGATGCGTCAAGTATCCCTTGTCAACGTGGTCGGGAGCCGGCGCCTTCAACCCGGCGGCGGGGTTCGAGGCGAGTTGTTTGTCCTCCACTCCGACCTCCAGGATCTGCCGCAGGACCAACACCACCTTCGCGAGGGTGGCCGGACTGACTCCGTCCTTGCGCAAGGTCGCGACCCAGGCCTTGAGGTCCGAGGGCTGGACCCGATTGATCGGGACCTCTCCCCACTTGGGCTGGATGTGGGTCTGATAGGTCCACTCCCGCGAGACCAGCGTGGTTGCCTTGAGGTGGCCCGAGATCTGGGCGTGCCAGCGCTCCTGCAGTTGGTCCACGGTCACTCCGCGAGACGCGGCGGTGTCGATGTACTCGCCCCGGTAGAGCGCGGTGGTCACGGACGCCTCGTGTTGGGCGGCGTCGCGTTTGGTCTTGAACGAGCGTTTGCGCTGGGTGCCGTCGGCGGTGCGCCAGCGGACCTGCCACCGCACCGAACCGTCCGGCTTGGTCATCTTGTGGATCGACATGGTGTCTCTCTGGTATCTCTCTTTGCTCCCGCAGGCCTGGCGGCGTCTCGCCGGGTGTCGAGGCCCGGGACACGGTCCGAGGCGCTCGGGGGCAGGTGGGGTGAGTGGGTCACAGGCCCAGGTGCCGGCGGACCTCGCCGAGCAGGTCGCGGGTGATGTTGCCTCGTGCGGCGGTGTTGGTTTCGCCGTCCGCCCGCAGGTCCCGCTCGACCGACAGGTTGTGGCCCCACAGTTCGACGGCCGTGGCGACCAAGGTGTCCAGGTCGACGCCCACCGACTTCGCCGCCCGGCGGTCCGCGAGCGCTGCGGTGTCTCGGGCCACCTGCGCCGGGTCGCCACTGTTCAGTTCGTCGTGCAGGCGCTGGCCCTCGGACTCGGTCACCGGTTCGCCCCGGACCGCCCCGGTCAGGTTGGCGACCTCCCGCCCGTTGACCAGGACAGGCGCGTCATGGTCCAGCAGATCGGTCAGGGCCACAGGCTCGCCCCGGACCTCACCGAGTGTCAGGGCCAGCGACAGCAGGGTCTCGACCTTCGCGTCGATTCGTCCGGCTTCCAGGTCCGAGACCCGACCGATGGTCCAGGGCAGGCCGTAGCGCTTGGCGGTGTGCGCGACCTGCTCCAGGTGGGCGCTGGCCGCGAGTCGGATCCTGCGGGCGTTGCGGCCAATGATCCGGCGCAGGTCGGTCTCGGTGGCGTCGACCTTGGCGGCGAGGTCTGGGGTCAAGCGGGGCATGGCGTGTCCTTTCGTGGGGCTGGGGGGTTTGGGGTGGGGGTTGATCAAGCGGGGTGGACGACGTCCATGATCGCCTCGGGGGCAACGCCACTGTCCATGAGGCGCTCCATGTAGGCGTTCATCGCGTCGCGGGCGCGGCTCTCGGCGGAGAAACTCTTGGCGTTGATGATGCGGTCGTTCAGGTTCTCGATCCGGGCGATCTGCTTGGCGTTCATGGTGTCCTCCTTGGGGACTCGGTGGGGGCGGTTCCCCGAGGTGACCTGCAGTTACCATCTTATCACGCCGTGTTCCCTCGGGACAAGTGACATCGCGGCGGTCCGGCGACCATGTTCCCTTGCGCCCAGGAACACGGCGTGCTTTAATGGGGGAGCCACGTTCCCGATAGGCCGGGAACACCACCGAGACCCCAGGAGGGACCCCCATGGCAAACGAGACCGACGTACCCGAACTCTGGACCCCCGCCCAGACCGCCGAGTACCTGCACACCACCGAAAGCGCACTGCGCGTCCGTCGCTACAGGCGTAGTGGACCGCCCTGGGTGAAGGCCGGAGTCCGCGTGTTCTACCGCGCCGACGAGGTCGTCGCCTGGCTTCGGCGTGGTGGTGAGGCGGCATGACCACCGCGACCGCCAAGCGGTGCACCAAGTGCGATGAGACCAAACCCCTGACCGACTACCACCGGAAGGCCGCGAGCCGGGATGGCCACTACGCCCGGTGTAAGGCGTGCGTTCTCGCGTCCCAGAAAGCCTGGTACCGCGAGAGGGTCGCCGCCGAGCGAATCGTGCCCCCGACGACCGATACCAAGGCCTGCACCAAGTGTGGCGAGGTCAAACCCCTGGCCGAGTACTACCGAAACGCGAAGTCGACAGACGGCCGATCTTCCCAGTGCAAAGCCTGTCGGAGTGCCCAGCGAAAGACCCACGTCAGGCGCCTAGAGGCCGAGCGGGTGGAACCCGCACCGACCGACACCAAGCCGTGCACTAAGTGTGGTGAAGTCAAGCCCCTGACCGAGTACCACCGGAACACCGGGACCCGAGACGGTCACCAAACTCAGTGCAAGGTCTGCAAGTCCACTCATAAACAGGGCTGGTACAACGCCAACCGCGAAAAGAACGCCGCCCGCAGGAGGGCCTGGCGAGAGGCCAACCGTGACAAGATTTACTCTTTCAATCGGGAGTACCACGCGAGGCGCTGGGCGAACGACCCCGAGTACCGCGAGCGGGTCCGCGCCCAGCGAAAGGCTGGTTTCATTCGCTACCACCGACTGAAGGCCAACGCCAAGCAGGAGCCCTATACCCGTCAAGCGATATTTGAGCGCGACGGTTGGATCTGCGGGATCTGTGCGGAGCCCATCGACCCGAGGCTGCTCGGCCAGGTCCGCCCGGACGCACCTTCCATCGACCACATCGTGCCCTTGTCGCGTGGGGGCGACGACACCCCAGCGAACGTGCAAGCCGGCCACTTCGGCTGCAACTCGGGAAAGCGTGACCGGATCGAGCATGAGGACCAGGAGGTCGCGGCGTGAGCCGCAATCGCTCTGGGGCCGAGAAGAAGCGAGCCCGCAAGCGTCGCCTGGCGCAGGAGCGCGAGGCCGCAGAGGCCCGGAGCAAATCAACGCTGGCCTACTCGACTCGCTCGGACCCACAACCCCCGAATAGGCGTTGAGGGCCGACCTCGTAAGAGATCGACCCTCTACGCCGGCCAGGGACCCAATCCCGACCGCCAACAGAACCCCCGAAAGAGGATGAAATGCCCTTTCTATTTTACCGTCTGCGCTCTCCACCGTCTATTTACGGAACCCCCAGAACACACGAATCCGGACCTGCCAGAACAGAGGATGAGATGCCCAAGATACACCCCAAGCCGTGGGGCGACCACGCCGCGAGGCTGGCCCTGATGGGCCTGCACGTCGTGCCGGTCGCACCCCGCACCAAGCGCCCCATGTTTGCCGGGTGGGTGCAGTGTGCGACACGTGACCGAGCCCAGATCCGCCGGTGGGCTACCGAGTACCCGAACGCCAACATCGGGGCGGTCCTACTGGGGGAACACCTGGTCGTCGACGTGGACGACGAGACAGCGTTCGCCGGATGGATGGACGACCAGGGTTACCTGCTCCCGCGAACTATGGAGGTCTCGACCGGCCGAGGTCGCCACCTATATTACCGCCTGCCGGGCGTGCTCTCTGGCGGGAACAACACCCGCGTGCCCGGTGCGGACCTCAAGATCCGTGGTTTGGTAGTCGCCCCGGGGAGCCTGCACCCGAGCGGTGTCCACTACCGACTGACCTCGCCCCGCGCCATGTGCGAGGCTCCCGGTTGGCTCATCGAACTGGTCACGGCGACCCCCACCCCCACCGGGCGACACCCGGGCGCAGGGGACCCCAAGGCGTGGCCGGTGGACCGCCAGATGCGGGTGGCGTCGACGGTCTGGGCCGCGTCCAAGGGCAACCGCAACGCCTCCGCGTTCTGGGCCTTCTGCCGCGCCTATGAGTCCGGACTGGCCGGCGCCGAGTTGCGGGGGTTCCTCGGCCAGATCTGGCGGGCCGCCCTGGCGGTCGGGCTGGACGAGGACGAGATCGCCACCTGCGAGGCCAGCGCCGCCCGCACGCAGGTGGTGACGTCATGAAGGTCGCGGAGAGCCTGGCGGATGTAGTCGCGCTCGACGAGGATGAGTTCTGGGAGTCGCGCCCCGAGTTGCGCACGATCCGCGACTTCGCCCGGGCACGCTTGACCGCCCCCTGGTCAACCTTCGGGTATGTACTCGCCCGGGCCGTGGCGGTCATCCCGCCGACCGTGGTCCTGCCCCCAATCGTGGGTTCAGTAGCCAGCCTCAACACGTTCGTGGCGGTGGTCGGCCCATCGGGCAGTGGCAAGGGTGCCTCCGATGGGGTCGCCCGAGATCTGCTACAGACCACCCCCCGAGTGCACACGGTGAAGCCGGGGTCCGGCGAGGGTATCCCGAAGGAGTACGCCTGGATAAACACGCCCCGGGGGAAGACCCCGATTCAGCACCCGCTGCGGAACTCAGTGCTGTTCAACGTGTCGGAGATCGACACTCTGGCGAACCTGGGCCGGCGGTCCGGCTCGACGCTCATGCCCGAACTGCGGGCGGCGTGGTCCGGTGAGGAACTCGGGTTCGCCTATTCCGACCAGACCAAGAAACTGCGGATCGAGCCGCACCGGTTCCGTATGTGCCTGGTGACTGGAGTCCAGCCGGGACAGGCGGGCGCGTTGTTCGAGGAAACGAGCGGGGGCACCCCCCAACGGTTCCTGTGGATGCCGACCAACGACCTGAATCGGCCCCGCAGTCTGCCGGACGAACCCCCGCCCCTGGATCTGCCGGAGTGGCCTGGTCGGGGTGTATTGGTCACTGAACCGGATGACGACGGTGTCGAGCGCGAGGACCTGGGACTGCTCAAGTTGCACCTGCCGGTCGAGCGGATCGAGTGGCACACCCTCGACGTGCCCCAGGCCGTCCGGGACGCGATCCACCAAGACCGCAGCGCAGGACTCGACCGATCCATCGCCGGCGCGGCTGACGTCGATCCGCTGGAGGGTCACTGGTTTCTGGTTCGGTTGAAGATCGCCGCCGGGCTGATGTGGCTGAACGGCCGGCGCGATGGGGTCACCGACGAGGACTGGGAACTGGCGGGGGTCGTCAAGGCGGTCTCGGACCGCACCCGCGCCGAGGCCCAGGAGGTGCTGGCCAAGAACGCCCGCCAGGAGTCGATCCAACGCGGACGGGCGGCGGGGCACCGGTCCGTCGCTGCTCGCGAGGTCACCGAGGAAGACGACATCAAACGCGCCGCCCAGCGGATCACGGGGTACCTGGAGCGCAAGGGCGGGACGGCGACCCGAAGCCTCATTCGCAAGGACGGTCTGCGCCCTGACATCAAGCCATTGATCGACGACGCCCTGGCCCGACTGGTCGACGCGGGCACCGTGACCGTCACCGAGGGCGACCACGGACGGGTGGAGGTGAGCCTGTGCAGATAGGGGGGACAGGGGGGGACGTGTCCCCCCCTCCCCTCCCGTTCCGAGGCAGTAAGTCTGCCCTAAGAATCCAAAACCAAAACACAAAGGGTGTTTCCCATGAAAAAGACGCCGCGCAGGGGGATGGGGGACGGTCCCCCATCGTCCCCCCTCCTTACCCAGTTACCACGTCCGACACCCTCTCCTGCTCCCGCCAACCAGGCCGGAGCCCACACCAACGACGCCCAGGAGGCAGACATGACCGAACACTCCCGACCCGAGGTCGTATGGGCGACACGCGACCCAGTACCCCTGCCAAACAACCGCCCCCAGGGGGCGGGGGCAGGGGCAGATACGGGCAACGACCACGGACACGACGACGAGACGGGGCGATGACATGGCCAGGAACTGGGAACTGAGTGAGTGGCCCACGCCGGTCAAGCGAACCGAACGCGACCAGGTGTACCCGGCGCGCGGTATCTTGCCGGCCCCGGAACCATGGATGGAGCGCGGGGCCTGTGTTGGTCGGCAGCCACTCTGGGACAGGACCATCGCCGGCGAGGGCGAGCGAGCGCGACTCGCCCGGCAGGAGCGGGCCGCCCGAATCTGCCGAACCCAGTGTCCCGTCATAACGCAGTGTCGCGCATGGTCCGAGCGCGCCGCGACGATCGGAGATTACGGCGTAACCGGTGGTCGCGTGGTCCGTGGGGCGATTAACGGGCGCGGTGGTGGCGACTGGGTCGAACTGGGGCGAGATGAAGACGAGGTGGCATGAAATGACGAAGTTCAACCGTGGCGACCGAGGGTGGCGAGCAATCGCCGCGAGATTCCGTGCCGAGTGCGAGCGCCGCGAGGACCCGTGCTGGCTCTGCGGCCAACCGATCCTGTACGACCAGGACCCGGGGTTGCACCCCGACGCGTTCCACGTGGACCACTTCCTTCCGGTATCGACCCACCCGGAACTGGCGCTCGATGTGGGGAACCTGCGCCCGAGCCACCGCTCCTGCAACATCGCCCGTGGGGATGGACCACCACCGCTCGGGCTGGGCCGCAATAGCAGAATCTGGTAGGGGGGTTCGAACCGTGACAATTCGAATTGCCGCCCTGACCGGCGCATGATCGCGGCTTCTCCCCCCGAAGTCGGCCGGCCGGTCGATTAGTAACGACAGTTTACTCGAAACCCGATCCGAGAGCCTCTCCGAGACGCTCGCAGGCTCCGACCCCCATTCACCCCCGCTCTCGCCCTCCGAGGCCGTCGGAGAGCAACGGAGATAGTCGAAAGAGGTATTCCGATGAAAAACGACGGCATCACGAGCGCCGACATCCGGCTCGTGCAGACCCTGCTGAGCACCCGAGTGGTGGATGAGGACCTGAGCGAGATGGTCCACACCCACCTGCTGGGCGTCTATCGGCAGGCCCTGGCGGGCGAGACCGACGCGACCCGCGAACTGATGCGACTGTTGGTCGCCACCTACACGGTCGGCAACTCCGCGCTGGCGCTGGCTGCCAACCGGGACCCGGCGCAGGCATTGGAGATCGCGGCGGACTACCACGCCGGGTCCGAGGACGAGGCCTGACCCTTATGTCCCCACCTCCTACAGCGGTAGAGTGGAGGGTGGAGCCTCCCCCGCGCCCGCGAAGCCGGATTCCGGCCGCCAGCGCGAAAGGCTCCGAGCAGTACGTAGTCACCCGCCCCCCGGGGGTTGATCACCCCGGGGTCTGGGACACCACCGCACCGACAGCGGCCAGCGCCGGACGTGGTCCGCCAGCCTCCCCCCAGGGTCGAGGCGGCCAGCCACCAAGCGCCCGCCCAGCGAACGGGAGCGGATTCCCCCCTTTCACCCCCCATGCCCCCGCCCGTATCCGGCCGGGGCGTGGACGACGCACAGAGGTGCATTCGCATGGATATCAAGCAGGAGCGCGAGGCGCTCATCAAGTCCTCGATGGAACTCATCGAGAAGGTCGAGAAGCGTGGTAACGGCTTCACCCCGGCCGAGCGATCCGAACTGGAGCGCGCCGAGAAGCGCCTGGGCGAGATCAAGCAGCAGCAGGAGCGCGCCGACGAGGACCAGGCTCTGCTCGCGCAGTTCAAGGGCGCGGGCTCCAGCCTGGACCCGTCGGGCTCGCACTCGGCGGGTTCGCTGGCGGTGGGACCCGCCCAGATCAAGTCGGTCGCCCGCGAACTGTCCAGCCGCCTGGTCACCGAGGTCGATGGGCAGAAGGCGCTGATCGCCGGGGGCACCGCCACCGCGACCGTCATCGCTCGTGACGTCGCTGGCCAGCCGCAACTGCCGACTTCGCTGCTGGAGACGATCGCCGTGGTCGGGCTGGATTCGCCGGTCTATAGGTATCTGCGGCAGACCACGCGGGCGAACAACGCCGACGTGGTCGCGCCGGGTGCGCTCAAGCCGACCTCGTCCGTCGGACTCACCCCGGTCGAGGACCACCTGCGGGTCGTCGCCCATCTCTCGGAAGGGCTGAACAAGTACGACCTGCTCGACACGCGCAATCTCCAGGCCTTTGTTCAGAACGAGCTCCACTGGGGCCTGATGACCCGGGTCGAGCAGCTGGTCCTGGCCGGCGACGGCGAGGGCGAGAACCCCACCGGGATCCTCGCGCAGTCCGGCATCCAGACCCAGGCCTTCGACTCCGACATCCTGACGACGATCCGCAAGGCGATCACCGCGACCGAGTCGCTGGGGTACCAGCCGTCGGTGATCGCCCTGTCGCCCGCCGACTGGGAAGCCGTCGAATTGTCGCGCACGTCCGGGTCGGGCGAGTTCGTCCTGGACGCCTCGCCGGTCGACCGGGCGGCTCGTCGCCTCTACGGCATCCAGGTGGTCGTCACGACCGCCCTGGAGCCCGGGACCGCCGTGGTCGGCGACTTCCGGGAGGTAACCCTGTTCACCGACCGCCGGGGTGTCACGGCCGAGTGGAACGGCCAGGGCCAGGAGGACTTCGCGAAGAACCTGATCCGCCTCCGCACCGAGGGCCGTTTCGGGGTCGGCGTGGGCCAGCCCCAGGCGATCGTCAAGGTGGACACCGCCGCCGGCGTCTGACCCTCGACCAGCAGCGCCCCGCCTCCGATTAGCGGCTAGGAGGCGGGGCGCTCGTGTGTTCGACCGGGGCGCTTCCGGGGCGCAGGAGAGTGTTTCCGGGTGTTGATAGGTAGTAGTACCCTGAGGTAACACTTCGCCGGTCAGAGCGGGTGCTATCTCTCCCACCGGCACCGGAGCGAGGGGTCACGCTTCCCTGACACGGAAGAGGTCACTGGTTCGAACCCAGTATCGCCCACCATCGCGGAAGGGCCCCGGTCTTCGGACCGGGGCCCTTCGCCATGCCCTCCTGCCGCGGTGCGCCATCCCGGCCCGGGCCGCGACGAGAGCCCCCGCCGTCGGCAAGGGCTCTCGGGGGTCGGTCGCGAGGAGCTCGCGCCGGGCGTCAGCCGCGGGAGCCGGAGCCCTCGTCGTCGGCCGGGCTCCCGCCCGCCCCGGCCGCCGGGGTGGCCGACCCCTCGGAGGAGGAGGCGTTGCCGCTGCGGCGCGCCTTGTCCGCCGCCATCTTCTCGGCATCGGCGGCCGAGACCTCGACCACGGCCTCCACGGTGCGCAGCTCGAAGGCCTCTCCGGCGTGACGATCGACGGCCGAGTCCACCGCCTCCTCCAGCACGTGGCGCGCCAGACGGTTGCGGATGATCAGCGGGTCCTTCGAGAGGTCCTTCCAGATCGCCACGCACAGCAGGAGCATGACGAGCACGAACGGCAGGGAGGAGACGATCGTGATGTTCTGCAGGCCGTTGAGCGCCGCGGTGCGATCGCTCCCGCCGGCCAGCAGCATGATCGCCGCGACCGCACCGGTGGCCACGCCCCAGAAGATCACGGAGCGACGGCTCGGCTCCTCCGCACCGTGCTCGGACAGGCCGCCCATGACGATCGAGGCGGAGTCCGCGCCGGTGACGAAGAAGATCGCGACCAGCACCACCGACAGGGCGATGAGGACCATCGCGATCACGCCGCCCACGGGCAGGGACTGGAGCAGCTCGAACAGGATCGAGTCGGTGACGATGTCCGGGACCCCGTCGACCAGCTGAGCGAGCATGCCGCCGGTGTCCTGCGCGCGCTCGGCGCGCTCCTGGAGGCCGATCGCCCCGCCGCCGAAGACGGAGAACCACAGCAGCGAGACCACCGAGGGGACCAGCAGCACGCCGACCACGAACTGACGGATCGTGCGGCCGCGGGAGATCCTGCCGATGAACAGGCCCACGAAGGGCGACCAGGAGACCCACCACGCCCAGTAGAAGATCGTGTAGGAGCTCATCCACTCGGCGAGCGACTCGTCGCCGGAGGAAGCGGTGCGCGAGGCCATCTGCGGCAGGTCCGCGATGAATCCGCCCACCGCGTTGGGGATGATGTTGAGGATGAACAGAGTCGGTCCGCCGATGAAGACGATCACCGCGAGCACCACCGCGAGCACCATGTTGATGTTCGAGAGGTACTGGATGCCGCGCTCGATCCCGGAGACGGCCGAGGCGACGAAGCACGCGGTCAGGAACGCGATGATCAGCACCAGGACGGGGGAGGTGACGTCCTCCATCAGCCCGGAGGAGGTGAAGCCGCCGCCGATCTGCAGGGCGCCCAGGCCCAGCGAGCACGCCGAGCCGAACAGGGTCGCCAGGATCGCCAGGATGTTGATGACCTTGCCGCCGGCACCGCGCGTCGCCCGCTCCCCGAACAGGGGGGTGAACATCGAGGAGAACAGCTGGGAGCGCCCCAGCCGGTAGGTGCCGTAGGCCATGCCCAGACCCACGATCGCGTACATCGCCCACGGGTAGAGGGTCCAGTGGAACAGCGCGGTGCCCATCGCCGTGGTCGCGGCCTCGGGCGTCTGGCCCTCGACGGTGCCGGGCGGCGGGGACATGTAGAAGTACAGCGGCTCGGCCACGCCGTTGAACATCAGGCCGATGCCCATGCCGGTGGCGAACATCATCGAGATCCACGAGGCGGTGCGGAACTGCGGGGTCTCCCCGTCCTTGCCCAGCGGGATCCGGCCGAACCGGCTGAACGCCACGACGAGCACGAAGAGCGTGAAGACCGTGGCGGCGATGACGTAGAGCCAGCTGAAGTTCTCCAGCACGCCGCCGAGGGCCTTCTCCGCCACGGTGCCGAGCGAGCTCGCGGAGACGATGCCCCACACGATGAAGCCCAGAGCGATGGCGCCGGCGCTGCCGAACACCACCCAGTCGGTCCCCGGGGAGGTCTGGGTCCCGCGTCGGCGCCGGGGTCGCGCTCTGCGGAGGTCGTGGACCAGATCCTTGGTGGTCTGAGTGTTCTGGCTCATGATGACGCCCCGGCGCACCGAGGACGGTGGGAGGAGGGGGCGCTCTCCTTTCGGGAAGGGGACGAGAACGAGCTCACGATACGCCGGATCCAGGCATCCGGTCGTCCGACGATCGGGCGTACGTGCGTCCGGGCGACCGGATGCCGGCGAGATGTGCACGGCGCCGCTCCTCCCGGCAGGTCCGGGGGCTGTGCGCCGTCCCGTCACCGCTCGGGCTCCCCGTACCATCGTCCGTGGAGCCGGCATCGTCGGCCGGCTCGACCCGAGAACGAAGGAGCACCCCCGTGGCCCAGATCGCCATCACTCTCGACGGAATCTCTCAGCACCTCGAGGAGGGCACCACGGGCACCGCGCTCTTCGAGCAGGCACCCTCCGTCGTCGCCCTGCGCGTCGACGGGGAGCTGCGCGACCTCGCGACCGTGCTCGAGGACGGCCAGAGCGTCGAGGGCGTGGACATCTCCAGCCCCGACGGGCTCTCGATCCTGCGCCACAGCGCCGCTCACGTGCTCGCCCAGGCCGTGCAGAGGACGAACCCCGACGCGAAGCTCGGGATCGGCCCGCCCATCACCGACGGCTTCTACTACGACTTCGACGTCGCCGAGCCCTTCACCCCCGAGTCGCTCAAGGCGCTCGAGAAGGAGATGACCCGGATCGTGAAGTCCGGGCAGCGCTTCGTGCGGCGCGAGATCACCGACGACGCCGCGCGGGCCGAGGAGGCCTCCGAGCCGTACAAGCTCGAGCTCATCGGCCTGAAGTCCTCGGCGGGAGATGCCGCCGAGGGGGCGAGCGTCGAGGTGGGCGAGGGCGGCCTGACCATGTACGACAACGTGGACAAGAAGGGCGAGGTGGTCTGGACCGACCTCTGCCGCGGCCCCCACCTGCCCTCGACCAGGCTCATCGGCAACGGCTTCGCGCTGACCCGCTCCGCCGCCGCCTACTGGCGCGGCAGCGAGAAGAACCCGATGCTGCAGCGCGTCTACGGCACCGCCTGGCCCTCCAAGGAGGAGCTGCGCGCGCATCAGGAGCGGATCGCAGAGGCCGAGCGCCGCGACCACCGACGCCTCGGCAGCGAGCTGGACCTGTTCTCGTTCCCCGACGAGATCGGCTCCGGCCTGCCCGTCTTCCACCCCAAGGGCGCCATGATCCGGATGGAGATGGAGGACTACTCCCGTCGCCGTCACGTCGAGGCCGGCTACTCCTTCGTCTCCACCCCTCACATCACGAAGAAGAACCTCTTCGAGACCTCTCGACACCTGGAGTGGTACGCCGAGGGCATGTACCCGCCCATGCACATGGACGAGGAGGTCGACGACGACGGCAACGTCACCAAGCAGGGCCAGGACTACTACCTCAAGCCCATGAACTGCCCGATGCACAACCTCGTCTACCGCTCACGCGGCCGCTCCTATCGGGAGCTCCCCCTGCGGCTGTTCGAGTTCGGGCACGTCTACCGCTACGAGAAGTCGGGTGTGGTGCACGGGCTCACCCGGGCGCGCGGCTTCACCCAGGACGACGCGCACATCTACACCACCCGCGAGCAGATGAAGGAGGAGCTCGCGAGCCTGCTGCAGTTCGTCCTGGACCTCCTGCGCG
>DWWG01000014.1 GCA_019119875.1 Candidatus Dietzia intestinigallinarum | reverse complement strand
GTTCTCCGGGTCTCCGTCCACGTCCTCATTATGCAGGAACGTGTTCTCTTCCCGATCGTCCGCGTCCTCGTGGGTGCGGACGAATTCGGTGAGGCGCCTGGTGAGCCGCGCCACCACGGAATCGCGGGAGGAGTCCGACCCGGTGTCGGCCTCCCCGCCGGGCGACGCGGCCTCGTCGTCGTCGACCCCGGCACCGACACCGTCGCCCCCGGCCACGGCGGGTTGCGGGGCGACCTCGGCGGCGGACTCGACCTCGGCCAACGCGGCGGCGGCCTCCTCGGCGCCCTGCGGCACCGACTCCTCCTCGGGCACCTCGTCCCACACACCGAGCGCCACGCACACGGCGGGCAACAGCAGACCCGCCGCGAGCTCGTACCCCTGCGAGTTGGGATGGAAACGGTCGGGGGAGAACAGGCTCTCGCCACGCCGGTGGAACTCGGGCGCCAACGTCTCCGCCAACGACACCGGCACGCCACCCGCGCGGCGCACCTGGACCGCCTGCGCCGACGCCAGACGCCGGCTGAGCGTGGCCATCACCGACCGCAGCGGCTGGGGGACCGGCTTGATGATCCCCAGATCAGGGCACGTACCCACCACCACCTGGGAACCACCCGAGCGCAGTGCCCGGACCGCATCGCCCACCCGACGCGCAGACGGGCCGATCGCGTTGCGGGACGTGATGTCGTTGCCGCCGATGAGGATCAGCGAGATGTCCGGATCGCCCTGCGCGATCTGCATCGCCTCCACCTGCCCGGCCAGACCCTTGGACGTGGCGCCGACGATCGCCTTGACACTCAGCCGCACCGTCAGGCCCGACTCCTCGGCCAGGCCCCGCGCCAGCAGCACGCCGGGCAGCTCCGCCGCCGAGTCGGCACCCAGGCCGGCGGCGAGCGAGTCGCCGAACACCATCATGTGGATATCCGCGTCCATGCCCGGCCGCCACGTTTCGGGCAACTCCGCGCCGGGACGGTACAGGCCGTCCCCCTCGAAAGGCCGACCGGTGGGCCTGGGGATCACCCGGCGCGCGATCCGCGCCTGCTGCGCCAGGACCTCGTACGCACCGCGATACGCGCCGACCGTGCCCACGGCCACGAGCGCGAGGCTCACCAGCAGTCGGCGTGCCGGATCGTCGGTCTCGCTCATCGTGCGTGTCGTCTCCCCTCGGTTCGGTGTCTGGCCCCGGTGCGGCGGCGTGCGGTCGTCTCGGCGGCCAGCTCACGGGCCTGCCGCGCCAATTCGACGATAGCCCGACTGCTGTGCGCAGGGCCTTCTGCCAGGTCGACGGGGTATTCGACGATCGAGATGTCGGTGTGGACGATCCGCCGCGGCTGCGGGGCGTCGTCGCGCCGCTGCGCGGGATAGATGAGGTAGGCGCGTTCGACGCCGAGCGCGGTGCACGCCGCCAGGAGCCGGTAGTGCTCGGCGGCGCGGGCCCGACGGTCCGTGGGGTAGGTGGCCACGAACGTGGTGACCGGGTCGCCGTCCACCTCGTACACCAGGCCGGTGCGCACCGAGATGTGGTCGCCCGAGCCGCCTGCCGGCGCGCGGTGGCGGCCGCCGGACGCGCGATGCCGGCCGCCGGTTGTGCCGTCGTCCCCGTCCGCCTCGGTGCCCGACGACAGGTCGACGACGGGATTGTCCAACAGGCGGCCGCAGTGGCCGTGCAGGGCGGCGGTGAGCTCGGATTCCACGAAACGCTCGAAAAGCGCCGGCATCTCGGTCACGAACGCCGCCGACGAGGCGTGACCGTCCTCGACCTCCACCGAGATCCGCCGCACGATCCGGTCGGCCAGCGCGAGCGCGTCCTGATACCGCGCGTTGAGCCGGGACGGCGTCCACGTGGGCACCTGCGCGCCCTGCGGGATGAGTGTGGCGTCCGCCAGCCGCGCATCCACCATCGCCAGCCGCCGGCGCGTGGCGTCCGGCAGATCGGGCAGGAACTGCAGCCGGTGGGCGGCGGTCCGCAGGATCCGGTTCTCGGGGATGTCCGGCGTGAACTCCGAGTAGGAGACCTCGAGCGGGATGATCATGCCCGGTCGGCGCCGGATCTGATCCCCCAGCCGGATCCGGCCCCGGACCGTGGTGAGCGCCTCGTCCACCCGGCGGTAGCCGCGGAGCAGTCCGGCCGAGAGCGCCTGATGCGCCAGCCGGGCCATCGACTCGGCCACCGAGAACCACAACTCGTCGTCGTCGCGCGCCTGTACCGCCGAGGACAGGAACGGGTCGTCGGCCGCGTGGTCCAGCAGGAAGAACAGTTGCGTCAGACCGAGGCTGGCGGCCGGCATGACCCGCACCGACAGGCCCTCGACGTGCACCGAACCCACCGCGCCGCCGGGGATGAGGCGCCACGTGTCCCGGCCGGCGGGCAGCACCTCCACCAGCCCTGTCTGCGACAGGTGCTGGGCTCCCTCCCAGCTCAGGGTGACGAGCTTGCCGCGGCGGTCGAACTCGTCGAACTCGAGGGCCAGGGACGCGGAGGTCGCCGCCGGGCCCGTCGAGGGTGCTGTCATGCCCGGCCGATCTTCCGACGCAGCGCCGCCAGCCCGAACCTCTCGTGAACCTCGGCCCGCGTGAGCCGCCCGTAGTAGTGCTCCTCGAGCAGCGGCATCAGGTCGAAGCGCCAGATGGCCTCGAGACCGCCGGGCTCGGTGGCCTCGTCCTTCATGAAGTACGACGGCCCGATCCGCAGGTCACGATCCGAGTCGTCGATCTCCGAATTCAGAGCCTCGAGGAGCTCCGCCGGCTCGGTGGAGGCCCCGCGCGCCTCGAGGTGACGGCGCAGCACGCCCGCGACCGGCGGGGTGTCCGGGTGCAGCTCCATGAACGCGAACCGGCGCCGGATGGCGGCGTCCACCATCGCGATGGAGCGGTCGGCGGTGTTCATGGTGCCGATGATGAACAGGTTGCGCGGCAGCCGGAACGACGTGTCCGGACTGTACTGCGGCAGCACCGTGCGGTCGCGGTACTCGAGCAGGAAGTACATCTCGCCGAACACGCGTGCCAGGTCGGCGCGGTTCATCTCGTCGATGATGAGGAAGCTCGGATGGTCACGTCCGGTCTCGGAGGTCGCCCGGGCCGCCTGCCGGCGCAGCGGGCCGGCCTGCAGCGCGAAGCCCGGCTGGCCGGACTCGGTGAGCGTGGGGCGGTAACCCTCGAAGAAGTCCTCGTAGGCGTAGCTGGGGTGGAACTGCACCAGCTGCACGCGACTCGGGTCGTCGGCGCCGGCCAGGAAGCGGGCGAGCTCCTGCGCGAGGTAGGTCTTACCGGTGCCGGGCGGGCCGTAGAACACGATCTGCTGCCGAGACTGCAGCGTGTCCACGATCTGCTGCAGCTCCTCGCGCGGCATGTGCAGACCGTCGGCGAGCTCGTCGGTCACCGCGGGCAGCGTGGGGACCGCACCGGCGGTGGGGGCCTCGGCGATCGCAGACTCGGTCGAGTGGCTGCCGGGGTGCATCGCCGTGAGCAGCGCGTCCAGTCCGTCTGTGAGGTCCACGACGGTGCCGGGCTCGCCGATCAGTTCCGACAGCGGGCTGGGCAGGGCGTCCAGGTCCAGGGTGACATCGCTCCACAGCACTGAGCGCTCGAGTTGCTGCCCGCCGTCCTCGACGTAGCCGAGGGCGTCGGTGAGCGTGCCCAGCTGCAGGCGGGCGTCGGTCACGGTGGCCACCACGTCCTGCGGGTTCATCCGGGACAGGAAGGTGTGCAGCTCGGCGGTGAGCTGGAATCGGGCCTGGTAGTCCAGGTGCGGGTAGCCCTGCTCGACCGCCTGCGAGACCTCCAGTCGGCTGGCGTGGGCCGGGATCCGCGGCAGGTGGGAGGCGGGCAGCGCGATCCGGTTCTGCGCCACCCACTGGCCGGCCTTGCCGACCCCGCCGCGCCCGGGCCGCACGAGCCAGGCGCGCCGCGAGTGGTCGTCGCGGTGGCGCTGCCACTGGTTGGCCACCGAGCCGCGGTACCAGTCGACGGGCTGGCCGAGCTGGGCGGACAGGACCTCGGCGATCCGGTGCAGGTCCTGGTCGATGTCCAGCTCGTCGATCCCGGACGGGCCGCTGATGAGGTCCGCGAACGCGTCGCGGATCCGGGTCTTGTGCTCGTGCTTGACGATCGGCTGGAAGTAGCCGGGCCACACGAGGTACTGGAGGCTGTAGCGGATCGCCCGCCAGTCCCCGGGCGTCGAGCGCGCCGCCCGCTGGAACTCCCACGGGTCGCTGAGCGCGGCGTCACGGACCGAGGCGTCCAGCTCGGCCCAGTGGATGATGAACGAGCACAGCCAGCGCAGGTGCTCGCGCATCTGGACGTTGAAGCCCAACCCGCCGGTCAGCGGGCCGCGCTCGGCGAGGACCTCGTCCAGTTCGGTCGGGATCTCGGGCGCGCCCTCGGTCCACGACAGCACGTCGCGGACGCGGCCCCGCTTGAGGCGGGCCGTGACCGTGGACAGCGGCAGCTGCTGGATGTAGAGCAGTTCGGCGGCCAGCAGAACGACCGGCCGGGGCGCGCCCTCGAGCTGGTCGTGCAGAGCCTGCATGACGGGGGACCGGTTGGACTCGCCCGCCGACTCGTCCGGATCGGCGTCCAGTCTGCGGGCGAGTTCCTCGGCCACCTCGGGCGTCCACGTGTACAGGTCGTCCTCGAACGGCGACTGGCCTGTGCGCAGGGCCGGACCCAGGACCAGCCCGGCCGCCGCTTCGATCTTCGGCGCGGGGCCGAGGGGCCTGTCCTGGGAACCGTCTGACACGTGTAACTCCTGCTATGCCGGCGCGGGATCGGGACCGAGGTTCCGGCCCGACATTCGACAAAAACCTACCACCGGCGGGCGGCCGGAGAGGGTCAGCTCTGGTACGGCTCCGCGGTCACGACGGTGACGGAGACCGGCTTGCCGTTGGGGGCGGTGTACTCGCGGGTCTCGCCGATCCGGGCGCCGAGGATGGCCTTGCCGAGAGGGGACTCGGGGGAGTAGATCTCCAGGTCCTCCTTGCCGGAGCCCTCACCGCGGGTGCCGATGAGGAAGGTCTCCTTGGTGTCCTCGTTGCCGTTGTAGTAGGCGCGGACGACGGAGCCGATGAGCGCCACTCCGGACTCGGTGGGGGTCTCACCGACCTGGGCGTTGGCCAGCAGGTCGTCGATGGTCCGGATCCGGGCCTCCTCCTGGCCCTGCTGCTCGCGCGCGGCGTGGTAGCCGGCGTTCTCCTTGAGGTCGCCCTCCTCGCGCCGCTCGTTGATCTCGGCGGCGATCACGGGGCGGTTCGCGATGAGCGCCTCCTTCTCGGCCATGAGACGGTCGTACGAGTCCTGGGTCAGCCAGTGGACCTGGGTGTCGTTCGCCATGGCGCACTCCAATCTGTTCGCTGCATCGTCATGTAACAAAAACACGGCCCCGCGCAAGGGAGCCGTGCTGATGAAGACGATGCTAACACAACGCGCGGGTCCGCTCGGCGGGGCGCGGTGGCTAGCTGCGCAGGTAGTCGGGCACGTCGTCGCCGCACCCGTAGACGTCCGCCATGTACGCCCTGGAGCTCGTGAAGATCTCGGTGTCGACCTGGAGGACACCGTTCTCGGACGGCGGGACGTACACCTCGCGCCGGCCGAGCTCACCCTTGGACTGGTCCTGGGCGCGGATGATGCAGTAGGCGGCGACGCCGGGCTCGTCACGGCTGACTGTCATGGAGACCCGGACCAGCTCCTCGTCCACCACCTCCACGCCGATCACCTCTCCGGTGATGTCGGGTGTGGCGTTGAGCCGGTAGACGGTGACCGCTCCGGCCACCAGGAGCGCACCCACCAGGAGGATGAGGAGTGCGGCGACGAGCTTGCCCGTCACGCCGGACTTCGGATCGGCGGCGCCGTAGCGGTCCTCCGGGCGGGACGGGGGGCGCTGTGACGGGGCGTCCGACCTCGGCTCACTCATGCCCCCAGGGTATCGGGGGCGGGGCGGCGAGCCCGCCGGGGGGCACCACCGACCGGTTCGACCCTAGAATGGTGCGGTCACGTCAAGTGTTCCAGTTGAAGAACGGCAGGTGCCACGATGGCCGGTCTCCGCCTGATGGCGGTCCACGCTCATCCCGACGACGAGGCGTCCAAGGGGGCGGCGACCATGGCCCGGTATGTCGCGGAGGGTGTCCGCGTGCTGGTGGAGACCTGCACCGGGGGTGAACGCGGCGATATCCTCAACCCGGCGATGGACCGGCCGGACATCACCGCCGACCTGCCCGCGGTGCGGCGCCGCGAGATGGCGCGCGCCGCCGACATCCTGGGTGTCGACCACCACTGGTTGGGGTATGTGGACTCGGGTCTGCCGGAGGGGGACCCCAAACCGCCGCTGCCGGAGGGGTGTTTCGCTCTCGCCGACGACGACGAGGTCACCGGCGCCCTGGTCCGCAGGATCCGGGAGTTCCGCCCGCACGTGATGATCACCTACGACGAGAACGGCGGGTATCCGCACCCGGATCATCTGAAGGTGCATTCGGCGTCGATGGCCGCCTATGAGGCCGCCGCGGATCCCGCCCGGTATCCGGAGGCGGGCGAGCCGTGGGCGATCGCGAAGGTCTACTACACGCACGGCTTCCCCAAGAGCCGCCTGGAGCTGCTGGACGAGGAGTTGTTCGCCCGCGACGGCGTCCACTACTTCGCGGACTTCCTCTCCCGGTGGGGCGACCGCCCGGACATCATGGAGCGGGTCACCACGCGGGTGGAGTGCGGGGACTACTTCGAGCAGCGCAACTCGGCACTTCTGGCGCATGCCACGCAGATCGACCCGAACGGGTGGTTCTTCGCGGCCCCGGTCGAGATGCAGCAGCGGGTCTGGCCGACCGAGGAGTTCGAGCTGGCGGCCAGCCGGGTGGGATTTCCGGAGCTCGGTGAGGGACAATACGAGGCAGACCTGTTCGAGGGGGTCGACCCGTATGTCGATCTCCCGGTCGGACCGAACACGAGTGAGGACCCGCGATGATCACCCTGGGACCGGACGTCCAGATCCTGGCGTACGAGTCGGCGATGATCCTGGCGCAGCACCAGTCGCCCGGTACTCCGGGCTACAACGAGAATCCGGTGGGGCCGGAGTTCGGCAAGGCCTCGCCGCTCGGCATCCCGGTGGTGCTGCTGTTGCTCATCGCCACGGTGCTGCTGATCCGCAACATGAACAAGCACATCAAGAACCTGCCGGAGAGCTTCGACGCGGAGCACCCGGAGCCGGATCAGCTGGTCGACGAGGGCACCGACCGGGCCGGGGTGCAGGCGGCCTCCGAGAACAGGGACTCCACCGAGACCCGCTGACCCCGCCGGGACCCACTGGCCCCGCCTGGCCGTGGGGGCCCGGTCGCTCAGCGGCCCAGGAGGTCCCCCATGGGTACGAAGTCGCCGAACTCGTCGTCGTCGGTCCGTCGTCCCCGCCCGGCATCGGCGCGGGTGGGTGCCACGGCGCCGCCTGTCACTCCGGCGAAGCGCAGCATGTAGTCGCCCAGTTCCGTGCCGACACGCCCCGCCCGGGTGGCGAGTGAGTTCTCGTCGGCGGCGGTGGTGACGGCGCCGAAGTCCTCGCTCGCGGCGAACACCGTGGTGGGTACGACGTCGGCCTTGAGGTAGGCGAACATCGGCCGCAGCGCGTAGTCGATCGCCAGCGAGTGTCGCGCGGTGCCGCCGGTCGCGCCGAGCGCCACGGGGACGCCGGTGAGGGTGCCGGGCTCGATCACGTCGAACAGGGCCTTGAACAGGCCGGAGTAGGACTGGTTGTACGTCGGTGTCACCGCGATCACGCCGTCGGCGCGTCCGATCTCGGTCAGCGCCGCCTTGAGCTTGTCGCCGGGGAACCGTGTGAAGGTCGCGTCGACGATCTCGTGCGCGAGATCCCGCACCTCCAGGACCGTCACGTGGACGTCCCGGCCGTGCCGCGCCAGCGCGTCACGAGTGGCGTTGGTGAGCTGGTCGGCGAGCATCCTCGTGCTGGAGGGCACGGAGGTTCCGGCGGCGACGACGACGAGGTTCAACGGTCGCTCGCCGGTGGGGCTGGTGTCGTGGGTGGTCACGTGTTCTCCTTCCCGGCCTGCGACTGCTCGAGGCGGGCCCGGTCGCGGCGTTCGCGGGCCAGGGACTGCTCCTGTGCGCGCCGGCCGCCCTCGACGGTCAGGCCGGTCCAGTTGTCGCCGGTGCCGAAGCGGTAGGCGTCGTCGTAGTCGGGCTCGCCGGCGTCGGCCAGCGCGGCGTCGCGGTCGGCGACCCGGCCGGCGTGGGTGGGGCCGTCCGGCACGTGGGCCGGGCGCAGGGCGTCGAGCTCGCGGCGCAGGACGGGCACAATCTCGGTGCCCAGGATCTCGATCTGCTCGAGGACCGTCTTGCGGGGCAGGCCGGCGTGGTCGATGAGGAACAGCTGTCGCTGGTAGTCGCCCACGTGCTCGCGCATCGTCATGTAGCGGTCGATGACCTGCTGCGGGGAGCCCACCGTGAGCGGGGTCTGTGCGGTGAAGTCCTCCATCGACGGGCCGTGGCCGTAGACGGGGGCGTTGTCGAAGTAGGGGCGGAACTCGTCGATCGCGTCCTGGCTGTTGGGGCGGGCGAAGAACTGCCCGCCCAGGCCGACGATCGCCTGGTCGGCGGAGCCGTGGCCGTAGTGCTCGTAGCGGCGGCGATACAGTTCGACCATCTGCTTGGTGTGGCTGATGGGCCAGAAGATGTTGTTGTGGAAGAAGCCGTCGCCGTAGAAGGCGGCCTGCTCGGCGATCTGCGGGGAGCGGATCGAGCCGTGCCACACGAACGGGGCGACGCCGTCGAGCGGGCGCGGTGTGGAGGTGAACTGCTGGAGCGGCGTGCGGAACCTGCCCTCCCAGTCCACGACGTCCTCGTGCCACAGGCGGTGGAGCAGTTCGTAGTTCTCTATCGCCAGCGGCAGCCCCTGGCGGATGTCCTGGCCGAACCACGGGTACACCGGGCCGGTGTTCCCGCGGCCCATGGTCAGGTCGACCCGGCCGTCGGCCAGGTGCTGGAGCATGGCGTAGTCCTCGGCGATCTTCACCGGGTCGTTGGTGGTGATCAGCGTGGTGGCCGTCGACAGGATGATCTCGGAGGTCCTGCCCGCGATGTAGCCGAGGGTGGTGGTGGGGGAGGAGGTGACGAAAGGCGGGTTGTGGTGCTCGCCCAGGGCGAAGACGTCCAGGCCCACCTGCTCGGCGTGCACCGCGTATTCGATGATCGCCTGCAGTCGTTCCTGCTCGGTGGGGATTGCGCCGGTGACGGGGTCGGGTGTCATGTCGGCGATGCTGAAGATTCCGAACTGCATGGTGCTGGCCTCTCGTGTGCGTCTGGCGTGGTGTCTGTCGCGGGTTTTCTCGCATGCTCCTGGTGGTGCGGCTTCCCCCTCTGGTGCGCCCCCACCCTAACTTGCTGACATGTCAAACAAAAGGGTGGTGTGATCCATTCCCCAGACGGACCGACCCGCCCGTCGGTGGCCGTTCGCGGCCCCGACGAGCGGGTCGTTCGGACGAAGGTGGCCCTGCTCAGGCGCCGGCGCGCAGGTCCCGGCGCAGCAGCTCGATCTCCTCGCGGGTGGCGGCGGTGTTCTGTGACGTCCGCACCATCGAGACCGTCACCTCGAGTGCGATGCGGTAGATGATCACCAGGACGAAGCCGGGGATCCAGCCCAGGAACAGGAGCGCGACCCCGAGACCGGTGGACTCCGACATCATGCTGAAGGCGGGCAGCAGCCAGGAAGCGACCGCCACCGCCAAGAGGATCGCGTAGATCACCTTGGCGAAGGTAACGGTGATGAAACTCTGGAAGCTGAAATCGAACAGTGCGGCGAGGAATCCCTTCGCCTCGACCCTGTTGGCCGGCATCGGCTGGTCCGGATACGCCCCATGTCCCTGGTTCTGCGGGTTGTGGCCCCACGGGTTCGGGTCACCGTGCCAGTGTTGGCCTCCCGATGCGCTCGGGTCACCCTGAGTCACGTGTCCTCCTGAGAATCGTTGGTCCCGTGGGGGTTCCCACGGCCGGTATACGGTAACCCGGTGTGACCGCCGTGAACTACGTCTTGTGCGACGGGGGGTCCTGTGTGACGAGGCGGACGGTGGGGCGTCGGTCGCGTTCTGTTATGCTCTCCGGTATGTCGAACGCTCGCGCATATTGGCGCTTTATGTGGGCTCCGGGTGGAGCCCGCGCCGCGAGCGCACGCGTCCTCTAGATCGGGACGTCGACACCCGGAGCCCAGAGGCGGTGACCATCACGGTCGCCGCCTCCCGCCATTTGAGTTCAGGCGGCCCGGGTGTCGACAAGGGCACCAGCAGATCACGGCACCCGGCCCGCCACCACCAACACCAGGAGCGCACAGCCGTGACCATCACCGCCGAGAATCCCACCCAGACCGCCGACCGTCGGGTCCTGTCGTACTCGCCGCTTCCGACCCCCACCGAGATCCTCGGTGAACTGCCGCTGGGCGAGGCCCGCGAGGCGCTAGTCGAGCGCAGCCGCGGCGCCGTGGCCGAGGTGCTGGCGGGCAGGGACGACCGCCTGCTGGTGGTGGTGGGGCCGTGTTCGGTCCATGACACGGAGGCGGCTCTCGACTACGCCGCACGCCTGGCGGCCCTCGCCGAGGACCTGGCCGAGGATCTCCTGATCGTCATGCGCGTCTACTTCGAGAAGCCGCGCACGACCGTGGGCTGGAAGGGACTCATCAACGATCCCGCGCTGGACGGCAGCTACGACATCCCGCGCGGACTGCGCACGGCCCGCAGGCTTCTGCTGGACGTGCTGGACCTGGGACTGCCGGTCGGCACCGAGTTCCTCGAGCCGACCAGCCCCCAGTACATCGCCGACGCCGTCTCCTGGGGCGCGATCGGTGCGCGCACGACCGAGAGCCAGGTGCACCGCCAGCTCGTGTCGGGGCTGTCCATGCCGGTCGGCTTCAAGAACGGGACCGACGGCGACGTGCAGGTCGCGGTGGACGGATGCCGGTCGTCGTCGTCGGGGCACGTGTTCTTCGGCACCGACTCCGAGGGGCGCGCCGCCGTCGTGGAGACGGCCGGTAACTCCGACTGCCACGTGATCCTGCGCGGCGGCACCGGCGGTCCGAACCACGACGCCGGGTCGGTGGCCTCGGCCGTCGCCACGGTCGCGAAGGTCGGGCTGCCCGGCCTGGTGATGGTCGACGCCAGTCACGCCAACTCCGGCAAGTCGCACGTGCGGCAGGCCGAGGTCGTGGGCGAGCTCGCCGAGCGGATCGCCGGCGGCGAGCAGGGGATCTCGGGAGTCATGGTGGAGAGCTTCATCGAGCCCGGGGCCCAGTCCGTCGAGGCCGACGAGCTGGTGTACGGCCAGTCCGTCACAGACGCGTGCATCGGCTGGGAGACCACCGCGGACAGCCTGCGCGCGCTCGCCGACGCCGTCCGCAGGGGCCGGCGCGGATGATCCCACGGTGGTTGAGGCGGCCCACGGGGGAAGGGGCGTCGCGCGGTACTCTTTCCCGCGTGGACGCCTCCTCGCCCCTGTACTCGTTCTACGAAGCGCGACTGCGTGCCTCGTTGGACTCCTCGAGGCTGCCCCGCCACATCGCGGTGATGGCCGACGGTAACCGGCGCTGGGCCCGCGAGGCCGGTTTCACCGACGTCAGCCACGGCTATCGCGCGGGGGCCACGAAGATCGCCGAGCTGCTCGGTTGGTGCGACGAACTGGGGATCGATCTGGTCACGATCTACCTGCTCAGCACCGAGAACCTCGGCCGGGACGCATCCGAGCTCGAGGAGCTCCTGCAGGTGATCGCCGACGTGGTGGACGAGATCACGGGCCCCGACCGCAACTGGGAGGTCCGGATCGTCGGGCGCCTCGAGGTGCTGCCGGAGACGATCGCGGAGCGTCTCCGCGCGGCGGAGCGGGCGAGCACCGGCCGGCCGGGGTGCACGGTCAACGTGGCGATCGGGTACGGCGGACGCCACGAGATCGCCGACGCCGCCCGCGAGCTGGTCGCCCAGCTCATCGCCGAGGGGCGAACCGGGCAGGAGCTGGTCGACGGCATGACCGTCGAGGCGATCGGAGAGCACCTCTACACGTCCGGGCAGCCCGACCCGGACCTGGTGATCCGTACCTCCGGCGAGCAGCGCCTGTCCGGATTCCTGCTGTGGCAGAGCGCCTACTCCGAGATCTGGTTCACCGAGGCCTACTGGCCGGCGTTCCGGCGCGTCGACTTCCTGCGTGCCCTGCGCGACTACGGGGCCCGCAACCGGAGATTCGGGCACTGATGGCCGTGGAACACGACGACCCCACCGGCCCCGTGGTCACCGACACGTTCACGATCCGCGCGGTGTGCGTGGTCGACCAGCTGATCACCGTGCCCGGCCGGGTGGGGGTCTCGGCGATCGACAAGCGTCCCGTCGAGGGCCCCGTGGCCGTCCGGGCGCTCGGCCTGCACAGCGACATCCAGGCCGATCGCGAGCATCACGGCGGCCCGTGGAAGGCCGTCTACCTGCTCTCGGATTCCGACGTCGAGCAGTGGGAGCCGGAGTTCGGCGGCCCCATCCCGATCGGATTCTTCGGCGAGAACCTGCGGGTCACCGGCATCGACACCTCGCAGCTGCAGATCGGCACGGAGCTGGAGGTCGGCAGAGGCGGGTTGCGCCTGCAGATCACCACGCCACGCATCCCGTGCCAGACCTTCGCCCACCGCACCGGCAGGCCGAAGTGGGTGCGTCGCTTCACCGAGGGTGGTCGCCCCGGTGCGTATGCGCGGGTCCTCGCGGCCGGCCCGGTGCAGGCGGGGGAGGAGATCCGGGTGGTCGCCGTGCCTGCGCACGGGGTGACGATCGGGCGGGTGCTGGCGGGGGTCGACGACGACGAGGCCCGCCGACTCCTGGCCGAGTTCGATCTCGCCGATCTCTCCCCGAGCCTGGTGCGCAAGCTCGATCCCGCCACGGA